>JAKPZU010000091.1 GCA_029559915.1 Bacillota bacterium
CAGCCAATAAGATAGGGGTATGAGTGGGGGGGTATCATGGGGGGTTACGGTGGTGGTTGCTCTTTTGCACTAAATATTGAAATTCTTATGGAAAGAAAATATCCAAACAGTATTGATGAGATGGTAAGCGAAATGGAAAAACATCCAGACGTTTATCAACATCTTAAAGTTTTCCTAAGACATGAAAATTCCACTGGTATTCCGGATTTCGGTGAAGACTATCTCGCAGTGTCACCAAGTGGGTTTGGATTATATCGCATAAACTCCACTGATTACCAGAATGGAAGAATCATACTTTCTTTAACTGAAGTCTCAACAAATAAGGCAGTCCAATATTCACTTGACGTTAATAATCAACACCCAAGCTGCATATTCATTCGCTATAAGGATGTGAAGAACATGGTGTTTAATGAATGCATGAAAAGCAAAATAAATGATAATGAGTTACTTGAATTAATTGAAGATAAGAATGGGAACTAACGCCAGAAATACGGTAGGATTGAAGTTAATTCAATTATCATCTGACACTTATGCGATTCAACACCAATGCATACTCTCCCCCATGAAAACTGTAAAAATTGGGGAAGAGATGCTAATTATTTACCCAGATACAATTGACCCGTTAATTTACCCTGCAAAACTATTGGAACTTTGGCAGGAAGGGGATGTACTCTTCCTGAAACTATGGAACTATCACAAGCTTAAATGGCAGATTTACACTCAGGATTTAACCAAAGAAGATAGCCTGTTTTCATTTGTATCAATACCATTTATTACCAAATTGGCTGAGGTAATGGCTGTGAGAGGACAATCTGAATCATCAATAAATAGCAAACCTAATATTAGGGAGCAATACCGCCCCAAAACAGCCAATGACCGCTTAAAGGACAACTCAGAACTTCCACAACCGTTTTATAACAGTTATGGAAAGAAGATATTGGAATTCATTTCTTCATCAGAAATTATGCTTGACCTGCCTATTATTTCAACCAGAAATAAAAGATTATCAATAAATATACCCTACCTTAAAGTTGAAAGCAGTCTATCTGGTAATAAGTCTGTTGCAGTCCGGCTGTTGGACATCAAAATAAAAGAGGAAATTATTCACCTGAGAGTTCAGGAACTGGAAAGTAAAAGGACTTATACTCTGGAATGGAATATGGATTACTCTGGTAGTTATTGGCTTTGGTCATTAAGTGATTTCAAAACAGCTATTGCTGTACATACGACACGAAATAAAAATTGTTAATCTGTTTACTCAAACGGGAATTGACTTGAGAAGGTTATTAATTCGTAACCGGGTAAAAGATTGGATTATTGTTGTGGAACAAAAATGTCATTTCTCCCAAATAACACTGAGGGTGTAATTATATGATTTGACATAGAGACAGTACTCAAAAAAAATGGTATCTTTTTCATTATCTTTCGTTTCAAACCAATCGGATTTCCATATTTGTTGGGTTTGTTCTTCACCATAATATGCGCTACCCTTATCAAATATATCGAAAGCAACGCTCCCACTTGGGGGAGGAAGATTGCGACTAAAAAGTGAATAATGATAAAAGTCATCCGATTTTTTAAACCATTTCATAACGTTGTTTTGGCAGCAAACAACAAAAATTGGATGATTTCCGTTGTTTTCCTTAACGAACTTGAGGATAGCAGCGGTTTTACTTACTTTAAAATAATTCGATAAATGCTCTATAACTCGATGGTCAAATATTTTCCCCTTGCATTCATTTCGAAATAATTCTGCTGGCATTAAAAATTCTGCCGCAAATTCGTTTGCTTCAATTTCCTCTGATTTCAAATTATATTGATACCAATGATTAATGGTTTCGTCTGTATCATTAAAGCCTCTAATAAGATTGCGGTGTAACTCGAAATGTCCCAGTTCATGTGCCAGAATGAACCTTTTTTTTGTAGAAGGGTAAATTCTGTTGTCAATCGTAATAATTCCAGAATTTTCATTCATCAAAATTCTGGCTTCAGCTCCTTCCAGTACTTCCTCACGAATTATAATATTCCTGCTTGAAATAATAGTTTCGAGAGGAATCTCAAATGGAGAAGTAATTCCACACTCCGCATAAACTTTACTTACTGCCGCTAAGGCTTTACTACTCATTCTTTGGGGAATTATATTCCTTTTCAATGTCGCTTAAAATGTCCAGAAGTTTGGCATCTAAAAGCATCGATTTCTGGTCTTGTTCTGATATTTCTGTCAGATTTCTGTATTTTGGAAGTACCTCTGCCACTTTTGGCTGCGAGAATATTTCATCAGCTAATTTCAAATACTCTTCAGCTTGTGCCCTGATACCGTTCTGCAAATCCTGAAGGAAATTCAATACACGATTATGTTTTGCCTGATTTAATTCTGCTTTTGTTTTGGTTTTCAATTGCCGAACCAACATCATATTTTTGGTCACAATGGAGTCTATGTCAATCCCTGATTGGATAATACATACATCGTCATCAGCTTCATGTTTCCCGTCAAGATAGACGTTAAACAAATCATCTATCAGATGGTATATTTCTTTATAGTTTGCATTTTCCATAAAATCCTATTTAATCTATCAGTTCATTTTTAAAGGGCAATAATCTACGGACAAGCTTTTTTCGCAATACATAAACCTGTTCAACAGACAGTCCCATTTCTAATGCAATTGTTTTGAAGTCAGCCTTCTCAAAATATCGCATCGTGAAATAACTGAGATTATCATCATCTTTTGAAACTTCATAAGCAAGTCTGGTCAACTCTGTAACAGTATCTTCAGTTACATCATCCGGGCAGTCACTTGTTTCACTCAGCTCATAAATATCACCTGCGTCCCTGTCATCAAATTCAGGAAGATTGTCTTTTGATTTTTTATACGCTGATACTTTCCATGAAATTAGGTGATTTGCAATCCTCATAAGCTGTTCGACAAAAGAGTACTTCTCAAATTGCCATTCCCATCCATCGGGTTCATATAAACGTCTGAATGACTCTCCAACATAATAATCTACTGCATCCATGCCAAGATTATTTGAAGAATGTGCTCCGGATTTTGTCCTGTCTATTAAAGAACCGAGCCTAAGTCTGGCACAAACATGACGAGTAAGTTGCCGGATAGCTTCATTTATCTCTGAATCCGAAAGTTCATGTAATTTCTGTAAAACTAATTCTCGTCTTGTCATCCGACCTTTGTCATTATAATAACCAGCAAAAAAAATCTTTGGTCATGACCAGAATTAAAAATTCATGGTTATACTTATTAAAAGTAGAAAAAATAACAGTTATGAGTAAACATCAAATTAAATTTTATCCGGTAGATAATGGAGATACCAGTCTCATAAAGCTATCCGATGGAACAAATATTCTTGTTGACTGTAAGCTTCGGGAAGGGGAAGAAACAGAATCGGGAAGCAAAATTTTTAATGTAAAGGGAGATTTGCTTTCAGAACTTCCCAAAAGGGACAAAAATGTTCATCTTGATGTGTTTATTGTAACACATCCGGATAATGACCACTTGTTGGGTTTCAAAAAGAACTTTTATTTCGGGAAACCAGAAGACTTTGGTGATTCAAACAGAGAAAATGAAGAAATTATTATCGATGAGCTATGGGTAACTTCAATGGTTTTTAAGGATTGTACCAATGAGGATGCAAAATCACTTAAAAGAGAAGCTGAAAGACGTAGAAAACTATGGCAGAATGACAGCAGAGATAAGGATGCTGCTGGCAATAGATTAAGGTTAATTGGGTACGATGCCGAAGAAAGATTTCAATCTTTACCAAATAGTATTCCGGGCGAAACCATTAATAAATTCAATGGGAAAGTTCTGAATAATTTTGAACTTTTCGTACATGCTCCTTTTAAAGAAAGCCTGATAATTGGTACAGCAGAGAAAGACCAAAATTTCTGCAGTATTGTAATGCAAGCAAGGTTTAAGATTAAACCTGATGACAAAGATGTCACTTGCAGATTTCTTTTTGGAGGGGATGCAGACCATTATATATGGGCGGAAGTCCTTAATAAAACTGAATCACATAAAAACAGCTTAATGCTGGAATGGGATATTTTTCTTGCACCACACCATTGCTCATGG
>JAKPZU010000163.1 GCA_029559915.1 Bacillota bacterium
TCTAAATCAAGACTGAAGACCCTCATAGCTGAATTAGCTGATTTAAAAAAACAAGAAAAAGAAATTCGTGATATTTGGGAAAACGAGAAAAAGGAACTAGGTCAAGTCAAAGATTTAAAAGCTGAGTTGGATAACTATAAACTCCAACTCCAAAACGCCTATAACAATTCAGATTACTCGAAAGCGGCCGAACTACAATACGCAAAGATTCCTCAACTGGAGAAAGCTATTGCCGATTTATCCGACAATGCAAATCACAGATTAATTTCAGAAACCGTTAAAGAAGAAAATATCGCCGAAGTAGTTTCCAAATGGACTCATATTCCGGTAGCTAAATTGATTCAGGGTGATAGAGATAAGCTCATTCACTTGGCTGAAGAACTCAAAAAACGTGTCATTGGTCAAGATCAAGCTATCGAACTTGTCAGTGATGCCATCATCCGTCAAAGGGCTGGCATCAAGAATGTTGATCGACCAATCGGTAGTTTCATGTTCCTAGGACCAACTGGTGTTGGTAAAACCGAACTTGCAAAATCTTTGGCTGAACAATTATTCGCAAATGAAAATCAAATAGTCAGAATTGACATGTCGGAATATATGGAACGCTTCTCCGTTTCCCGTCTTATCGGCGCTCCTCCGGGATACGTCGGCTATGACCAAGGTGGTCAACTTACTGAAGCCGTCAGAAGAAAACCTTATTCAATTGTCTTGTTTGATGAAATCGAAAAAGCCCATAGTGAAGTATTCAATGTCCTTTTGCAAATCCTTGATGACGGTCGTTTAACCGACAATCAAGGTCGAGTCATCGACTTTAGGAATACCATCATCATCATGACATCAAATATTGGCTCCAAGTTTTTGGTCAACGGTGATAGAGATGCTAAAAATCAAGTTATGGAAATGGTTAAGCAAAGTTTTAAACCTGAATTCATCAACCGTATCGACGAAATTATCATTTTTAACCCTCTAAGTAAAGCAGTACAAGAAAAGATTGTTGATAAACTGCTAAATGAACTCAATAAGAGATTACTGGAACAAAAAATCAAGATTGACTTCACAAAAGCTGTAAAAGAATCAATCTTAAATGCTGCATTCGACCCGGAATATGGCGCAAGACCAATCAAGCGTTATATCCAACATCATATCGAATCGATGATAGCCAGAGAAATCATTGCTTCCAACATCATTGCTAATAAAGATTACGTCTTTGATATCATTGCTGGAGAATTCGTCATCAAATAAAAAGATAAACCGTGAGAGCAATTCTCACGGTTATATTTTTTCATTTATTAATTTTTCCAGACTATACCTTAGTGGTTGATAGGCTACTAACATTGTTAAAAGATTAGATGCGGCCATCATGATTTCAAATGGCAAATCCATCTTTAAGTAAACCCAGAATATCCCCACTCCCTGTTCAATCATTCTTGCCGGCAAGTAAACCCAGCCATAAACAAAACCAAATGCTAGCGCAAGTATTACTTGGACGTAGAACGGCTTGTGCCGGATTGCTCTAGAAATACTAGCTAGAGCCAACCATGCGAAGGCCATGGGAATGAAATATAGATAGTTCATGGTTCCCATATAGATGTTGTCCAAGAGAACATAGGCAAAAATCATTGGTAAAAGGATTTTATATGGAAAAATCGCGGCATACACGATAATCAAGACAACAGTAAACTGAAATTGCGGGACGAGAACCAACAATTGTTCCTGCACAAAGAGTATTGCCAGAAGCATCCCCGCTAAGGTGATGCTTCTGATCATATCTTTTTTAGAAGGTTTCAAGTTTAAAACTGTAAACCCTTCCGTCTACCAAATTAGTTTCATCTATTCCCGTGATGGCATAGGTACCATCAATGTAGAATGATATGTAACCGTTGGTAATGGTGGTCGCATCGAGCGAGTCAATCGCCACCAGATAACGCCCAAAGCCTGAGTCATAGGAACACGTCTCGTCTTTATCGCCTTCTTGATTAGCGCAGTAAACCGTAAAATTCGCTCTCAAAATACCCATTAAATCATCAGTTTCTTCAAACCTAATGGTTTTTGAATTTGAGATGTACTCAGTTTCCACCGTTTGAGTTTCTGGATTATCACCGTTTGTGATAATCTCTACTGTCACTTCACCAATCCCAAGAACGGTTGTTTTTTGAGCGCATGCACCTAAAACTACAACTGTCAAGAATAGTAAAGAGCCCAGTACAATTCTTTTTAATGCTTTCATCGTTTAAATCTCCCTTAATGTATTTAATTAATTAGGTAGGTCTCCCGACTTATCCTAAAAATCTTTACTACCTTCTCACTTAAAAATAAGCAATGGTAAAACATGTAAAGAAAAACGGATTTACGGTTGCTGGCACAGTTTAGGAATTTCACCTAATTCCCTGTTATACACCTAAATAATCAGCAATATTAAATTTTTTAAAAACAGTTTATTACTTCATCTATTTCCTGTAATAGACGATTGATATGCAAACCGTCGACCAAGCCGTGATGAACCTGAATGGAGAACGGTAACTTAATTTTTTGATTATCTTCAAAATACTTTCCAAAAGTTACTCGAGGGATGCTGTGAAGATCGTCTCTTTTAAAAGGATGAGTCAATCCAGTGAATTGAGTCCAAGGAAGCGATGATATATAAACTAAATCATCCTTACCTTCCTCATCACTCAGATTGTCACCCTTGAGTGCTTGTTTAATGTCATTTGTAACTTGACTATAAAAAGCTGGAAAATCGTCCTTATACT
>JAKPZU010000208.1 GCA_029559915.1 Bacillota bacterium
AAGCTGATAAAGCTATAATTTTAATGATTTGGATTAGGGGAAAGAGGAAATTGTGAGAGTTTCAGATATTAAGAAAAAATTAGCAGAAAGCTTAAGTCAACAACAAAATGAGAACAATGAAAGCAATATTTTCTTTTTTTAAGGCGGGGCAGGGTTCGTTTTATGGTGGACGAATCTGGGATCATGAAACAATAAAAGTTTTTACAGTTGTTTACGACTGCGGGACAAGTCATTTCATAGCTGGAAAAAGTCAGTCATTAAACAACGAAATAACAGATTTCAAATACCGTCCTTGCTGTTTTCCATGCAATAATGATGAGATTGAATTGCTGTTTATTTCGCACCTGGATTACGATCATGTCTCCGGCTTAAAGCGTCTACTGACAGAGTTTGAAGTAAAAAACATTATTTTGCCATATATTGGTGAAGAACACAGAAAATTCTTTTTAACATCAATGCCAGCCGACAATTCACCTGATAATAATAATTTATCATTCGCCGATTATTCCTCTTTTATTGATAGTCCTCATACATTTATTCAAAATAACAGTAAAAATAGTGGAATCAAAGTCTTCTTCGTCAAGTCTGATAGCGAACCAGCAAAAGAATATCAAGGTTTCGACAAGGAAAATCAATCCGAAGATATGTATCCAAACGGAACGCCAGATGAAAAAACAGAAGAAAAAGAATTTAATAAACAAGAAAAAGTTAAGGTATATGAAAACAACTTGCAATTTTTTATTAAACAATATTGGGAGTTTACAACTTATTCTAAAAGTGTAAGCCAAAACGCAATAGACAAATTACACGATCGCTTAAAAAAGATACTGAAGAAAAAAGCACACGAATATTTAACTCCAGAAGATATAAGAAAAATCGTAACTGACAATAGAAAAGAAGCTCATAAATGTTACACTGACTGTATCGGTGAAATTAATTCTCACGGACTTGTTCTCCTGCATGGTCCAATCGGTTTCAAGTGCCTTTATAGCAGAATTTATTCTGATTGCGAACTGAATCATCTTTGCAATGATTATTGTTGCCGCCATTTTTCGCACGGATGTCACAACTTTATAAATAAAAATCAAAAAATGTTGGGTACCCTTTTATTCGGAGACACTTCTATTAATCCCGGCAATAATCCACTTTCCTTTCCTAAAGCGTTTAAAGACAAACTGGTCAATGCTCATATAGTCCAAGTGCCACATCACGGCTCATCTAAAAACTGGGACTTTAACGAATTTCAAGAATTGAAAATAGGCAATTCCTTTAATCGCCGGGAAAACAGAGTTGCTGCAGTTTGCAATTTCGGCTATGGGAACAAATATGGACATCCATCTCACGAAGTTTTAAACGACCTGCGTTCAACGATATTTTTGAATACACAATTTTCGAGAATTAATATTGAATACGATGTTATATATTAACCAGTATCCAGTTGCCCTCTACCACAAGCGGCCTCACAGCAGTTAAAAAGGGAAGAGTTATAACTTTGTAAAAATCGGAAAAACGTGGATGAATGCATGGAACTGGTGGGGCAAACCCCGAACTAAAAAACGCATTTATTAAAATGTGCCTGAGAGTTTCATAAATGAAAAAATGTCTCGTTGCCATCCTTTTTTTTATTGCCATTTTTGGTAGCTATTTGCCGTATCTGCCTGCAAAAAACCTTAACTCAAAATCAAGAGTTGTAATTTTTGTCGGACACACTGGCGTGGGTAATAATTTCGGAGCAAAAAGCAGCTCCGGTATATATGAAATTGTCTACAACGATATTCTTGCTAAAAAATTAGCTTCCATAAAAAGCGATAAATTTGAGTATGTTCTTATTGATTCTTCTCAAAAGGTTAAATTAAAAAACAGACCCGATTTTGCGGCAAAGTACAAAGCAGACCTTATTATTGAAATCCATCATGATTCTGCTCAACAGATAGATATTGATGTCTGTAACAAAGAAAAAGGCGATAAAAACGGGTTCTGCAATAAAATGTCAGGGGCTTCAGTATTTTTCTGTAGCAAACAAGAAAAGGGATCGGTCTCTGAAAAAGTATCGCTATTAATTGGAAAAAGTTTGCAGAAAAATGGATTTAGAGCCAATCTTTACCACATGAAGGATATTAAAGGTGAAAGACGAAAAATTGTGTCAGAAGAAAATGCAGTCTATGACACTTGTTTTTATGTTTTAAAAAACGCAAAAGTTCCTTCTGTTTTGATTGAAGCTGCAGTAATTACAAATCCTCAAGATGAAGAGAAGGTTAAACACACAGATTATCATGACCGCTTTGCAAAATCAGTCCATGAAGGAATAGAAGCATATTTTGAATTTTATATACAACAGAAGGAAAATAAAAATTAACGCATCCCTTTCAGATCACCAAGTCTTTTTTTGTAAGAATTAATTAAACACTCTTCATCTTTGCAAGTATTTCTCTCTTTAATCCAATTTCTCTGAGAATCCCTAACCTCTGTTTTCTTTTCCGGATTTTTTAATATGGCTTTGTATTCTTGAGCAAGCTCTCTATCATGATCTGCAAGTGTCACATTGCCGCAAATTGTCTTTTCAACAAAAGTAGCTGCTTTCTTGCAGTCAAAACTTGGGGCGGGGACTTCTGATGTTTTCTCCAGCTCGGCAGATGGCTCGTTTTTTATATTCTCAAACTTATTCTCTGTTAAAGCACCACTCACACAACGGACATGGAGCCTGTTATCCTTATTTTTATCAAAATCATAAACTTCGCCGTTGTTAAAGTTTACTGCCCAACGTCTATTGCTTCCACTAGCGAATGTAGAAGTCCATAACCAATCAGTGTCGCCGAGTTTAGAATATCTTCCATCTGCTGCTGCTGGACAACCTTTGCAAGACATACCACAACTTGAAATACTACAATCTTCAGTAACATGACATGACCCACCAGGCTCTATGGCAGGACAGTTCCGGACAAGTAATCTCATCTCAGAGATTGTCGGAAGTCGTCCACCAAGATTTTTACAGTGAGTCTCGGCATCATCCCAACTTAAGGGGTCATATAAAATAGACCACTTTAAATTTTCATTTGTAAAACAGAATTTGTCTGGATCTGAGCAATTTTTTTCACATCCTTTTATATCCCACCCTTTACAATCCTTTTTACACTGCGCTGTATCGGACAAATAAACGGATGATATTTCAGAACATTTTTTAGCGCCTCCATCACAAATTTCGCCTTCATCAATCACTCCGTTTCCACAAGTAACTGCAATCATCTGATTCAAAATTACCTGACGCTGTTTTTCTATATCCTTGTCTCCCTTAGCATCAATACCATACCCTATCTTATAATATTTTAAAGACTGTTCTATGTTTTTGGGTATGCCGAACTTCTCACCTTTAAAATACAATAAGCCGGCCATTTCACAACTGAATACTTTTACATTCCACATAAATCCGTCCTTGTTCACACGCTCAGAACACGAGTCGCAACCTTTTTTGTAGAACTCTAACGCCTTTTTCATATCTTCAGGCACTCCTCTTTTTCCATCACCATAAATGTGCCCAAGATCTAGACAGCTCTGACAAAAATTAGCACTGCAACCTTTTTCAGCCAAATTAATCATCCTGGCATAATCACTCGATAAACCACGCTCTTCTAAAATATCAAACAGTTTGCTACAATAATAACCAAGACCCGCATCACATCCAACATCCCAAAAATACATTAAATTTTCAACCCTGAAATTGACTTTGTTTTCTTCTAAAAACGCTGTAAAAATACCCTCTCTTTCTTCTTGTGAATACTGCAATAAAGACTTTAAGAAATATTCTTTGGACAAATCTAACATCCTCTCATTATACAACGAAACAGCGAAATCAAAACAATGAGTTTTTGATCCATTTTCACACTCTTTTCTATTGTTAAGCCAGGTACAAGCTCCAGGATTCCCTCCTTCGCCCCCTTTACATAAATTATTCTTTTCAACCCAACGGCAAGCTAACTCGTCGCCTTTCTCACAAAGACCAGTCATTTTACTCTTTTCGGAACACGATCCCACCAAAAACAACAGAACAAACATCAATGAAATTAAAAGCTTCTTCATTTATCTCTCCAGCAAAAATTAAACACAACGGAAGTATTTTAATTAATTCAAATCAGAATTAAAGTTTTTGGGTTTTTCTCACTCGTCACTCTTCACGCGTCACTCTTCACGGGCAGCTTTGCTGCCAAACCTTTTCCGCGAAATCCTCCGGAAGTCCTTTTCCTGTTCCTCTGTGATAGACAAGGTCTGCCATCATTGTTGCAAGGTGTCTGTATGCGATCTGTTCGGCTGATATTTTTGTTTTAAGTTTGTCTGTCTTTTTAAGTTCTGCGAACATCCCGGCAAGTTTCTTTCTGAATTCACCGAGTTTTACGGGTTTTTCCTGCGGATCTTCAACAAGGTATGAAGCGGGCAGACCTGTTTTCCAGAAATAATCGGCAACTGTGCTTGTAGCTGTGATGATTCTCATTTCAAATGGTATGGAAGGGGGGAATTTAATGTCAAGGTGGGCTGATATTTCATCCACGATAAGCTGATTTGCCGCTGTAAGGAGTTCGTCCTTGCCTTTAAAGTAATGATAAATTGTCGGAGCTGTAATGTTAAGCTCTCCGGCAATAAGGTTCATTGTGATCTCTTCTTCAGTTTTGGTGAATAAAAGGTCACGGCCTTTTTCAATGATTCTCTTTCTGATACTGTCTTTCATACTGATCCTCCAATGGATAAATTAAATAAACCGGACATAATATATAAATACTGCATAAATACAGAATAATTATAAAATACATAAATCATTTAAATAATTCCCGCTTCCGCTTTTTTGTCGATAACTGTATCAAGATCGCCCTGAAACAGTTCACCGTTAGTTGAACCGTATGTTTTAAGTCCGCCTTTAATGCCGTTGTATATTGTATCAACGAATTTCCTGTCAACGGGCTTCCTGAATGCAAACATGAAATAAACTGCATTGTCCCCGTTTGAGAACCGCTTAAATTCGGCATTGACATTGCGGGCGGTGTTTTCAAGTACCGCTTTCATTTTTGAAGCTGTCTGTTTTTCAAGCGGTTTGTCGAATTTAAATATGAAATGATAGACGGGAAAAATATCGTTCATATAGAACGGAAGAAGATCGACCATGAAAGATTCAAGGATATTTGACCCGTCCGACATTGAGATTATGGCTCTGTTTCTCTTCAGGTGGACTATGTCATGAGCCGTGAAGCGGCGTTCCTTTTCCTCCCGGAATGATTTTCCCATTGATTTGATAGAGCCGGCAAATACCTGACCCTGTCTTACGGTTCCCCCCTGCTTGCTTTCGTTCGTGGTTTCCTTTAAGACAGTCTTTTCACCGAAATTCTGGCTGACATATTCAGCGGTGCGGTTATCCCTGACATAAAGTATGACCTTATTCAGAGTATTGCCGTAAAGGTCGTCAATGTACTGTTCCGGGATCTGTCCTAGCGACTGGTGAAGATACATGTTGCAAACTTTCGCCTGTCTTGAGACGGAGGGAAAGTTCGCAAGCTCGGAACACATGAATTTCTGGACTTCATCAAGTATTATGAAAATGAACCTTGAGCGGTTTATCTTAAAATTGCTGTCAAGCCGTTTAAGTGAAGTTTTCTGCATCTGAAGCAGGAGCACTAGCCCTATCAGTTTTGAAATGGTTCCGAAACTTCCTTCCGGGACATTCACAATGATTATTTTTCCTTTATTTATGGCATCGACAAAATCAAATGGCTCAGGTGAAGCGAAGAAATTCCGGGTCTTTTCGCTTATAAGGGGTGATATCATCGAGATCATCCCTGAAAGGTGTCCTTCATCGTCCCGGAGCGTTTTTTCAAAGTATCTGGCAAGTTCAAAGATCTTTGAACTGAAATATCCTTCCGTGTTTCTGCTTTCACTTACATATTTCAATAAATTTTTC
>JAKPZU010000228.1 GCA_029559915.1 Bacillota bacterium
ACCGCCGCGCTTCTGGACCGCCTCCTGCACCATGCCGAAACTTCTATGATTGAGGGAGACAGTTACCGAATGAAGGAGGTTATAGAAACTTAAGCCTTCCCGGACAATCAGCAGCTGCCGGGTACTGAAACTTGCTTCGGCAGCTGCTTTTATCCCATTTTTACCTTCGCATTTTTAAACCGCCACATTTGCTACATTTTCACGCCGCCGCTGACAATCCCGTCCTTTGTTGAATATGTAATCTGATAATCAGCTTCTTTTTCCATGCTGTTGGTCCTTTATCCTGCTAAGCTCTGTGAACCGCCTGGTGCGGACCCGCATGCCAGGTGGTGTGAGGAGGGGGAGAGAAAAACTCCCCCTTACCCGATTCGCATCATTTTTTAATGCCGAGATCAGTTAAGACCTCCTTAACCAAATCACGATACTCATCCCTGATGGAAAAATTATCCTTCTCCCAATGGTGCCTTGGGTATTCGTATGCAACTACTTGACGTAGAAAATCGTTTTTGGTCATTCCCAACTGCGAAGATACAAGCGTAAGATAATAGCCAACTTTACTTTCGTCATATTTGGGGTCGAATCCTATAAATGCCTTTTTCATTTGATCACGTGTAAGTGTTTTTGTTTTCAGAAGTACGGGGAAAAGAATGTCACGCATTCTCCGATTTGTAACTTTGTCACGTGACAGATAATCAAGAAGGTGCTTCTTTAATGCAGCATAACTGTGTGTGCCCGCTTCATCTGACATTGGGATCTCAAATTTCTTTTGTTTTCTTCTGCGTTCTTGCTCGATCTCTTCAGAGATGACAGAAGTTTTTGTAAGTAGTTCTTCACCACCCTTTGTTTTAACGTAGCTTAAAATGATAGCATTGAGATTTACACCATAAGAATTTGAAAGCCACTCGACCATTCTTTCCAAAGAAGCTTCTATGGTAAATCCGATAAGGACAATCCGCTGTGTACTATTTATGTTTATATTTTCCAGATCACTATCCTGGAATGCCTCATTAAAAGCTTCTTCAAATGTTTTTTTAGTATAGTCGGCGCATATCTCACCCAAACGATCAACCGTCCACTCTGCAACATCTGAAGCATAGTCAATTGCTTGAGCTAACGCTTCACGTGGAAGTTCTGCGCGCTTGATTTCAATAATGACAGTATTTCCGGCCCTATCTATACCAAGAAGATCGATTGGACCGGATTTGGTCATTACCTGCCGTCCGATGATCAAGATGTCCGTTCCGATAATTTCTGGGTTTGATGCAAGCCACGGTTCTAGATCATATGGTTCATTCCGCCCCTGCTCTTTAAGGGAAGTATTAACATCGACAAGTTTACCATCGATAATTTGCCATGTTTTGATTTCAGTTCCCATTATTCATATTCCTTTCATGCGAACGAAAAGCTGAGCCGGAGCCGCGCCTCTGGCGCGGCGATCGGCTTGAGCGACTGGTTCGCTTTTCAATTTCCTGTCAATTTCTTATAGGCCAAATCAAATAGTGGTTCATAATCACTGATTTTCGTTTTTCCAAGTTCAACATAATAAACAGCTTGCTTCCACTGAGATTCGTATTTCGTCATTGGTATTTTTGTGCTCTTGGCCTCATCTTCAGATAGCTTAAAGAAAAGAGCGAAAGTTTTAGTACCAATCCACTGAATGCCGAAAGCATTGAAGAAGCCAGCTTTGAAGCCACAATAATGTT
The DNA here is from genome assembly GCA_029559915.1 of Bacillota bacterium. Lineage (GTDB taxonomy): Bacteria > Bacillota_I > Bacilli_A > Izemoplasmatales > Hujiaoplasmataceae > UBA2289. Next base: position 1,704 of record JAKPZU010000228.1, read on the forward strand.
TGTTAAATTTTGTTTCTAAATTCCAATCCTTTTTCGCGACAAACCTTTCAACTTCCTTGGCGTATTTGATAAATTCAATGGCACTATTTTTGTTGTACTCTTTCTTGTAGAATTCCTCGTTATATTCCTCCATTCCTGATGTTGGTTTGATACGAGATACTTTTGGATCAGTTTCCAATTTATTAACAAGATATAATGAGTTTTTTTCTTCAACCCACCTTTTTACTTCTATAAGGTCAACAGGGTAGTTTATCTTATCAACAATGTCTAATGTTGAGCGTAAAATTGATGGTGCAATAACAATGATTCTCACTTGAAAGCTGTCCCAGCTAATGGCGATGTCGTCTGGCTTGTTATCACATTCAAGCCATAATGATTTTATTGAATCTGGGTTAGTTTCTGCCCAAAAGGCGTATTGGAGAACTTGAGGAATTATTGATGCATCAACCGTGACATTTTTCATTTCTATAATGCAAATATTGCCATCATTATCTATACCGACAATATCTGGTATTCCATTTTTGTTTCCACCGCGTATTTGGCGCTTAATTAGAAAAATGTCTTCTAGAATTTCACGCGTGTTGAATATTTCTTTTTCAAATTCTTCTTCAGTCTTGAAAGGCGTAGACAGAAGACTTTTTGTTATTCCATCTTTTTTCCAAAATAAATTTGCCATGAATCACCTCGTTATCTTTAAGCGAACGATTAATATACCTGCCAAGTCTTTTCCGATTTTTCGTTATCTTTATACTCTCTTTAAATAAGAATCGAAAGTAAAAATATGTTTAAAATCAAACGAAATGAAATTTGGGTACTGGGCTTTTCACGGTAATAAAGACCA
>JAKPZU010000249.1 GCA_029559915.1 Bacillota bacterium
TTCGATGGAACAGGTCGGGATGGCGAACCAATCTTCAGAGAACCCGAACCCGCCAAATGGCTGGAAGAATCAAAGTACTGGAAAAGGCAGGGTTTTCTGATCAAGCCCGGCACCAAAGAAGAATCGCGGGTTATAGGAAATTTGTTCGATTTTGAACTGACTGCGCCGGTTGAAGTACACCGGATGATCTGGCATGCCGGTGTTAGCGAAAAGAGTTCCGAGGGGTTTGGGTGGTTGGAAATGGTTAACTAAGAAAACAAAGACTGTGAGGGAGAATTAAGAAACAGCTGATTATGAATGGCTGAAAAACTATATAAATAATGGATAAAATAGAAATTGAAAAAACTGGAAATTTTTGGATAGACAACGGTATCGTTGCACTATACAAAATATTGCGAAAAACTGGTTATAGTGCTGATTTAAATGCGTCAACATTAACTGTTTCTACTGAGAATAATAATGGAAAAAGTGTTGAAGATATTTTAAATCACGCTAAAGAAGAGGTTGTAAAATTCTACCTTACAAAAACAAATGGCGCAGGGTGGATTTATAATGAGGAGCGGTTTGAAATCTATAGAAAAACCGATTTTAAGATGCATTTAAAATCTTTTTTTACAGGAAAAACACCAACAACAGAAGGAGCTTTATTTACACCTGACGTTGAAGACGAAAAATTAGGGGCAACAGGAAGAAGAATGACTCCCGAGGAATTTCAAGAATTTAATAAATTTAAGTCAGAAAAATCTCCAGTGATAATTGGAGACAAGCGAGTAACTCTTACTAATAAAGGTTTTATTAATAATCCACCGAAATATGAAATAGGGAACGACTTTTCAGAAGACTTTTTAAATGGAGGCAATAAGCTCTGTTTGTTTAGCGGGAAACGATTCAGAAAGACCAATACGATAACAGGAATGAATTATCCTTTTCTGACAGGAGCAAGCGGAGAACTTAATTTTGCCTCACAACTAAATGTAAAACCTGCAATTTCTGCACTATATGATTTTATTTCGCTCTTTTCCTTCTACAATCTAAATTATTTGTTGCAGGATGATTTGAAAAACTATTTTGTTTTGTATGATAATAATTTAAAAGACCTTGAAAGCTTTTATGATATCATAGTTGCAAATGTTAATAATCTTGCCAGGCCTGATTTTTGCAGTTTCGAGACACAGATTATAGGAACTCAATATGAGTCCGAAAGTTTTTTTAATTTTTTACTTTCCGTATATGCTCAGGTAAATCAACGCATTGATAGAGACAAACGCAGAGGAATTTTGTTTAAAAAAAGCGTATTTACCTTATCGAATGATGGTAATATTTTTCGCGATGTGAAGGAATATACTTCTTTAAATGCATTATTCGAATTGTTCGATTGTTTTGAGGATAATGGAACTGATGAACGCAGTTACCGTGAACCGTTTTTAAATTTTGTTCGCTATTTCAGTCAACGATTAGATAGCGGGAAGTATGATACAACTTGGCGAAACCGTTTATGTTCAGATATACTTTCATTCCGTAGCATTCTTAAAACAGTTGAATGGTTTATGGGTGAAGTAAAGATGAAAGAAGACAGAGGGAATATCATATTCTTAGATAAAATCATTGAAATATATAATTCTAAAACTCAAAAAACTATGAAAACCGAAATGGTCGATATCTGTAAGACGGTAGGAAACCGTATAGGTGCATATTGCCGTGAAAAAGACGACAAAGGCATTCTTTTTTCGATTAGAAATGCTAAAAACAGAACGGAGTTTCTAAATGTATTGGCGGAAACTCAATTTAGAACAGAAGTTTCGTATAGCGAAACTTTCTTTAAGGAACTGCCTGATGATTCCCAGTGGGAAGAGTACAAGGCATTGGTTAGTATCTTTGCTATGAATAGTTTTTTATTTAAGGACAAAAAGACAATCGAAAAACAATAACATTTAAAAACAAATAATTATGGAAACGAATAAAACAGTTAATTGCGTAAATATCGCTTATGTTTTCAAAACTTCATTGGGCAGTATAAATGGTAGTTGGACAGAAGGAAATGTCAGTACTGTAAAGAAAATCACCTTGCCCAATGGGACACAAATACCTTATGTTTCCGGACAAAGTCTGAAATATCAGATTCGTAAAGCATGGAAAGAAATGGGTTTGGCAGACAAATTATCTGAAGTTAAACAAGCAGAAAAGAAAGCTGGTGTTGACTTCACTTCTGGTGAGCCTAATTTGTATTTAGACGATGATTTATTGGGTTATATGATTGCTTCTACTGGAGAAAATCGTCGTCGTACAGCCGTTGTTCGTACTTCCGCTGCTATCGGATTATTTCCATTTCGAAATGATCGTGATTTGGGTACTAAATCCAAAGAAGAAACAGGTGGTGATGTATCTGCCGGAGGGAATATTTTTGAAACTGAAATTTATTATAATTATTTCCGTGTAAATATTTTGGTGGAACTTGACCGTTTGGGTGTTTTTCAGGACTTTGAACTGGCAAAAGCAAATAAGGGAAAAACACCACCATTAACTTCGGAACAAAAAAAGGAACGCTTGAATTATTTACTGAAAGCTCTATCGCATATTTGGGGTGGAGGAAAACAATCCCGTTTGTTAACTGATATGTCACCCAAATTTTTGGCCATTACTTTTCAAAATACCAAATCACCTATTTTCCTTGAAACGCTGGCGGTTTCCGAAAGTGAAGAATTAAATACAAAAGCTATAAACGAGGTTCTTACTGGAAATTCAAGAATTATTGAAAAACAATTGCTGGGAGTTCAATCCGGTATCTTCAAAAATGATGATGAGATTATAAAATTATCAGAAATAACGGATATCCAAACCACTTTCAGCAACGCGGTAAAATACATAAACGAAGAATTATTTAAACAATGAAGTTTATACGAATAAAATGTTCCGGCTGCCTGAATTCTTTTCGGCAACCGGACTTTCATACATATCATAAAACACTGCCTCTTCCCCCTAAAACCACAGTGGCAGGAATGATTGGCAGTGCTTTGGGAATTTCTCCAGAAAGTGTCAATGAGGAATGGTTGCAAAATAACCGCTTCCAAATGGGAATTGTAGGTAAAAACAATGGCAAAGCAAACGATTTGTGGCAAATAAGAAAATACGAAAACAAACAGATCGCAGCATATAAAAAAGGAAAAGAATCAGCACCCTATAAAACGGCTGTAATTGTTCGGGAATTGTTATATGCTTCCGAATTTACGTTGTACCTCCATTTTGCTAATGAGGAAGATTTTGAATTAGTATCCGCTAAAATGCAAAATCCAGAATGGGTTCTTTCGTTAGGTAGAGAGGATGAGTTGGTCTTGATACAAGAGATAAAGCAAATAGTCATAAACGAAACAACAGACATTAGTTTTTGTAATACTGTTCTGCCGATTGATTTCACAACCACACCCTATGATATTATCTTAAAAACTGAAAGTATTTATGATAACTTAATGGATGAGGCCCCAAAATCGATAAAATTGCCTATCGCTTTTTCATATAATAACGATACGGGAGCAAGAGAAGCAAATGAATTTCAAACATTTTCTTTTGTATATAATTTACCTGTCAAACCCAGAGAAAGTAAAGGTTTTTATGACGAAGAGTTGCGGCACTCATTCCAGATTTTTTAGTTCATGAACTACAAAGAGATTTTAGCGAAAAGTGATCCGAAGAAAACTTTGATAGAACATACTAACGATTGCCTGTTTTGGTTTCAAAAAGTTGTGGATTGGAATGATATTCTGATAAATAGAATCTCAAAGCGTTATTGCATTTCCAGATCAGATCTGATAAAACGGCTTTTTATGACGGTCGCTTTTCACGATATTGGCAAAGCAACCGAACGTTTTCAAGATAAAGTTCGGGGTGAAATATTACATTCTCTAGAATCTCATGCTTTAACCTCTGTCCCTTTTATTTACGAAGAAATTAAAAACAACCCCATAAAAATCATTGACGACAATCCCTTTTTTCCTGAAATTCTCGCAATTGCGAGTCACCATAGCAAGTTGAAAAACGGATTGTTTCAGGATTACCAAAGAATGGAGATTAATTTTGCGGACGAAGGCTATTTTCAAACTTTCTATCAGAATATCAATCAGCAGGCAAATGAATTAAAGATTCCAAACTGGCAGGACTTAAAAGTCAACAAGAAACTGTTTAATAAGAATCCATATTTCATATTTTCTGATGACATTTTGTATTACCTTGGTTCATATAAGTATGAAAAAACATATGTTGTTAGGGATTTATTTCTGCTTTTTAAATCTGTGTTGCACTATTGTGACTGGTTAGCTTCGTCTAATAACGAAGCCTATCAATACTCTACTATTGAAAATAATGAATCGATTACGGATAAAATGAAGCTTAAGGAATCTCAATTTATCAATTGGGAACCATTTCAGTTATATGCCGCAAAATCAGGTTCGAAAAATATTTTTGTTCAGATTCCAACAGGACAAGGTAAAACAGAGGCATCTGTTTTATGGGCAACTCAAAATAATGACTCCCAAAAAATAATATTCTTATTGCCAACAATGGTGACAACTAATAAAATGTGGGAACGAATGTGTCGTTTTTTTGGAGGAATAGATAATGTTGGATTATCACACGGTACGGCAAAATATGTGTTGAGAGAAAAAGAGGAAGATATGGAGCCAGAAGCATTGAGGAACCACTATCTATATAATCGAACCTTTTTCAAACCAGTTACGGTAGCCACTATCGATCAACTTATATATAGCTTTTTTAATTGGGGGTATTGGGTACTCACAGGTGCGGCAAGTTTTAATGCGAAAATTATTATTGACGAGATTCATATTTATGACGCTTATACTTTTGGCCTGCTGTTAAAGGTTATCGAGTGTATTACTCCTTACAATACGCAATTTGCAATAATGAGTGCCTCTTTACCCGAAGTACTTAAGCGGGAATTGGAAAAGGTGTTGCCAGATTATGAATTGATAATAGATGAAACATTTGACAGCGAACAACGCCATAAAATCGATGTTCGTGATTGTTTGATAGAACAATGTGTTAACGATATTATCAAAGATTACGAAGCCAAAAGGAATATTCTTGTTGTTTGTAATACAATCGCCAAGGCTCGTGAAATTTTTGACCTTTTGGATGAGAATATTTCTATAGAAAACCGAATGCTCTATCATTCCCAATTCATCTTGCAGGATAAGAAGGATAAGGAAGATTTATTGGAAGGTCTGAAATCAAGAGATACTGGTTTTGTCGCCGTTTGTACGCAAATTGTCGAAGTAAGTTTAGATATTGACTTTGATATACTCTATACGGAAAATGCGCCAATTGATGCAATTATTCAGCGATTGGGAAGAGTAAACCGTAAAGGCAAAATTCAAAAACGAATTACGGAAATGCAATTTGCTAAAGTCGTAATTACACGGGAATCTGAGAAAAGCAGAAACTATGTATATAAAACTTTACCTAAGATTTTATCATTGACATATTCTAACTTAAGTAAAATAGCCAATGAGCAAAAAGGGAACATTACGGAAAAAGATTTAAAGAACCTCGTTGACATAATTTACACAGAAGAAAATTTAGGAGACGATTATTTCGAGGAGCTAAACGATGCAAAAGATTTAATTCCAATAATATGGACAGATTATCTGAAGAATATTTATACGATAAACATTGATGAAGCTAGATTGCATCAAATCAGTTCTCGCAAGAGTGATTATATCACTGTCGAGGCTGTTTTATTAAGGCATTATCAGGAATATAATTTTGACGAATGTATTGCTAATAATAATTATGATTTATTGAGAAAATACACCATAAAGGTTCCTCTGCATATTGCAAGAAAATACGCCAGTAAAAAATTTAATGATACCGATATATATTTATTGGATATGAAATACGATGAAAATTACGGTCTGTCATTAGAACAGGATGACCAAAATATAATTTAATAATGCAAGTTACAGGAACTCACATTCATTATTATTTCAATTGTCATCGTCAGTTGTGGTTGTTTGCCAACGGAGTTAACATGGAACAAACCAGCGATACTGTTTACGAAGGAAAATTACTTCATGAAACTTCCTATGAAAGAAGATCTAACCGATTCAGTGAGGTTGAAATAGGTTCTGTTAAGATTGATTATTTCGATCAGCAGAATAAAGTAATCCATGAAATCAAAAAATCGAGCAAACTGATTGAATCTCATATCTGGCAGGTAAAATACTATATTTGGGTATTCGAACAAGCCGGAATTGAAGGTGTAACTGGAATTTTAGAATATCCAAAAGAACACAAAACAGAAGAAGTTTTCCTTAATGAATCTGACCGGATATATCTTGATGGACTTTTGGTTAAAATTGATAAATTAATTCATCAGGAACGATGTCCTCCTTTGCTTAAGAAACCTAAATGTAGAAATTGCAGTTATTTTGACTTTTGCTATTCCAATGAAGAATGAAAGCAGTTCATTATTAAATATTTGAATTATTTGCATCTTGAAGTTTGAAGAATGTAAATGACGTTGTTGTACTATTATGATAAGAAGATGTTTTGTTCAGTAGTTTTTAAGGACGTTTGAATACTTAAGCTAAGTCCAGAATGAAGAAAGCTTACTATCTGTTCAATCCAGGGCGGTTGCAACGCAGAGATAATACACTGAAATTCACGCCATACGATGAGGAAGGACATGAACAAACACCACGGTTTCTCCCTGTTGAGAATATATGTGAGTTGTATTGCTTTGGGGAGCTTGAAGCCAACTCGGCTTTGTACAATTTCCTGGGGCAGGGACAAATACCGGTACATTTTTTCGATTATTATGAGAATTATACCGGATCATTCATGCCAAGAGAGGCTCTCATTTCAGGTAAAATGCTCATAGCCCAGGTTAAGTACCAGCAAAACAAGAAAAAGCGGATAGATCTTGCGCAACGGATATTGGATGGGGCAAGTTATAATATGGTAAAAAACTTAAAGTACTATAATACAAGAGGAAAGGATCTGGAACCGATCATCGGGATTATAGAAAACCTGGCTTCAAAGATATCCGACACTATCGCTATAGACGAATTGATGGGAATAGAAGGGAACATCCGAAAAAATTACTACGAAGCATTTGAGTTGATAATAAACGATTTCAGTATGGGAGGAAGAAGCTACATGCCGCCATCCAACGAGGTAAATTCGCTTATTTCATTTGGAAACATGATGTGCTACAGTCAGTGCCTGAAAGCTATTCATCAGACTCAGCTTAATCCCGTGGTAAGCTTTCTTCATGAACCGGGTGAAAGAAGATTCTCTCTTTCACTCGATCTGGCTGAAATCTTCAAACCTCTGCTTGTAGACAGGGTTATATTTAAGGTGTTGAATAAAAAGATGATTCAGCCTGACGATTTTGAGTCAAGTCTGAACAGAATAGTTCTTAAACCAAATGGTAGAAAGACATTTGTCCAGGCCTTTGAAGACCGGCTCTCTGAAACAATCATGCACAGGACTATAAAGAGGTCGGTCAGTTATAAGCATCTTATAAAGCTTGAATGTTATAAACTTCAGAAGCACCTTCTTGAGATAGAGGAATACAAACCTTTTAAAATGTGGTGGTAATGTATATAATTGCAATGTATGATGTTGGGGAGAAAAGAGTCGGAAAGATGTTGAAGCTGTTCAGAAGGTATCTTAACTGGATTCAGAATTCTGTTTTTGAAGGAGAGATAACAGAAGTCAAACTGAATGAATTAAAGATTAAGGCAAGGAAAATTATGGATGAAGAGACTGACAGTCTGATTATCTTTAAGACACGGCAGGAAAAATGGCTTGAGAAGGAGATTGTTGGCCATGAACTACAGAAACTGGACACCTTTCTGTAATTGTTTCATTGTCGATATATCTTAAAATTGGATATTATTGTTTCAAACAGGAAGAAAATTTGTCAGGAAAGTTCTTTGACATGCTGAAAATAAATGGGTTATAATATATTGTCGAACACCCGTGAAAAATACTTTCAGGGTGTTCGACAACTTTTTTCATTTAAAATATTATTTTTGTCACATTGATATTGTTGAATATCAATGTAATTTTTTATGTCGTCGAACGACTTTTAATCGTACCAATGTGGAATTGAAATTCCTCCAGAACTCGGAAGGCTTCAGCCCTACCTCCCTTTTAATCGTACCAATGTGGAATTGAAATTTATGAAGGGATAGATATAGAGGCTTCATGCTGGGACTTTTAATCGTACCAATGTGGAATT
>JAKPZU010000265.1 GCA_029559915.1 Bacillota bacterium
GGGATCGAACCGCTGACCTCCTGCTTGCAAGGCAGGCGCTCTCCCAGCTGAGCTAATACCCCTTTTTAAAGGATGGTACCCGAGGCCGGACTTGAACCGGCACGTCATTGCTGACATTGGATTTTAAGTCCAACGCGTCTACCTATTCCGCCACTCGGGCGAGTGGTGACCCGCAGGCGATTCGAACGCCTGACCCTTTGATTAAAAGTCAAATGCTCTACCGGCTGAGCTAGCGGGTCAATAAGCTGCTCTTGTTGAATCGTCTACAGCTATCAATTTTTTGTCAATTATAGGATTCGAACCTACATCCTGGCTGCTTTTCCGTTTAAGCTATTTTGACATGTTATGGCGGAGAAAGAGGGATTCGAACCCCCGCGGCGCTTTCACACCCTGTCGGTTTTCAAGACCGATCCCTTCAGCCGGACTTGGGTATTTCTCCGTTGAATCGTATTTTATAAAGGTGGTGGACCCAGTAGGACTCGAACCTACGACCGATCGGTTATGAGCCGATAGCTCTAACCAACTGAGCTATGGGTCCACTAATTGGTAGCGGCGGTGAGACTTGAACTCACAACCTCACGGGTATGAACCGTACGCTCTAGCCAGTTGAGCTACACCGCCGTATTTTAATGGTGGAGTATAGCGGGATCGAACCGCTGACCTCCTGCTTGCAAGGCAGGCGCTCTCCCAGCTGAGCTAATACCCCCTATAAAAGAATGGTGGGCCTAAATGGACTTGAACCATCGACCTCACGCTTATCAGGCGTGCGCTCTAACCACCTGAGCTATAGGCCCCTTACTCCTCTTTACAATGCGAATAATATTTTACTATTTATCAGTTTATTTGTCAATTATTATTTTCCGGTTTTTTTCACAAAAACCTTGATTAAACCTAAATAGAGACAAGGTATTAAAGAAAATAATAATTGACTTCGACCGATATTATAAATTCTTGGGATACTTTACTTCATTTTTAACTAATTTTTTACGGATTATCTCTTCTGGATCCATGCCTAAATCCGAACACATAGCCAAAGAATAGATTAAAACATCGGCTAATTCTTCTTCTACATTTACCATATTAGGCAAGGTGTCTTCCCACTGATAATTCTCTAACAATTCAGCTGCTTCGATGATAATTGATTTTGCTAAAGATTGGGGAGTATCGTGATTTCTCCAACCTCTTTCATCACGAAATTTGATAATGTCATCTAGTAATTTTTTCATTTCAATACCTTCTTAATCCTTTTCTTCAAGTCTACTCTATCAATTAAAACTACTCTCTCACAGCCAAGGCATTTGATTTTACACAAAGTGCCAAAACTAATTATTTCCCATTTATTCTCACCACAGGGATGACCTTTTTTTAAAACTAAAACACTACCTTCCTTAATTTCTTCATTCATGTTTCTCACCTTTTATTATTTTAAGAATGGCATTGGCTTCACTTGAGTCCTGAATGGTGATGACAATCTTGTTGCTGGTGACTTTAACAGGCTCTTTGAGCTTAATTTGCGTATTCATGTTATCTTTCAACAGATTCAATTCCTTCAAAAGATCATTGGAAATGGTTTTTCTCTTGATCTCTTTTTTCTTTTTTTCTTTTTTGACCAATGATTCAATTTCCCTAACGGTCAGATGTTCTTCAATAATCATAGTCGCTATTTTTTTGATTCTGGCGACGTCTTTGAGTTTGGAGAGGCTTCTGGCGTGACCCATGGAGATGTTTCCTTGATTGATTTCCAACAATACTTCGCTTGGCAAAGTGAGGATTCCCAAAGCGTTAGAGACATAAGAACGGCTTTTACCGATTTTCTGGGCCAATTCCAAATGTGTCAAATTCAAGGACTGAATCGCATTTTGATAGGCTTCGGCTTCTTCCACTATGGTCAAGTCTTCTCTTTGAATGTTTTCCAGCAGTGCTAGTTCCGCTAAATATTGATTGTTGTAATCTCTGATAATGGCAGGCACAGTCGAAAAACCAGCGATTTTTGAAGCTCTACATCTTCTTTCACCAGCTACCAAAAGATAGCCGTTAGCTATTTTTTTTACGATTACGGGTTGTAATATGCCATTGCTGCGAATGGAGTCAGCCAATTCTTGCATCGAGTTTTCATCAAAATGACGACGTGGTTGAAAAGGATTTGGTGATATCTTATCGATTTCTATATCGACAACTTCTTCTTTTTCCAAATCCGCTATTTTATTTTCTTGCATCAAATCACTTAATCCGCGTTTGATCAATTCATCTTTATTCATCGCGTGTCACCACCTCTTTTGCCAATTTTTTATAACTTAAGGATGACTTGCTTTTTGGAGAATATACAGTAACGGGAACACCATAGAAGGTGGCGTTGCTGCAGGTGATATTACGAGGGATAATCGTTTGAAATACTTTTTCTTTGAAATAAGTTTTGATTTCATTGACAATTTGAAAACCAGAGTTGACCCGATTGTCAAGCATCGTCAACAAAACACCGTAAATCGTTAAATTCTCGCGATTGACCTTCTTTTTAGTTTGTACCAGCCTGACAGTGTTAAGCAGTTGGGTTAAGCCGTCCATCGCCAAAAATTCACATTGTACAGGCACTATCACACCATCGGAAGCCATCAAGGCATTAATCGTGATATACCCAAGTGATGGTGGACAATCAATCAATACATAATCATACTCATTTTTCGATTCTTTTAAAAGTTCATAAAGAATGAAATCTCTATTACTGTCAGCGATAATTTTTTCATCAACGCCTTCAACCATGGTCTTGGCAGGAAGTACATCAATTAATGGGTTGGCAGTTTTAATTCTCACATCGGAAAAACTGGCTTCTCTTTTGAAGCAATCAAACACGCTCTTTTTAAAACTACCGCGATTAATACCCATGCAAGTGGTCGCATTGGCCTGATAATCAAGATCAATCAGCAAGACTTTTTTCTCTAAATCAGCTAGCGAACTAGCTAAATTTATGGCTGTAGTCGTTTTTCCGACTCCACCTTTTTGATTGGCTATTGATAGCACTAGAGCCATAAATTTCACCCTTTCCTTTTATTTGTTTTTCTAAACGTTTCGATATTTGATAGATAGAAATCAATGACTGACACCGAGAAAAACTCAGTCAAATCGATTCTTTCAAATAATTCGTCAAGATTAATTTCTTTGTAATTCATGCTGTGCCAACCGCTTTCTTCTAACAATTCATCTTGCAGATAAAGATAAATCAATGTAAAAGCGATGATTTGTTCGTCCGATGAATCGCTTAATGAAGAAATGTTGTAATCATAACGAGTTTTTTGGAATTTTTCCGTTTCATGGAAATTTAGATAAAAGCTGATAATCATGGAAAACATGTCAGAATTTTCATTCAATAGATAGCGGCTCAGAATAATCGCATTTTTCTTCATGGCGATACTTATTTCATCATTCTTTAAAACGTTTTCCAAACCTTTTTCGTGAATGTAGATGTAAAGATCAATTAAATTGACGATTTGTTTTCCATCCTTAAGAATTTGTTCAGCGATGAATTCACTAAGTTCAAAAGCGGTTTTCTGAAACTCAAGATCTTCATAAATCGGTGATTTTTTCATCATGTTTCTCATGTCTTCAAGATGGTATAACAATTCATCCTGATAATTGCTGTTGAGATTGTTTATCTTGACCCATTCCAAGTTCAAATCAGCATATAACTTTTCATTATTTAAAATTTGGATGAAGCTGACAAGATAGTAAATGACCAATCCGGCAATATAAATATATACTGCCCCAGCAATGTCGTTGGCTAGGATCAGTCCTGAACCAAAACTCACGGTATAATATATTCCATACGCCAAGGTTAAACTTCCATATATGAAATAGGAGTAGACTTCTTGGTAAAAAATAATGACAGTCAAAGTTATGTAAAAGAAAATATAGGCATAGAAACTACTGATACCTCTTGTATAAAACAACATCAATAATATTGAGTAAATAATTGAAACTTGAATTGCCGTAAAAATTTTATTGAATTTTACCAATAAGAAACACAATATATAGAAGAGGGCAAAGACAACAATTGAAGCAATCTTAATGGTAAGTTTGTACTCCAAGAAGAATGAAAAAGGAATAGTCACCAGAGTGATGATAAAAAGAAAGGTCATGACAACATTTACTTTCAGTTTTCTTACTTCGCTTACCGGCAGGAATTCAGAGTGAAGGATCTTTTTGAAGAACTTAATCACGTTTCTTCACCTCCCAATTTCATTTCATCGGCGATGGTGTTGAAAACATCAAAATTGTCTCGATAGATTTTAATAATCTTCGGATCGATGAAATGATAAAGATCAGTGTTCAGCAAGCCGTCATATAGTTCTTGATTTGATAAAGGCTTCATGCCAGGCAAACCTTTTTTTAATGCTACATAATAGATGACAAAGCATAATATTTTAACTTCTATACTATCAGATTGCTTGTTGAAACTCTGAAAATGCGTGGCTGAAAAGATTTCTCTTGTCTTGTATTTTTTTGTTTGCGTGTGTTTTAGTTTCAAGATAATTCGACGCAATTTAGAGTTTTTATCCAGTATTAGTTCTTCCAACCTTTCCAAATCATCACTGGAAAAATCCGGATGTTCCTTTAAAAGGATTTTCTTATCGACATTATTTGCGATTTTCATCAACAAATCCAACTTTTCCGAAAAAGTGTCTTTGATATTGACGTCTTCAGCGAAGGCGGATAGTAGGTTTTTTGCTTCCTGGTAATAATCTTTTTGATGAATTATTGAAGCTTCGTTTCTGGTTTCAAACTCCATCAAAAGATTCAGGTTGCGAAACTCCTTTTCTTTAGCATAAGAGATATTATTATAGAAAAATGTTTTTTCTTTGACAATAATCAGATTTGATAACAAAAGAATCAAAATGAACAAGACCACAAAGAATCCTATCGTCAAGTCTTTGGTCTCCAATACGTTTTGAAAATCAAACAGATAGCCAAAATTAAGGATTAACATGATGATGGCAAAAACGAAATAAAGGGTAATCCAAAGCAGGACTTTAGTGTCTTTATAGATGGAGCAGATGGCATATGCGACAAAAAGCAGAGGAATGAAAGACGGTGACTTGAAATAAATAATAGTGACAATCATCATCGTAAATAAAGCTATGGAAGTTATGTATTTTCCTAATTTAAGGTAATAATAATTTTCTTGAGAGTAAGCCACTGTCGCAAAATTAATGATTAAGATGACCAAATAACCCACAGAAAAGCCGATTATCGGCATAATCAAGTAATTGGATAAAACCATATATATTATTGTTAAAGCCATCATCAAAAAAATGGCTAACGAAACTAAAGCGTTTTGTCCGCGCAGATGTCTGAATCCGAGAGATTCACGGTAATGTTCAGTTTCAGGGAAAACGAAATAATTCTTTTTCACGAAAAATTGACTCCCTTATAAAGGTGATTTTTTAATTTTTGCATAAACTCTGGGATAGATGTCCGGTGTGGCTTTGATTTTCTTGATTAATAACAATGCGTGCTTTAAATCATTATTGATTTCGTAAATAATGATTTTTTCCAGTTTGCCGCCCAGTGTGTTTATAGCGTTTTTCGCTTCTATTAATTCCTCTTGATAATTTATTGATTTATAAGCAATAAAATAACCATTCAGTTTAACATAGGGTAAAGACAATTCACTCAATATATTAAGGCGGGCCACAGCTCTGGCTGTGACTAAATCATAAAGTTCTAATTTGTCCAATTCTTCGGCTCTTTGATGTTTCAATTCGTAATTGTCAATTGCCAAGAGATTTCTCATTGATCTTAAAAATTCAATCCTTTTATTCAAGGAATCAACGACCACGACATTAAGTTTTGGTTCGATTATTTTCAATGGCAATGAAGGAAAACCAGCTCCAGCACCGATATCAAGCAGGGTTTTGTCTTTTAAATCAAATACTTTTTTCAGTATGATGGAATCATAGAAATGTTTCTCGTAAACGTCTGATTCATCTATTATATTCGTGAGGTTCATCACTTTATTTTTAGCGATTAATTCGCGGAAATAAAGAGAAAAACTGGGATTTTTCAGCATATCCCAGAGAGTTTGATCGAATTTCAAGATAGTAGGTTCCATATTTCGCTCCCTCAAGTTGTCTATATTCTATCACAATTCGAATTCATTTGTCATATATTTCATGAAACTTATGTTTCATAAGTCTTTAAATAAAGTAAAAGCATTTGAATATCGGCGGGGTTTACACCGGAGATTCTTGATGCTTGGGAGATTGTGAGCGGTCTGATTTTACTTAACTTGGCTCTAGCTTCCAAAGCCAAGTTATGGACTTTATCATAATCAATATCGTTAGGAATTTTGATGTTGTTCTCTTTTTTTAATTTTTCCGCTTCTTTAATGCTCTTTTCGATATAGCCCGCATATTTAACGTTGATTTCCACTTGTTCTTTTACTTCTTCCGGAAGAATGATTTGTCTTTTATCAATTCTTTCAAGATCATCATAGGTAATTTCCGGTCTTTTTAAGATTTCCAAAAGGGGAACTCTGCCTTTAGGCAAAGAATATCCTTTTTCCTCAAAATAGACGGAAATTTCTTTATTAGGAGTAATGAATTCGTTTTTCAAGTATTCTAATTCAGCGTTGATGAGATTTCTTTTTTGGGTAAACTTATGGTAGCGTTCATCACTTATCAAACCGATTTTTTTACCATAATCACTTAAACGTAAATCAGCATTGTCATGTCTCAGCAAAAGCCTGAATTCAGCTCTTGAAGTTAACATGCGATATGGTTCGTTGGTGCCTTTTGTGACCAGATCATCAATCAATACGCCAATATAAGCTTCATCTCTTCTTAAAATCAATGGTTCTTTATCGTCGAGTTTCAAACTGGCATTGATTCCTGCCATCAGTCCTTGGGCGGCAGCTTCTTCGTAACCGCTGGTGCCATTGACTTGACCAGCGAAAAAGAGGTTTGTGATTATTTTTGATTCCAATGTTGGCCAGAGATCTCTAGCATCAATAGCGTCATATTCAATTGCATAAGCATATTTAGCGATTATGGCATTTTCCAGGCCAGGAAGCGATTTGACCATCTTCTCCTGGATGTCATGAGGCATCGAAGTGGAAAAACCTTGGAGATAGACTTCATCCAAAGAAGCCGATTCCGGCTCAATGAACAATTGATGGCGCGATTTGTCCTTAAAACGAACCAGTTTATCTTCGATTGAAGGACAATATCTCGGACCAACACCTTCAACTAAGCCACTATACATGGCCGATTTATTTAGATTGCTATAGATTATTTCATGTGTGACAGGCGTGGTATGAATCAAATAGCATGGCCATTCTTTATCCAATACTCTTAAATATTCTTCTTCGAAACTGAAACGATGAATAAAGCCGTCTCCTGGGGAAAGTTCCATTTTCGTAAAATCAATGCTATCTCTTTTGATTCTTGGTGGAGTTCCGGTTTTAAGTCTAAAAGTTCTGTGTCCAATCTCTCTCAAATTTTTACTTAAACCGACTGAAGCTTTTTGTTTGTCGGGACCGCCTGAATATGCCGTACTGCCTACCAGAATTTTTCCTTCCATGAAGGTTCCGATGGTAATAATGACTATTTTCGCTTTGATTATGGTGTCATCCTCTAAAATTATTCCACTAACTATATTATCATCAACAATTAAAGACTTTACATAGGCTTCTTTGAGGGTTAGGTTATTAGTTTTTTCCAATGTTTTCAACATTTCTCTTGGATATTCCAATTTGTCCGATTGTGCTCTCAAAGCTCTTACCGCTGGTCCTTTGCTTCTGTTGAGCATTTTCATCTGTAAACAAGTTTTATCGGCGTTTTTGCCCATTTCCCCGCCTAAAGCATCTATTTCCCTAACCAAAGTACCTTTTGCCGGTCCCCCGATTGAAGGATTGCAAGGCATAAAAGAAACCATTTTTAGGTTTCCGGTCACCAACATTGTTTTTTTGTTTAGTCTGGCCAATGCCAATGCCGCTTCTACTCCGGCATGACCTCCACCGACTACAATTGCGTCGAACATAAAATCACTTTCTTTCAGAGTTAAATCAAATTATAATGCTTCATGGCATTGTAAATGCCAAAATCATTGACATCAGTAGTAACAAACTCCGCTATTTCTTTCAGTTCATTTACGGCATTACCCATGGCTATACCATGTTTTACTGATTTTAACATTAAAATGTCATTAAAATTATCACCGGCTGCGTAAACTTCATCCAGCGGATAATTTAAATAATCGATAACAGCTTTTACGCCGTCAGCTTTTAAGTTGCCGGCAGGATTCACATCGTAACCGTACTGAGATGATTTGTTGAACTGAAGTTCAGGAAAAAGCGGTCGCATTTTATCTACCACTTCATCTTCAAACATTACCATCGCAAAAACATATCTATTTGGATAAAAAGTATGGTCCAATCTAGCGATGTCCAAATTATAATTTCGAGAAAAATCATCAGAAGCCGTGGTATCCTTACGGTACGAAATATATTCATCAAGATATTCAATTACCAAATCGAACTTTTCCTTATCGGCTTGTTCCATCATTCTTTTGACGATGGAATTGTCGATATAGTTTTCTCGAATTATCTTGTTGTTAAAAATAACAATTCCGCCATTGGCCATAACCATATTGTCAATACCCAGCTCTTGATCGATGCCATAGATTAAATTGGGATTTCTACCTGTAGCAATAACAACGATATGATTGTTTTCTTTCAATTGAGAAATCGTTTCTTTAACACCTTTGGCGGGTCTCCCTTTATATAACAACGTATTGTCCAAATCTAAAAATATCAGAGCCATTTTCTTTACCTCACATTACCAAAAGAATCTCAAACCAAGCATCTCCACCCACATAAACACCTTACTTAAGGCTGCTTCGATCAAGACCTGACCTAATTCGTGGGCATCTATTGAGTGAAGATGCTTCATTTGAGATTCCTTATTTATTATAACATATAATAATGTTTTTTCAATTTATTTTATCTGGATGGATATTTTTATTACCTGATTTAACAATGAATTCTTTGAACAGAGGATGCGGTTTGTCTGGACGAGATAAAAATTCGGGATGGAACTGTACAGCGATAAAAAATGGATGATTTTTAAGTTCTATTATTTCGACTAAATCAATTAGAGGATTGATTCCGGAAAAAACCAAACCATTTTCTCTAAATATGTCTTTGAAGTGATTGTTGAATTCATAGCGATGGCGATGACGTTCAAAAATAACATCACTATTGTATGCTTTTTTAGCTAGCGAATTTTCCTTTAAGACACATTCATAATTACCCAATCTTAAGGTGCCGCCCAAATTGATTCCTTGGTACTGTTCTGGCATATAATCGATGATTTTATTTTTGGTAGTTGGATCGAATTCAGTGGAATTGGCGTCTTTTAAGCCGCAAACATTACGAGCAAACTCTATTGCTGCTAGTTGCATTCCTAAACATAAACCAAAAAATGGAATTTGATTGTTACGAGCATATTCTATTGCTAAAATCATTCCTTCGACGCCTCTTTTACCAAACCCTCCAGGAACAATAATTCCATCGACATTCAAAAATAAATTTTGAATGTTATCTTTGGTCAATATTGCGGAATTGATCCATTCTATTTCAACCTCAGTGTCTGTATGATATCCTGCGTGTTTCAAGGCTTCTGATACCGATAGATAGGCATCTCTTAAAGTGACATATTTACCGACAAGAGCAATTCTTACTCTTTTGGATAAGGTTTTAATTTTTTCAATTAAATCAGTAAATACAGTGATGTCCGCCTCATTATTTGGTAGTTTTAGTTGTTCGCAAACCAAATTGTCCAATCCTTCACGTTTTAAATTTACAATTACTTTGTATAGTATATCGACATCGATACATTCGATAACGGCTTCTTTTTTAACGTCACAGAATAAGGCGACTTTTTCTCTGATATCTAGGGAAATAGGTTTTTCGGTTCTCAAGATAATAATATCTGGAGTTATTCCTAAAGACCGCAACTCTTTGACACTGTGTTGAGTTGGTTTGGTTTTTAATTCACCAGTAGTCTCTAAATAAGGAACCAGGGTATTGTGTACATACAAAGTTCTTTCTTGACCAAGATCTCTTCTCATCTGTCTGATTGCTTCAATAAAAGGCAGTGATTCGATATCGCCGACTGTACCGCCGATTTCCGTAATTAAAACGTCGCAATCATATTGTTTTGCTAGTTGAATCAAACGTCCTTTTATTTCATTGGTAATATGGGGAATTACCTGAACGGTTGCGCCTTGATAATCCCCTCTTCTTTCCTTGTTTATAACTGATTGATAAATTTTCCCTGTGGTGATAGAGGAGTTTTTTGAGAGATTTTCATCAATAAATCTTTCATAATGGCCTAAATCCAAATCAGTCTCACCACCGTCAGCGGTCACAAAAACTTCTCCGTGTTGGTATGGAGACATCGTGCCTGGATCAACGTTGATGTAAGGATCAAATTTGAGCATAAAAACTTTCAATCCTTTGTTTTTGAGCAATCTACCCAATGAGGCCGCAGCAATTCCTTTTCCCAATGACGACACAACACCGCCAGTAATGAATATATATTTTGTTTCTCTCATAAATTTAACCTCCAAAAAAGATAAAAGGGCTCTCCCAACGGAGAACCCTTTTTTTAGTGAGCTCTTTAAGATTATAACAGAATAAATCAAGGGTTGCAATCGTCTCTTTCAACTTTTGTTGCGCAATTTTCTAAAAAAGCTTTTTAACAAATCATCCGATTCTTTTTCGAGGACATTTGGCACCACTTCAACTTGATGATTGAAGTTTTTCAAATACTCCGCGAGGATTTTATCCAAAGATTCATATTTTATATCTCTTGGTCCATAGATTAATCTTTTGAATCTGGCTGACGCGATAGCGCCAATGCACATCAAGCAAGGCTCCAAGGTTACATAAATATCGCAATCATCCAACCTCCAGGAATTAAGAGTTTGGCAGGCTTTGTTGATGGCAATAATTTCGGCATGGTGCAAGACGTTTTGGGTGCTTTCTTTTAGATTGTGCGATCTGGCAATGATTTCGCCATTTTTAACTATTACACAGCCGACGGGAATTTCATCTTTTTCATAAGCGGCCTCAGCTTCTTTTAAAGCTTCAAGCATGAACAATTCATCTTTTGTCATTTCAGGAATTCAAACTTTTTCGGTTTATTTGGTACTTCGTGACACTCTCTGCATCTGGCTTCGTAAGAGTCTTTTTCCCCAACCAAAATGATTGGGTCGTCGTAATTTGCCGGACGATTATTAATGATTCTTTGGGTTCTTGTCGCAGGAGTGTGACATTTTACACAGATAGCCGATAATTTGGTGACATATTCAGCCAAGGCCAATAATTTAGGCATAAAAGAGAATGGCTCTCCCCTAAAGTTACGGTCCAACCCGCTAACAATGACTCTAATGCCTTTATCAGCTAAATATTCACAAATGTCTACAGCTTCTTCATCAAGAAATTGGATTTCATCAATTGCGACAACATCGGTTTTTTCATCAACATATTGGATGATTTCATGCGCTTTGGTGATATTGATGGATTTGGTGCGATTGTGGTTATGGCTGACAACTTCATTGTCGGCATAACGATTATCGATAACTGGTTTGAAAACCAGAATGTTTTGTTTGGCATATTCTAGGCGTTTTACTCTTCTAATTAATTCTTCGGTTTTTCCGGCAAACATCGGCCCGGTGATTACTTCAATCCAACCGTCTTTTTGATTTAGGTACATTTGTCTCTCCTTAATTAAAATTTGATATCTTAATTATAGAACAAAAATAATTCTAACGAATTATACTTTTAAAACGATCACTCACTGAACAGGTAAGTGCGCTTAGGCGTGTTCCAACCTCTAGTCCCTATCCGTTTGGCTTCGGGGTTACCTTTTCTAATAATGTTTAATGCGGCGT
>JAKPZU010000271.1 GCA_029559915.1 Bacillota bacterium
GCTCAACGATGCCATCGAAGATGGGCACATCGACGAAGTGATTCTCGTCTCGGAAGCGCTGCACGAAATGCAAATCTCCGAGATTGCCGAAGCCATCGACAAACGCAAAGATCAGGTGAGCGTCATCCTGATTGCGGGGCCGTCTTCCTCGGGCAAGACAACCTTCTCCAAGCGCCTGAGCATTCAACTGCTAGCACGCGGGATTACGCCCTTTGCCTTAGAGATGGATAACTTCTTTGTTGACCGCGATAAAACCCCGCTGGATGAAGAGGGCAACCCCGATTTCGAATCCATCCGCGCCCTTAACTTGGAGCGGCTATATGCTGACGTACGCGACCTGATCGCCGGAAAGGAAGTGCTTCTGCCGCGCTTCGACTTCAAGACCGGTCGCAGCGTGGACGGTCAGGTTGCCAAGCTCAACCCCGGTGATATGATCATTCTGGAAGGCATCCATGGGCTGAACCCAGAGCTCATGCCAGAACTGGCGCACGAAAACAGTTTCCGCATCTACGTTTCCTGCCTCACGCAGCTGAACCTGGACCGCCACAACCGCATCTCCACCACCGATACACGCATGCTGCGTAGAATCCTGCGCGATGCGCGCGACCGTGGCTACACCGCCACCGATACCATCCGCCGCTGGGAATCCGTGCGCCAAGGGGAGAAGAAGCACATCTTCCCTTATCAGGAGAACGCCGATGTGATGTTCAACTCGGCGCTGGCTTACGAGCTGACCACACTCAAACCGCTGGTCGAGCCGCTGCTGCGCCAGGTGCCTTTTGGCACGCGGGAATATATCGAGGCTAAACGCCTGCTCAAGTTTTTGGAGTGGGTCCTGCCCACGGGCACCGAGTACGTCCCGGATAACTCGATCTTGCGCGAGTTTATCGGCGGCTCAATCCTCACCGACTTTTCACTATGGAACCAGCAGGAAGAATTTTAGGAGAAAAACCAGCTAGAACGAGTGGGTTTCGAATCAGAAGTGGGATCGAAAAAGAGGATTGTGCAATACCTTGGCGTTTAGATTCAAGAAATAATGCCTTAGTGAAATTCTTAAATGTTTCTGGATTAATTGAAAACGATCATATATAATATTAAAATAATGTAAGTGTCTCTGTTTATTTTAAACCAGAGGAGGAATAAATGGAAAATTTTATACGAGGTTCTGAATGGCGACGTTGGGACTTGCACTTGCACACAGCTTCTTCGTATGATTCTAAATATAAAAGCAGAGATAGCGATGAGTTGTTGTGTAATTCATTAAGAAAAAATGAAATTGCAGCCGTAGCAATCACAGATCATTTTAAGATTGATGCTACCAGAATTAATAATTTAAGAAAAATTGCACCTGATATTACATTTTTTCCTGGCGTTGAACTGAGAACTGACAAGGGTGCCACAAATCTACATGTCATCATAATATTTCCGGAAACAAAAAATCTAGAAGAGTTAAGTAATGATTTTAATGTATTGATGTGGAGGGATAAAGCTAAATCTAAGGAAAATGATGAAACTGTCTATTGGAGTTTTGAGGATATCACAAGCTTTTCAAGAAAAAATAATGGTTTGATATCAGTACATGCTGGCGGAAAAGCGAGCGGTTTGGATAGTGAAATTACAAATGCATTGCCAATAAATATGGCAATAAAACACGAAATTTCTGAATGCATAGATATATTTGAGGTAGGTAAATTAAAAGATATTGAAGATTACAAAAAAAAAGTGTTTCCTAATATTGATATGGTTAAACCTATAGTTATATGTTCTGATTCACATGATCCGAGAAATTATGTAGCGAAAGAAAGTCTTTGGATTAAAGCAGATTTAACGTTTGAAGGATTACGACAGTCTCTTTTACAACCAGATGAAAGAATATTTGTGGGGAATATTCCTTCTAACTTAGATAAATATAATAAATCAAAGCAAAAATATATTCAAGGAGTCGAAGTACATCGAGTTGAGAACTCTAAAAACTCAGATATGTGTTGGTTTGATTTTGATATTACGTTTAACATTGGACTAACATCAATCATCGGGAATAAAGGAAGTGGAAAGAGCGCTTTATCTGATATAATAGGGCATTTCGCTAATAGCCATACGATGAAATATGCCTCTTTCCTAAATGATAACAGATTCAGGAAACCAGATAAAAATTATGCTCAAGATTATGAAGGATCTTTGACTTGGTACGACGGTAAGAAAGATGAAAATATAAATTTACAAGAAAACATAGATTCTGAATTATTTCCCCAAAATGTTCGCTACTTGCCTCAAAAATACATTGAAGAAGTCTGTAATAACCTTGAAGAAACCTTTCAAAATGAGGTTTACGATTTGATTTTTTCATATCTAGATTATGGAACAAAAAGTAATTCAAAAAATCTGATTGAATTACTTACAAGAAAAAGTGAAACAATAGAAAATAGGATACGCGATCATATCGACCAATTAAAATCAGTCAACAATGAAATCATCAATTTAGAGAAAAAAAGAACAAATTCTTATCTTTTAGAAATGACTAATTACAAAAACGATCTCGACAAAAAACTAACACGACATATTCAAAATAAACCCCAAGAAGTATTAAAACCTGAAACTTATGTTATTGAGACTGATGAAAAAATAAATCAGATGAAAAATGAATTAGAAGAATTGAGAAAAAGGATAGAGGAAATAAATAGATTAATTTCTGATTCTAATGAAAGAATAGATTCATTGAATAATATAATGTATAAACTAGACAATCTTTCGTTTAATATTGATGAATTGAACGGATTATTAGAATCTCAAATGGTCTCTAATATTGATACAAATATCGCAGAGATAAGAGAGAAAGTAAATATAATAATAAATAGATTAAATAATAATATAAAAGACTATTACAATCTAGTGGATGAAAATAATATGTCGGATGAGAATCTAATTATCAAAGAATATGAACTGAATGAACAGTACCGTAATTTAATGGATTCAAAAGATGAAAGTGAAAGAAATTATCAGAGATACTTAGATGA
>JAKPZU010000279.1 GCA_029559915.1 Bacillota bacterium
CATAAAGTTATCATCCTTGAATTTTCATCAAAGTAATTATTACGACAACATCCGGAAAAATTCCAATTGCCCCGACAGTGGGGCAGACCATGGCTCCGGTCGCAGATTTCGGAAGTATCAAAACTAATTTACCGGTCGCTCTCATGGCTGCCGCTCTATCCATGGAACCGGGAATATTAGAAGCGGGTTAAAATGTAAATTCGATTCGATGTGAGCGGATAAACAGTATTTGTTACAAGCTTTTTTTATTCTGTCTAACAAATGTTTCACTATCGCTAAACCCGTCATTTTTTATAAAATCTTTAAACTGCTTTTTAGTTACTGTAAATTTATTAGGCGCAACAGTATCTGTCGGAGTTTCCGTTATTTCTTTAAGATTGTCAACGTCAAGTTCTGAGGAAATACTACTTATTACAAGTTGCCCTTTTTTTAATTCAACCTTCTTAACTTCCCAACTTGTCTTATCGTAGCGTTTGTTTAGAAAGTAATATCCTTTGAATTTTCTAATAACATTGTCGTAGTCCATTTGAAACAAAGTATCAATCGAATGAATGTGAGTTATCAAATTATTTCCTACACGCCTTATTATTTGCTTTTCGTTTGTCTCTAGGTTAATAAGAGTGTCACCTGAAAGTTTTGAAGTGCTATCAAGTTGGCTTGGATTGACCTCAAGGTCAAAGTCGTAAATTCTTTGTATTAGTTTGTCACTAATTAAAAGTGTAGAACTATCTTCAAGGCTCAAATATAGTCCCTGTAAACGCTCTGGAATTATAGATAAATTTTCTGTGTCAGTAGGCTGCGGTTCATTAAAAATCACAGGTGGCTGACATGCAAACAAGCTTGTTAAAATGATGACTGTAGTTATTAATCTCAGTTTTTTCGATTTCATTGCTAAAGCGTTTTAAATTATTTATGATGATAAAGAATTGGTGTAGTGTGAGTTTTGTCAAATATTTTTAGCTAAGTTAACCATATATTCTATACAAATAAATCCAATGATGAAATTTTTTCCCATATATTGCAATTACCATGATTAATCGAGCCCCCGCCATCTCATTGTCCCCGGCATATTCTCCTTTTTATTTACATAAAGCATAAACCTTATTCCTCTCCAAAATAGTCGCTGTCAATTTTTTTGACTTCATAAGTCCGGTGTGTCGGGCAATCAGGATTGTAGTCAATCATCCCTTGAGTCAGTTGTTCACCATTGATGCGAACTGTTTTGATGTCGTCTTTCAGACTAACAGCTAAGATAAAAGAAAATGAAAAGCAACCGGTAAATCAACGCATACTTTTCCGAATAAAAACGTTATTTGACAGACAATACAAAATAAATTTGGCACAAATCCAGCTATTTTTAAGCCCTTGATGCCAATTGTTGTTTATATTTACATTTATTTGATTCCGATATAGAATTTATGGCAGAATATCTTTTTCAAGGTGGATATAAAAATAAGGCTGCTGAAGTAAAGGTCAGTTTATTCCTTATTCACTTCAAGGATGAAAACGGTATAAACTTTATTTATTCTCCGCATTTAGATTTAACAGGTTATGGAAACAACTTAAGGGAGGCAAAAAAGTCTTTTGAAATCGTTTTCGAGGACTTCATTGATTATACCTTAAAAAAGAAAACCTTAGGTAAAATTCTCATAAATCTTGGCTGGGAATTGAAAGGTACATTAAAAAAACCTAAAAAAGTTTTAGCACCGAGTATCACTTCGGTTATTGCTAATAATGACTACGTTTCAGAAATTTTCGATAAATATCCTGTCAAAACTTTCCATCAAGAAGTCGGTATTCCAGCATTAGCATAAAGCTCAATTCCGATGTCCACTAAAAAGTTATCAAATATACCTTTAAAGGACTTTCGTGATTTTTTATCAAGTCAAGGGTTGAATGTTATTAAAAGCCCAAAAGGTCGTGGAGGACACGAGAAATGGTCGAAATCAGGAATGGATAGACCAATAACTATTCAAACCCACATCGACCCTGTTCCTGAGTTCATTGTAAAACAAGTACTTCGACATTTAAGCATGGATAGAAACGAGTTTTTCAAACAGATGGAGAAGCTGTAATAATTATCCAGTATATTTTATACGAGACCATCCACCAACCAATCCTCTTATTTCTCTACCTGTTCCCTGAAACACACATTCAACCCACCTCATGGAATTGAAAATACTTTTTCCGCCACCCTATAAAGATATTCGCCTAATGATAGTTGGATGAATTGCACAATTTCCTTACCTCATGAATCACGAGCAATGCTTTTTTCCGGCTATCCACAAGCTCAACCGGACGATATTTCCATGCTCTGATGATGCACATTAGTGATCGTGATCTAAGGTGTTGGATTTTGAGATGAATTATACCTAAACTCCAATTGTATCCGGAATAAATTCTTCCCTACACCCGACTTATCTAATTACAAGTCCATAGCATTTACCGGTCGCTCCCTGGGCTGCCGTTCTATCCCTGGAATGCTGGCAATATTAGCAGCGGGGTAAAATGCAAATTCGTTTCGATGTGGATGATAAAAACTTATTGATGAGCTCTGGTCTTTATTATTTCTTTTATTTCATCAACTGAAAATGCAGGTCGTTTTGCATGAATCATTGCATGGCAGTTCGGACAAAGGGGGATTAAGTCCTCTTTCGGATTGATTTCATATTCTTTTCCAATGTCTGCGATTGCGTTTATATGGTGGACATGAATAAAACCCTTTCCGATTTCGCCAAATGTTTGCTCAAAATTGAACCCGCAGATTTTGCAAGAATATCCAAAGTGTTTTAAACATATTTTCCTTGCTTGTGGATTCCTTTCATAACGCGTCTGAATAACTTCTTTTGATTTTCCTTCCATATATGACGCTGTCTCGTCTGAGTCAATATCATTTGAAAGAAAAGCAGTACCGATGTATTTGTTCTCTCGAATGAAATCAAGCCAATTCGATTCTAATGAAGAAGCAATTTCCGGCTTGATTTCAATTCCACTTTTTTGGGGGAACCATTGCTGAGTTTTGTTCGGATCAACATTGTTCAAATCATCAGAAGAAAACAATTTGTTTTTTTCAGGATTGATTAATATGTCAAATTCAATGTCAATATAGTTTGCAGTTTTCCCTACAGTTCCATCCCAGTGGGGCGCAACGTAATAAGAAGATTTTGCATATCCACTTCCCATTATCCCTCTTGGCTCCTCTCCGAGTCGAACGAGAAAAATCCTGTCTCCTTTTTTAATGTTTTTTGAATTACCACAACTCCACTGTATTTGTAAATAACCAACTTTTTCGAGATGGTCAATGTTTTCTTGCAAATCAACCCAGTTCCATTTTTGCGGATTCCATGTAAAAAGAAAAGTCTTTGTGTTTTTATCTACGTAAGTTGAAAATGAATTTATGTAAGATTTTATTTGATTCAAAAGTTGATTTAAAACGTCATCATTTTCTTTGTTTGTCCAGGAAGGTGTATCTTGATAGGAGTCAATAGTATTTGGCTTAACAAATTCAGTCAGTTTGTGAAGGGGGGAAGATTTTCCGGTAACAAAGCCAATTTCACAATCCTCGGCATCTGTCAACGGTTTTATGTAAAATTTTTGTGTATTTACTTTGTAGCCCTCTTCTTCAAATTTATTCACAAGCCCTGGATGGACAAAAACCAATTCAAATTCTTTTCTCTTTTGTCGGTGAGGTCTTTGTTCTCTTTCAAACACAAAACCTGCATCCTCCATTTTTTGCCTTAAAGTCTCGTATATTATTTTTCGATCTGTCATATATTCTCGTGTTGTTTATAATTACTGATATCGGTTGGAAGCCGAGGCGATTCCGCCTTATTTATTATTGGAAAATACCTTATAATCCAGGCCATCAAACCCTTTTACTGTCATTAATAAATTCGGGTCAATTCTACCGGATTTATATTATGAATTGGTTTATCTGAGGAAAAAGCAGCTAGGAGATTCGCTCACCTTAGGCCCTTTTTCAATTAAAGCTCATACTCCATCCTCTTGAAAACATTGGTGTTATTATTTATCATACGCATTTAATTAGATAAACAATATAGCTTAATATTAGGTTGCATTTCTCAATGGATGACAACGCTGACTAAATGATATGCCATGCCACTCCGGGGCAGCATGGCACATCATAGTCTTTGTTGTGGCCCGTTGTTCTTTTGTTTGAATTTAGAGAGATAGCCCTAATTTCAAAACCAGATTCTGTGGAGTATCGTAAGTTATTCCCAATGTTAATCCACTAATGTTTACAAACCCTCCTGTTGAAAACCCAAAGCCATATTCAGTTCCCAGGACAAGACCTTCTGATTTTTCTTTTATTACATTCAGACCGGCAAGTAAATTGAGGTAAAAAATTGACTTCTTAGAATTTGGATTTAAGTATAATCTGCCTCCTGTTAAGAAATTGCTGGCGCTAACCGAACCTCTCTTTCCGG
>JAKPZU010000306.1 GCA_029559915.1 Bacillota bacterium
GAGGTGAAAGGAACGGCTTATTTTAAAGATGGACGAAAAATGTATAAGGTTTTATGCCATGTGCCTAAAAACAAACTAACAAAAGAAATGTGGTTGCTTTGGGTATACCGGAACGATGTAAACAATAGCTTGATTCCTAAATTTTTCAGAGAAAAAGGACGCGCAATAGGGTTAGATTTTGGCAGACTTCATTTTTCAAAAGCAACGAATAAACATGGCGTATTATAAACCCGAAGACGTGGAGGAATAGAAATGAACCTAGAGAAGATGGAGGTGAAAGCGTGAAAGAGCAGATAAAGAAAATTATTATGGATAATGAGTATTTCCATAGCGAAACAGCCTATTCTTACTGTATTGACGAAGAACACGCTGAACTTCTCGCCACCCGACTTGATAAGGCGATTGGGATTGACCGTGACAAGACAACAGAAATAATCATCAAAGAAATTCATGGCATAAAATATCCAAGACCAAATGAAATAGCCCAAGCCATCACCCGGCAACGCCCTTTGAAATGTGAGGTGGGGGAATGAACCAAGAGAATATTTTAAAAGCCATTAAGCTGATTAGGGATAAAGAGGGAGCTAAAACAAACACAAAAGGAACCGTTGCTTGTCCGGTGTGCGGAAAGGATATTTATTATTCAATCGCATACAACGGGCATATTTGGGGCAAATGTGAAACAAAAGATTGTATAGTATGGATGATGTAGTCTAACCACGAGGAAATGACCATCACAGAGTTGCAGGAATTGATGGATGAGAACGAAAAGTTTTTGCTCAACGAGATTCAGAAAATGAAGAAAGAGATAATCACGGAGGGCTCCGTGATTGACAAGAAAGGAGAAAATTAAAATGATAGGAAAATCCACAAAACATGAACGAGAGTTTTACGATATAGTGTTTGATATTGTCTATACAAAAGATGAAAATATACGCCGAGTTGCACTGTCTAATTTGCTTCATTTTATACTTCCGGCTATTAGACAAGCACACCAAGAATTAAATCATTATTTAATAGAAGAAGATAACCGATTCACCAGGGCAAAAGGGCAACAAACACCATCACCAACCACGGGCATGGATATGTTGGAAAAGTTAGATGTGTATATAAGCAGTTTTAATACAGAGGTTGAGCTATATGAAAGAACGAGAGGGGTTATAAAATGAGAGACAGCCAAATAGGATTTACAATTAATCAGATTAAAAAGTTTGAATGGTTTGTCAAAGATGTAGAGAGCATGAAACTTCAAGAAGAACTTAACGCCTTTAGCAAACAAGGATGGGAAATATTTAAGCTGGATAGATATGACACTGAAATGCATATCTATTATTTAATAATAGCAAGGAGACAGATATGCAAAACGAAATAGGGAACCATAAACCTGTTAATCCAGAGAAGTATGAATCACACAAAGCAGGAACCTGTGGAGAATGTCAACGACTCGGACGAGATTTAATGGAGATGATTGAACTAAAAAACAAGGCAGAAGCAGAGCGTGATTTTTATTTTAAGATGGAAGCTGACAAACAAAAATGTTGCCAAGAACTTCATTTGAAGATTTCTGAAATGCAACAATCTATAAACTTTTGGATGAAAGCCAAAGATGAGATTGAAAAAGGCTGTAAGCATGAATTTCAAGCAGATACCGACGGACACCCATATTGTAGAAAATGCGGGAGATACGCTTATTCAAATACCTATAAACCTATTTGCACATGTGAGGATAGGAATACAGATTATCATTTAACTGTTTGTTGTGCTCCTAAAATACTTGTGAATAAAGAGGTGGCGAAAAAATGGGCAGATGAAATGCTGGCTCAAGCAAAGTATGCAAGGTTAAGCCCTCAATCTTTAGTTGATTTGCTAAAT
>JAKPZU010000356.1 GCA_029559915.1 Bacillota bacterium
AGATTGAACAGGCAAACTTGATTGAGATTTATCCCCTGAAAAAATGATATACTTATCAGTACCATTTATTTTATAAGTAAACACAAAAGTAGTCCCTGCCAGTGAATTGGGTATCCAAGCTTCACTACTCCAACCGCCATATTGTCCAGAACTATAATAAATACTATCTGCTGAAAAGAAACTTTTTTGAAATCTTGATCTCGGAGGTATTGCAGAGGGAGGAACTGAATTCTTTGCATCTATAAACTTTGTACCTTCTGGAACTAATTTTGAATTATTCCCAGAGGATGCAGTGAATGTAGATAAATCAGTAATAAACTGAAGAACATTATCACTCTTGCTTTCAATTACTAATCCAACCCACTCGGCATTGTTAAAAGTGAGCGTAGCTTTGACGTCTTCATTCTCAAATTCAATGGGTGAATGCGATGCGAATGTTTTTCCATATTCAACTTGATTCATGGTGACACAACTTGAAAGTGAAAACAAGATCACGATCAATCCAAAAATGCTAGTAGATTTCTTCATAATATCCTCCTTAATCTTTCGCTGCGTTAATTACACCTTCTGAAATACCAGCAATCGTTGCTTGGTATATTTTTAAAAACGGATTTGTTTTATCCTTGCTCACAAAACTGCTTGTGAATGGATAAAAATCTTTTTTCATGCGAAAGCATTTGCTTTTCAAGGTATGAAGTGGAATAAATGCATTTTCATCAAGTATTCCAATCTGAATTAGTTTAATTACAATTTTAGCCTCCACTTCTTCAAATTGATAGTTTTGATTGCCTTCTTCGTACATTTTGTTGATTTTCTTAATCAATGCCTCTTCATTACTTTCGAGCTTTTGCATCTTCTACTCCTTGTTCTATTTTTGCGCCGCGCAAGCGGCGTCCATCCAACGTGCGCGTAACTTGCGAAGCGCATCCTGCGTGAGCAGGTTGGCGCGATGCTTGCTAGTTACACGCCCTTTTTACTTTTCTCGTTGAACTTTTGTGTCGTTCGTTGACCTTTAGTGTTACACACACTGAATACTATCCG
>JAKPZU010000367.1 GCA_029559915.1 Bacillota bacterium
GCTGCTCCGAGATGGCTGTGGATAACGCCAGTTCCCGATGATGACCTCATCTGGAAAAACAATTAACCTTTAACCGTGCAGGCATATCGAATGCACCTTAAACCAACATGTTTTCTGTCTTGACAATGGGGAGGGGCTCATTTGCCGATAAACTTCTTGCCAAGATGGGCAAGAAAAGAGCGCTTTGGATACCGTCAGATGTCTATAAGAGATTTGGTCCTTATGTTATTGTGCAGGCAAGGAAAGAATCTTTCTGGCGGGCGCTTCTCAGACCTAAAAATCAGGCACCTCCAAAGGGCTGGTTCTATCCGTGGAATAATATTTGATTTGATTGCGATGAAGATCAATATTTTAAATAAGAGGTAATAATGATTATATATTTAATTTGTTCAAGACTGGAATTTGTTTCCCCTTATGTTGAATTTTTCATTATGGAGTTGGAATTACTTATCTGGAAGATCAATTTCTTATGCTTCGAGATAAAATTTAAAAGCATGATGTTTAGACATAAAGTGTTTAATTTGTTTAAGGCTAAAACATCTGAAGCAAAGTTTAGACTTTTCACGGAAGTAAATAATGCATTCATTGGGACCTCGTATGAAGAGTCAGAGAAAAAATATCAAACATCTGTCAATCATCCTGCCTACGATGAAACAGGGATTCTTGTTGTTGAAGAATATGAAAATGAGGCAGATGCAAAAGCCGGACATGAAAACTGGGTCAAAACTTTCGAAGAAGGTCTTCCCAATGAACTAAAAGACGTCACAAACGATAAAATATACAAAAGACAATTTGTAGATTACTATGAGAATTATTTTGATGACGAGTTCGATGATTATTTCGATGATGACGATTTTGATTAATGGACAATAAAATTGTTCATAAAATATATGGGAAAGACTTTATAGTCGAAGGGCTAAAAAATATCCTCCTTAAGAGGCATTGATATTTGTTTGTTTTTAAGTGATTATTAATTAATACTGGTCATAATTATCAATTGTTTTATGAAAGTACAGGTGAGTTATGGAAGGTAAAAAGGAATTCTACAAGAAAGTCGAAGAAGCCCTGAAGTCACGGGGATTTGATTACTACGATGGCGACAGGGATATTCCTGGCAAAGGGAGGCAACACGCCAACAAGCCTGATTTTATAGCCGTTAAAGATAACAAGATTTACATCGGAGAAATAAAGTCACCGGCTGAAGGTCCAAAATCAACCAGTTGGCGGCAAATACAAAACAGCGATACAGAGCAGTTTGCTGCCGTGCGGATAGATGTTGCAAAACGCGAAAAAGAAGGTGTTGTATTACCCGAAATCGGTGGACATGAAATTATTATTCGCGGTCAGATAGCGGATTATGTCCGCAAGATAGGCATCAACTTTGATTTACCCGAATCAGTTTCCACAAAGATGGAAATAAGAATGGCTTATTCCATGCCGAAAACGGAAGAACAAAATGTGGAAAAAGCCTTTGATAATTGCAGGAAGAAAATGCATGAAAAGATAGATATCGGCAACGGTGCGATCACTTATTTTTTCAGTTAAAAGAGATGGCCTTTGAAAATTACGGAGATTAAATGATGCTTGTTACCCAATAAGTTGAAAGCAACGTTAATATTATGGCAAAGTCATCAACGGCAAAAAATATTTCATCTGCGTTGAAGGGTATGCCTTTTGATCATTATTGTTGTAAGGATTTTGTCGACAGCATCATGATCCCGTGCTTTATCCAGATACTTGATGGCCATGCCCTTACCAAAGATAATAGAGAAATTGACCTTTTTGAATGCTATCTCACCAAATGGGCGGGCAGGATGAAAAAATGTCGTCGGTGTAAGAATTACCGTAATTGCCTCAAGTCCACTATTGCAGCAAAAGGTGAAGACTGAACTGGTACAGTGATTGTGGACACCTCGAAAAGAGTGTTATAAAGAATAAACTTTTGGAGGTGAGTGATGACAGCAAAGCGAAGGAGCTATACGAAGCAATTTAAAATTGATGCCGTTCAACTTGTAACCGATCAGG
>JAKPZU010000370.1 GCA_029559915.1 Bacillota bacterium
TTTCAGCGGATGTTCCATGATGAAATGAATTGCTGCAAAATTACAATATAATGTGGAAATGTGGAAATGTGTTAATGCAATGATGTGGAAATGTGCGACTCACGTCGATGTGGTGCTCACGTGAAATCACGTAAAACGTGACAAGTACGCCGATGTGGGAATCACGTAAACGGACGAGGCTATATGCAGTAAGGGATTGCGGGTGATTTCCTATCAAGTTACATGAAAAGTTGAAGCGGGCTACAACCCTTCGAAAACCACTGAAACCCTTATTGGCTATACCGCGTGTTGGGTGCTGGGCTTTGTTATTCTTCGTTCTTGTCAGCATATTTAATAATCAATTCATCCTCAAATCCAAACACAGTCAACGCTTGTTTTATTCTGTCAAATTTTCCAATATTATCAATGTTTCCTTCAATAAAATATGTGTCATTTAATGGCAAAGCTTGTCTTAAACAATCTTCCGTTGGATTTTTTGATAGGCTTATTTTGTGTCCAATATCAGAAGTGAAGAAGGTCTCAGGTTGTAAATCAAATAGCTGTTTAAATACTTCGATGTAGAGTTTTGCGACTTGATTTACTTCAAGTCTTTGGTCAAAGAATATTGCATATTCAAGTTTTTTGTGTTTTGGGTCTTCTGCATCAAAGATATTCACTTCATCATTATCTGATTCTTGTTCAATCTCGATTTCTGGCATTTCCCAGATTTTCATGAACCTTTCGGATATTTCATTTGCTCGTTTTTCAATTTCTGCTTTATTCCATTTTTCTTTCTCTTTTAAGTCACGGTTTAACCAAAGACGACTGAATTTGTAGCCTTGCTCCTTGCCATCAATATTCATATCCCTTTTTTCGATAAATGGTTTATTGCCGAGTTTTCCATTGTTACCCGATAAAGTCAAGTTACCGATAGTGTTTAAGTAATTTTCTTTTATAAAGTTGTACTCTTCTTGACCTAATTCGATTTTCCATTTTGGGTCAGGGTTTTGAGGGAAAATATGTTCAATTGTAATGTCGGAATTACCCTCTATTACAACGTGTTCAATATTGTTGAAATTTTCCAATCTTTCGAGCAAGTAAATTCTATTTTTGGGTTTTATATTGTAAACGTCTTTCTCTTTCAAAGCATTAATTACCTCTGCATTTCTTGGGAAACGTTGAACTCTCGATAGCTTCAATAAAATCTTTTGAATT
>JAKPZU010000383.1 GCA_029559915.1 Bacillota bacterium
ATCGCCGTGTTTCTTCAAGTATTTAAAAAAGGACTTGTTGAAAACAAAAAAACCGCCGTTGATGAATCCATCCTTCACCTGCTGTTTTTCAGAAAACTTTTCAACGGTATCTCCTTTGATGTAAAGTTCGCCGAAACGGGAATCTGGATGCACTCCCGTTACCGTGCCTGTTTTTTTGTGCGCTTTGTGAAACGCGTAGAGCTTTCTGATGTCGATATTGGAAACGCCATCACCGTACGTCAGCATAAAATCGTCGCCATCGATAAATTTCTCCACGCCCAACAGACGACCTCCCGTCATGGTTTCCTGACCGGTATCAACAAGCGTTACCCTAAAATTATCGAAATTGGTTCTCTTGTGTATGAGCGTTGAACATTTTTTACCAAACGTTAATGTCAGATCGTTGTTAAACGCCTCATAATTGAGAA
Organism: Bacillota bacterium; assembly: GCA_029559915.1. Taxonomy (GTDB): domain Bacteria; phylum Bacillota_I; class Bacilli_A; order Izemoplasmatales; family Hujiaoplasmataceae; genus UBA2289. The sequence continues at coordinate 429 of JAKPZU010000383.1, forward strand.
AATATTCTTTAATCATTTCCCCTTTATAGCCAAGGCAGATAATAAATTCATTAAAGCCAAAATGCATATATGACTTCATGATGTGCCAGAGAATGGGGTGATTGCCGACCAGCACCATAGGTTTGGGACGGTACTCGGTTTCCTCCCGCATTCTCATACCCATGCCGCCTGCCAGAATGACAACTTTCATAGATCTTCCTCGTCCTTAAGTATTTTATTTTATTCAGAAATTGATTCTTTCTTTTTCAATGACCAGCGGGCGCTTCAAAACCTGAGTATAAATATTACCGACATATTCTCCGATAATACCTATGAATATCAACTGGACAGAGGAAAAGAAGAATAGGCCTATTACCAAGGGCGCCTGTCCAACTTGAAAACTGTCCCAAAAAAGTATTTTATAGAAGAAATAGCCTAAGGCAACGATCATACTTAACACGGCTGTGCCAAATCCCAACATACTTGCAAACCTCAGTGGAACCTTGGAATGAGTTGTTATTCCAAGCATAGCCATATCAAAGAGCGTATAGAAATTATTTTTGGTAATGCCGCGTTTTCTCTGGGGTTGATGATGTTCAATAATCGCTTTCTCAAAGCCTATATCACATATCAGGCCCCGGAAATAAGGATACGCATCTGGAATTTCTTTTAAAATTTCAATAACCCTTTTATCATAAAGGCCGAATCCCGTAAAATTACCGATTAGATCAATTTCAGCCAGTTGAGTAACAATTTTATAGTAAACTTTTCTTATCAAAAAAAACAATGAGGGCTCATCACTCTGTTTTTTGACTCCTGCAACGATTTTAAATCCTTTTTCCCATTTATCAACAAATTCAGGGATCATACTAGGCGGATCCTGAAAATCAGCGACTATATATATGACAGCATCTCCAGAAGCCTGTAAAAGTCCATA
>JAKPZU010000405.1 GCA_029559915.1 Bacillota bacterium
GGATAACAGTACCTTTTTGGTACTATAATGGGTGTTTAAGAGCACTTTTTCAAATGCGATGTGTCATATAATCAATAGTATAACAGTAGAAACTATGATTTTGGGGTGATTTTTTGGAAAAAACAGCAGAATGTTGCCCCAACACAGATGTTGTGGCTTTAATAATTGAATTCCTCAATGCGTAATTATGCTATTCGAATTTGTCATTTGATCCCCTTGAAAAAGTCCTCAGGTGAGATGCCTATTTTTGACAGAACTTGCAGGAATGAACTCATTTTGTAATCTTCGCCATTCTGCATTCTCCATAGAGTCATACTATTGATACCATGGCTTTCAGCAAATTTTTTATAATTACCTCCAACCCTCTGTCGGTGCTCTGTGAGTCTTTGCCCAATTGTTCTCATAACCTGAGCAACATCATCTGGTAATTTTGGGATTTCTCGCATTGGAATAACAATATGTTTTAACAAAGATAAATAAAGCATAACAAATTATGCATGCATAAGGAATTATGCATATATTTGTCCTGTGAATATGAAAAGAAAATACCGTCACGAAGTGTATATAACAGATACAGAGACCTTTGAGTGGTATCTTATAATTTTTGAAGTTGATGAGCGTAACGTACCATTGAAAACCATGATTGTTAAGATTCCGATTTTGGATTCAAAATTCAAAATATATCCATACTTAATAAATTGAGAGATATGAAGAAAGTCGCCCTATATGTTCGTGTGTCAACATCGGAACAAACAGTTGAGAACCAGAGAATCAGGTTAGTTGAATACGCTGATAGAAATGGCTATGATTATGATCTTTATGAGGAAGTTGAGTCAACACGAAAAACCAGACCTGTTAAGCAAGCACTTCTGGCACGGTTGCGGAATCACGAGTATGATGCCGTAATTATCTATAAATTAGATCGTTGGGCAAGATCAAGCACAGAACTTATTTTGGATACGAAAGAACTGCTGGACAAGAATGTTGGCTTTATAAGCATTAGCGACAATCTTGATTTCTCAACTGCAGCAGGGAAGTTGCAATTCGCCATCCTGTCAGCGTTTGCGGAATTTGAACGTGAACTCATCCGGGAAAGAACAATTGAAGGCTTGAGAAGAGCAAAGATGCAGGGTAAAAATGCAGGAAGACCCAAGGGAAGCAAGGACACAAAGAAGCGCAGGAGATCAGGTTATATTCTTAGGGAAGCCAATAAGAAAATGCTGAATTCCCAAAAAAATGGAATCTTTAAAAGTATCGAAGAGTATCTTTAGAATACAACTATTTTAACAATGGCATGTCAGAATATGTTCGTCCATTTAAAACACGACCATTTTTCTTTTTATTAAATCCTCCCCATTGTTTAAAAAAAAACGCCACTTTCTGAGCATTGCACTGATTTAAAATATTTTGCACCCATTGTTCCTGCATCGGTCTGGAGTTTGAGCCAGATTCACCCCCAACAATGACCCAATCTATCTCATCCAAGTCTATGATTCCCAAATCAGATAATAATGGCTCACAGGAAAGAAATTTTATATGTGCATTAGTCCTTCTGAGATTTTCTATTCTGAAAAGTTGATCGATATCTTCTACAGTCACTCCCATCCATATATTCTTTGTCCAATTCAAAGATTCTGAGTACCTTTCTAAAACATCGCTTCTTTTTGTTAATATCTGAAAAGTATGCTGTGAGTTATCATTCATTACTTTAAACACTGCCTTTATGAAGTCCAACGGTATCTTTTCATGAAACAAATCACTCATCGAATTAACAAAAACAGTCTTGGATGTTTTCCACTTATAGGGTTCTGCTAACGTTGATGGGTGAATTGCTACCTCAAATCCATTACTATATTTCAAATTACCCATTTTTTGCAAACGGTAAGACATCTTTTCGGCATAGCAATTAATACACCCCGATGACACCTTTGTACAACCAGTTGTGGGATTCCATGTTTCACCTGTCCATTCTATTTTTGTTTTACCCATATCACAAGGAGGTTTCTTCTAATTTATGAATATTGCTTGATGATAATTTGACTCCTTCGGCAACTTTCCCTTTGGAGATTAAGTTCCGTATAACTTTGTTGGCATGGCTCGGTAACATTCCGAAATCAAAGGTGAAATCATATACATCAATATTGGTTTTTAATTCCTTCATGTAAATTTTTCGCTGCAATTCGTTTTCAAACATTTCCACTTTCCTTGGCACGTCCTGATCAGGGAATAATTTTGGCTCAGATGAATTTATCTTCTGATTATCTATATCAAAATTAGCATCCCCAGTTTGAGGATTTTGAGACCAACATACTTTAAGAAACTTTTCAATTCCCAATTTGTGGTGTGACCCAAAGATTAATCCATATACATTCTTGCCTTTCTTAATTGAAAATGGTGCTAAGTATATCTTTGTATGGTTTAATTCAGAGAGGCTTTTGTAATAATCGAATAACACTCTATGACACTGGTATAAATTCTTGCCATCGAAATCTTTCCGCTCTAAGTCAATATATTTTTGAAATTCCGGATTTTCCACAAAACGATGGACATAAGATGAAGAAATAAAAAAAATAAAATCCGTGCGCACTAATGCTAATAACTTATTGAATACTTCTTTTGTAACATGCCTTACACCATATTGATCAAGAAAAATAAACCGTGGGTAATCACTAAGATTTTGCATCGTACTGTAGATAGAACCAAAAAAGTCCTGAAAATCTTGATTTTCAAACACTAAGTGAAAGACACAATTCCCATCCTCTTTACATGATAATGAATCATGTTTTAATGATGCCCTACAAGTATCAATGTAATCTGCACAACTCTTCTTCAGCCGTTCTGTCTTTTTCTCACTATATTCATTAAGGACAATCTTAACCAGCATCTCCTTTTCTTGAATAGCATTGCAATATTTTCTTATCTCGTCAAGAATAATCAAGGGACTACCATAGTTACCAACAGTATCAGACCCCTCTCCCGCAAAAAAATCATAAATAAATAACTTCTTCCACGTTGGTACTTTCTTCATAATGAATACAGGCAACCACTCCTTTAAATAGTCTCGAACTATCTGAAGTTTAATTTGTGTGCCTTCATCAAAAGGTTTACTATGAATATCAGTTGCCATCAGTTAGATCACACGACAATATTTCTATGATAAATGTATTTACTTTTCCCATAAAAACCTCCCTCATATAATTAAGTGTCCACAATTATCTATCAAAAGCCGATCAACCTCCCCTGTAATTCGACATTCAAATAATTGTCCGTTTATTTAAGGACAATGAAGTTTGATGGTGATAATTCTTTTGAATCATTAATCTAATACTACGAGAAAACCCTTCTTCCTGTATTTCCGGAGAAATCGATTGTTGGGTCGTCCCCGATCAAAAACATAATCAAAGTCACATATTTCGTAACCGATGTCCTTATGCGT
>JAKPZU010000011.1 GCA_029559915.1 Bacillota bacterium
CCGCTTATTAAGCTTGCAAACCTGCTTGTTCGGCTTATCCGCTCATCGGTTGTTGTTCAATGGACATGTACTCAATGTTGATCCAAACATGTGCAAATGTTATTATGTGCCGAGGTTGCGGTTGTTTTTCAAGACTAGGACTTCTCTTATATCTTATTATCTTGAAAGTGGTGATTTCACAAATGATTTATTACAGTATCTATTTGTTGGTATTGATGTTTCTAAGGACAATAATCAAGTCTATGCTATGAACTTTTCTCAAGAAAAATTAACTAATTAAAACAAAGTTTGCTGAACGAGATTGTCATCCAAATCTTCATCCTCTTCATTTTCAACTTCTTCTTCAGCTTCATCTTCGATATCTTCTTCGAAATCATCGGTTGAATTAGCTTCTGAGTTGCCTGAAGAGATAATCTTTGCGAGTTCATCCATGAATTCATCGGTTTCTTCAACTTCTTCGGTTTCAACAATATCGATTAAATTGACAAGTATGCCTTTATTGACATGGTAATTGTTGATTTCTACTATCAAAGCTAAAGGTTGATGACTTTTTTCCAAATAAGGGATTCCATTTTCGAAACGGTCTGGTTTAAGTTCCACACCAGGTATTTCTAAAGCCTGATTTTTGGCAATCAAGCGAATATTCAAGAATTCTTTTAAACGGAAAATATTCTCTGCACTCATACCGACAAAACGATATGGATTGCTTTGAACCGTCTTTAAGTAACGTTTGCCTTTTGCAGGTCGATGAGAATAATCGATATTGCTGACAAACTCACGTTTAACTCCGCCTCTATTCGTCAACATTAAAATTTCGTCTTTATTGATGTTGGTCGTAAATTTAGCTCCGACAAGATAATCATCACGAAGATTGATGCCCTTGACGCCTTTGGCATTTAAAGACTGGATCGCCACTTCTTCCAGTGGATATTTCAGTATGTAGCCATTCTCGCTGACCAAAACGATATCTTTATCAAACACCTCACGCAAGTCCACGCTAACCAATGGATTTACTCGATTGGCAGGCAAACAGTTAAAGGTGCGGTTAATTCTGGTTTTTTGGAATTCTGTCAATAAGACTCTTTTTATTTGACCTTCTTTATTGGCTAACAAGATGTCTCTATCTTGATCAAACTCATCCACTACCAAATAATCGACTATCGTTTCCTTGTCAATCAATTGTGCATAGTTGCCAATATAGTCTCCAAGATCCCGATACTTCATGTCTGGTACTTTATGAACAGGTAAAGCGATGAAATTGCCGAAATTCGTGAAAAACAACAATGTGTCCCTGGTATTGACTTCACTTTGCTTGAGAATTATGTCGCCATCCTTCAAACCGGTATCTGCCGTAGTTGCTTGATAAGATTTGAGCGATGAGCGCTTGATATAGCCATCTTTTGACAAAACGAACATCACGTTTTCATTTTCTATAAGCTCTTGTTCATCAATTTCCAGCTTTTGAATCTGTCCGGAAATAACCGTCTTTCTTTCAACCGGATGAAGAGTCAATATTTCTTCCAATTCCGCTACAACAGCGTTTTCGAGTTCTTGTTCGTTGGACAATATTTTGTTCAAACGATTGATGTTTTGCGTCAATTCCTGATTTTCTTTTTTCATTTGTGTAACATCTGTGGTTGACAAGCGATATAATTGCAAACTGACGATAGCGTCGGCTTGAATTTCTGTAAATTCAAATTTTTCCATCAGACGATTGATTGCATCTTTCTTGCCCATTGATTCCCTGATTAAAGCTATGACTTCATCAAGAATGCTGACCATCTTTAAAAAGCCAAGAACAATGTGTTGACGTCTTTCTGATTGATTCAATTCAAAATTGGATCTGTTTCTGATCATTTCTTTTTGATGCTGGATGTATTGGGTCAAAATTTCTTCTAAAGTAAGGAGTTTGGGACTTCTTTGACTGATTGCCACAAGATTGTAATTATAAGTAACAGATAAATCAGTATTTTTATATAGATAAGCTAAGATTACTTCCGAAGCTATTTCCTTTTTTAATTTAACGACAATCCTAATACCTTCACGGTCCGACAAATCATTGACTTCCAAAATTCCGTCTATCTTTTTCTGTAACCGAATTTCATCAATTCTTCGCACCAAATCAGCCTTATTAATTTCATAAGGAATTTCTGTAATCACCAACGAGGTGTCTTCAATCACGGCCTTAGCCTTGATGACAATTTTTCCTTTACCGGTCTGAAAAGCCTTTTTGATCTCTTTAGTGCCTTCGACAATTCCTCCGGTTGGGAAATCCGGACCAGGCAATATTTTTAGCAGTTCATCGATATCAGCTTGAGGATTTTTGATTTTATATATAGTCGCCCTTAAAACCTCGGAAAGATTATGCGGTGGGATATTTGTGGCATACCCAGTCGCCATCCCCTGAGCGCCATTAACCAGCAGATTCGGGAATTTTGCCGGCAAAACTACCGGTTCGAGTTCACAATCGTCAAAATTCGGTATAAAAGTTACCGTCTTTTTATCAATATCTTTTAACAAAGCTTCCGCAAAGACAGTCAATCTGGCTTCGGTGTAACGCATTGCCGCAGCCGGGTCGTTGTCCACTGAACCATTATTACCATGCATGTCGACCAACAATGTCCCCATTTTCCAATTTTGGGACATTCTCACCATGGCATCGTAAACGCTTGTATCGCCATGCGGATGGAATTTACCGATGACTTCACCAACGATTCTTGCGCTTTTTTTATAAGGTTTTGTGGAACCCATTCCGAGTTCGTTCATTGCGTAAAGAATTCTTCTTTGTACCGGTTTCAATCCATCTCTTACATCTGGTAAAGCCCGGTCCTGAATAATATATTTTGAATATCTACCAAAACGTTCACCAACAAGTTCTTCGAGATTGATGGGTATAATCTTTTCGGTCAAATATTCATCGATTTTATTTTTAACAGATTTAGCCACCGATTACACCTTCAATCAAAAAATTATCGTCTTCATTTTCAAAGGAAACATTATTGTCAATCCATTCTTTGCGCGGTTCTACCTTATCTCCCATCAAAACCGATATTCTTTGATCAGCTTCAGCAAAATCGTCAATTTTGACTTGGATTAAAGTTCGACTTTTAGGATTCATGGTAGTTTCCCATAATTGTTCAGAATTCATTTCGCCCAGACCTTTGTATCTTTGAATTGTATAAGTCTTAAATTTGCGAGTGATTTCTTCCCTCTGTTCTTCATCCCATGCATAAAGGGATTCCTTTTTGCTGGAAGTAATTTTATAAAGAGGCGGTTGTGCTAAATATAGTTTTCCAGCCTCAATCAATTCCGGCATATACCGGAAGAAAAATGTTATCAATAATACTTGGATATGAGCGCCATCTGTATCGGCATCCGTCATTATTATTACTTTATTGTAATTGGATTTGCTAACATCGAATTCACTGCCGATCCCTGCACCAATAGTGGAAATGATAGTAGAAATTTCTTCATTTTTGAAGACTTCTTCCATTCTTTGCTTTTCGGCATTTATTACTTTACCTCGCAATGGTAGAATCGCTTGGAATGCTCTGTCTCTTCCTTGCTTAGCCGAACCTCCAGCGGAATCGCCTTCCACAAGGAACAATTCTTTAATTTCGCTGTTTCTTGAACTTGCCGGCGCTAGTTTTCCAGAAAGTATAGTTTCTCTTTTTTTGATTTTCTTAACTAGTCTTGCATCATCTCTGGCCTTTCTCGCCGCTTCCCAAGCGTTTCTGGCATCAATGGCTTTTTCAATCAATGTCGCAGCTATCTTAGGGTTTTCAGTTAAATAAACATTCAGTTTATCGGATACAACCACTTCGACAGCTGGTCTAGCTTCAGGAGAACCAAGTTTATTTTTGGTCTGTCCTTCAAATTGCAATAAATCTTCAGGAATTCTAACGGAGATAATGGCAGTAAGACCTTCTCTGACATGAGTACCCTCGAAGGAAGCATCCCTTTCCTTCAACAAATTCATGCGACGGGCATAATCATTGAAAATTTTTGTGAAAGCCGATTTGAATCCAGTTTCGTGAGTCCCACCATCCTTTGTTCTGACATTGTTCACGAAAGAAATGATGTTTTCGTTGAAGGCTTTTGTATAGCCAAAAGCGACTTCAACCTCAATTCTGGAGTTCACGCCATAAAAATAAACAGGTTCATGTAAAGGACCCTTGGCTTTATCGATATATTGCACATATTCCTTGATGCCTTTTTCAAAAACGAAAGTTTGTCTTTGCTTTGAACGATTGTCAATCAATTGCATTTTCAAGCCCTTGATTAAAAATGCGCTTTCCCTGATTCTTTCTTCCAGGGTTTGATAATTGAAAAGAGTCGTGGAGAAGATTTTTTGGTCAGGTTTGAACCAAACTTCGGTTCCGGTTTTTCTTGTTTCGCCAATTACTTCAAGCTCTTTTACCTTTTTCCCGCCGTCTTCAAAACGCATCATATACATTTTTCCATCACGATGAATTGTTACTTGCAGGAATTCACTGAGGGCATTGACCACTGACGCACCAACGCCATGTAAACCTCCAGCGACTTTATATGCGCCATCAGCCGAGAATTTACCGCCTGCGTGGAGTTTGGTGAAAATAACCTCAACACCACTTACTCCCGAAGAGTGCATGTCCACAGGCATTCCTCTACCATCATCGATTACGATGATTGAATTGTCTTCTTTAACTTCAACTTTTATAAAGGTGCCATATCCCGCTAAAACTTCATCGATAGAATTGTCAATTATTTCCCATACTAAATGATGAAGGCCTCTAGTGTCGGTGGAACCGACATACATTCCTGGTCGCTTCCTGACAGCTTCTAAGCCTTCTAAAATTTGGATGGATTTCGAATCATATTTGTTGTCTTTTATGTCCATATTCTAGCTCCTCGATAAGTCTATATTCATTATATCAAATTTTAGCAGTTTTATCTTTATTTTTTCACAAATTTTTGGTATAATTTTAGAAGCTGGAGGTTTATCATGTTAAAATACTTGTTTCTTTTATTGGCGTACCTCGTCGGTTCAATACCGTTTTCATATTTACTGGGAAAGCACATAAAAAAGGATGATATCCGTAAGCGTGGAAGTGGTAATTTGGGTACTACAAACGCGTTCAGGGTCTTTGGCGTACTGATTGGTATTTCCGTTTTGATTCTCGATACATTAAAAAGCGGTATGTTCATTCCCATTGTCAATTCACTCAGTGAAACAAACGAAATGTTTCCGTCGTTGATCTATGGTGCAGTCGCCGTTATAGGTCATATCTTCCCAGTTTGGATGAATTTTAAGGGAGGCAAAGGTGTAGCTTCTTCATTTGGCATACTTCTCTTCTTCTATCCTTTAATTCCGCTGCTTTTAACACCAGTCTTCGTTATAACCCGACTTTTGCAGTTTTGGGTGATTAATTATCACTATTCACCACGCAAGTACAACATAACACTACAAAGCAACATGTGGGTTTCTTCGCTGGAAATAGAGAAGAAACCTATTTTTTTTTCAATAAGGGAACCGTAAATTTATTTTTCAAAAAAAATTATAAATAATTGTGGTGTTATGTGGTGATATATGGTATAATGTTATTGGGTGGTAAAGCATGTATATACGATTAACAAAATATCCATACAAAGATGAGCACAAAGTGTATCTCGTTGAAAGTTATCGTGATCGTCAAGGGGTTAGCCGACAGCGAATTCTTAGATCCTATGG
>JAKPZU010000049.1 GCA_029559915.1 Bacillota bacterium
TTTAATATTTTTTGCGTTGAGCTTACTGTCTATATCTTTTTGCATTGCAATTATGGATGTCCTATAAAGCAATAATTTAGCAAAAGTACACAAAATTCCAGTGAGAAAATTTCAGCACACCTGAGATTGATGAGGGATATGATATCAAAAAAGCTGGGGCGGTCGTATGTATTGATATACAAAAATCCCCCGATAATTATTTGGGGGATGGTTCATTCCTGAAGTATGAATACATTTTTTAAAAACTCAACATATCATACGTTTCCATCAACTCTTCCTTGGCAATACCCAAATATCTCCGTGTCACAGCAGGATTCGAATGATTAAACAGTTGGCTTAACTTCACGAGTGACAGTTCCGCATTTGACCCAGAACGGTTAAAAATTTCCCTTCCAAATGCCTTCCTGCAACTATGTGTACTGAAGTTCTTGATTTTAAGATTGTACTGTTTCTTCAAATCCTTCAAAATCACATTAAGCCGTTGTAGACTGTAAACAGTTCCCTTCTGACTGATAAACATGAAATCATTCAAGCTGGCTGGCTTAATTTTGTTGTAGCAGACCGATATGTGCTTCTTTAATTGCTGGTTTATCTTGATGTCCCTTCTTTTCTGGGTCTTCTTTTCGATAAGCTGTAATTCATCCTTGCCAAGTAAATCATCCCATTTTAATGAGAGAGTATCGCTGGCACGCAAACCAAAAAAAACAGAACAAGCTATGTAAAGTGAGATGGTATATTTTTCATCGGCATATAACTTCCGTATTAGGTTCATGGCTTCATTCCATTCCAGATAATCTGCTGTTGTACTTGAAAATTTGGCACTCATATTATTTCAGTTATGTGGTTTTTAAATCAAAAGTGAATGTCGTCTTTAGCCTATCCTTGACAAAATCAATTTAATCCTCTGAATATCATATCTTTGAGCATATTCAGTTCTTGACAATAGTGAATATTTTTCTTGATGTCCAAATCGTGCTCTAATTGCTTCTGTCGTTATCATAACTTCAAATTAATTTACGGAGAAGGATTGAAATTTATATTTCTTCAATTCATCATAATTGTGGATAGCTTCCCGCATGGGAACTGCATTAAAATCAATAAGGTTACTCCCATCAATGAACAAAATCAGCATACAGGCTTCATTATAATCATGCTCGGAGTAAATGATTTGATGTCTAATTACAATCTTACTCTTCATTGAACAGTCCATTATTATGGACAAATATACAATACAAGTTTGTTCTCTGGTAATTCATCGTCATAAATCTGTCCATTTTCATGGACAATAATTACCTTTACATCAAATTTTTATCAATGAAACCGAAGCCAGCAAGCAATACCGAGCCAAATCAGCCAGAAAAACTGTATCAGCCACCCAAGGCTATCGCTCCAGAAGACAAGGCATTTATGTTAACTATTGGGCAGCGACTTCTTGATTTACAAAGACAGGCAGGTATCAGTACTGTGGAACTATGCCGAAGATTGTCGATTTCGAGATATACGTATCTTTTGATTTCCACTGGTCGGGTTTATTGGAATTCAGAGAAAGTATTGAAACTGATTAAATACTATGGTCTGGATGCAACGTCATTTTTCAAATCCCTGTAGCATTTCTCCGATTTCCTAATTTTAAAATCACATTGATTCGCTACATGTGGGCACGAAAAAGCCAAAATATCGCTGAAAATCTCCTCGTTCAGCGTCAAAACATCCATTTAATGACGATTCCTGAACTGAGAATGGTACAATAACAAGGCAATCTGGAACTCAATTAGTACCAGATTTGATATTTAAAGTATATCATAATCCACCTTTTAAGGTATTTATGAAGAAACGAAAATCTATATGTCAAAACGAAAAATTCCAGATTACCATTCAAAGAGATTTGAAGATATTACAGGCTTCGTAAGGAATTACCGTATTAACGATGGATTGACTCAAGCTGAATTCAGTGACATGTCAGAAACACATTTTAATACTGTGCAGAGATTTGAGGCTGGTAATAAAAATATTACACTCGTCACACTCTTCAACTTTATTGATGCTATGGATATGACACTTTCGGAGTTTTTCGAAGGAATGGAATAGGCTCTCAACACTCATTTATTCTGTCATACGAATTATTTCCCCTATTTTCCTTTGGTTTGTCCAAATTATTACAGAAATTCGGAAGTGCACCTAACAGTCCCTGAACTACCTGAATATATAATAATTAAATCATCTACGATATGATTACCGATTTTGAAACCAACAAGGTTTTCCTCAGCGCATTACTTAAAACTAATAAGTATGAATATTTTTGGAAAGAACTGGAAAGAATTCTGGAAAAACATAGCATTAAACCCGAATTCATTGAAAATACACATGATATATGGTGCAGGGACTATATGCCTATCCAAATTGGTGAAAAAGAATATGTGCAGTTTAAATACTTTCCCGACTATTATGTCAACCATAAGTATATTAAACGACTGACAATTCAAGAGGAACTACAATACCTCACACCCGACAATATTAAATTGATTGATTTGATAGTTGATGGTGGCAATATTGTCAAGTCGAAGAATAAAGCTATCATGACTGAAAAAGTCTTTAAGGAGAACAAGAACAGGACACGAAAGTCTGTTGTAGATATGCTATTAAAAGCCTTGAGAATTGACGAGTTGTATTTTATCCCAGTACAACCATATGATTTGACAGGGCATGCAGACGGAATGGTAAGGTTTTATGATGAAAATACGTTGCTGGTTAATAAGTTCGTACAAGAAACTGATTCTTGGCGCAAAAAGTTGAAATATGCATTAGCTAAAACAAGGCTTAACATAGTTGAGTTCCCATATATTTACTCTGATGAAAAAAATGAGGGAGAATGGACAGCCAAAGGCTGTTACATCAACTATGCTCAGATTGGCAATCTGATAATCTTCCCACAGTTTAATATTAATGAAGACGGAAATGCCCTAAGAAGAATTAAGGAATTATATCCTGAGCCAGCATATCATGTTGAACCAATAGATGCGACTGATGTTGCCAAGGAGGGCGGAGTTTTGAATTGTCTCACATGGAATACGCACAAACCGATAATTCATAATGCTATAGATTATCTCATACCTTTATACGGTGATGAAAATTCAATGTTAGTCATTCACAAGGATGATATTAACGAAATCAACGATGCTCTCTGTGTCAGGTTGTCCCCAAAAAATAAAGAAATAAAAACAGCTTGGAGCATACAAAAGACATTCAAACATATAGAACCGATTGATGGTATTAGCACAGAAGATATTGATGGGGCAAGGTCAATACTCACAAAGTATTATTCATCAGAAGAACTCTCAGATATACTCGAATCCCTATCGTCTCCCACAAAGAATGCCATGATTGAATTAATGGAGATTCCACCAAGATTGAAAAATTACAGACCGAAGAATTGAGTAAAGAAAGACACGTCTGATATAACCGTAATCTATTGGTTTGTAGAAATAAATTTGAGTTGTCTTAGCAAAAATCCTTGACAACAGCCGTTTTTGTCTCTACATTTGCTGCCAATACAGACGAACTGCCTGATTTGATTCAGAAACTGCCTGTAAAGTAACCAGTTCTGGTTACGGGAACAACACAAAAAATAGCTATTTGTGCCGACAGTACAAATGTTGGCTCATTGAAGGCATTGGTTCTTTGAATGCTAAGTTGTTTGATTTAATTATTAAGAGGTAGGGACAAGGACAAGGTAAAAGCCAATTTCCAAACATTTAAGGAACACTCACACTGGAAATTCAGTCCACCATTTTGCCACTGTCAATGTTTTAAAAAGTTTCAAAAAAGTATGTTTTATCTTGTACCTTGTCCATCCCCCTACGGAAAAACCAAAAAAAGAACACTAAATGTGAAGAACTCCACTGGTAAGATGGATTTTTTTGTGAATGCCGAAGTATTTATATATGCAAACGGATGCTTTAAGCATCAAAAAATAACTTTTATTAAAAACCATTTAAACATGAAAAAGGTTAAACCTCAACAAAATGTAAAATTAAACCTGACCCTTGACAGGAGTTTCTATCAGGTACTCCAGAAAAGAGCAAAACAAGACTATGTGGCAACAGCTACATGGGCAAAGCAGTATCTCATGAGACACCTGCTTGATAAAAATAACAGCGATTCTAAATGTCTAACTCAAAATGGGAGAATTAATATGGGACTTTAACAGTGGTAGTACATCAGGAGATAGTCCAACCATAGGTTTATCGATTATCCCAGTATCATCAGCAAAAATTCCATTTAAAGAATGGAAAGAATACCAGAGCAAAGTCGCTCCGATTTCACTCTGGCATCCTCACTATCAAAATCAAGGCACAGTTGGAATCATTACAGGCAAGGTTAGCGGTAATGTTGAAATTATCGATGTCGATATCAAGAATGACCCCAAAAAAACGATAATGGCTGAATACTCCGCCCTTATTCCTGACGACCTACTCCGCAAACTAATTATCCAGACCACTCCAAATAACGGGTTTCATTTAATTTACAGGTGTCCTGAAGCAGATATTGACCGCAATCAAAAACTTGCTCTGAACTCTCTGAAGGAAGTGATTATCGAGACTCGTGGTGAAGGTGGCTACTTTTGTACGAGCAAGGTCAATAACCAAATTAAGCAGGGTACATTTGACCTTCAGAACCTTAATGTTGATATTCCTGTGATAACGAAGCAGGAGCGTCAACTTCTTCTGGATTTGGCAAGAAGCCTGACTCGATGGTTTCCAACAGAGGGCGATGATAATTCAAAGAGCGAAAAGCAGTTCATCTATACAACTGAACCAGCTATTAATGAATTCAATAATAAATACTCAATAATTGATTTATTTATTAAGCATAACTGGTCGGTTGTTAAACAGGATGAACAGAAGGTGTTCTTGAAAAGGGAAGGGTCTTCAGCACCATATTCTGGTTATTATTTCAAGGAAACTAAAACCTTCTTTTGTTTTTCAACATCAACGGAGTTCACTCCTTCAAAGCCATATAATCATTTTCAGATATTAAAGCTGCTGGAAGGCAAGAATGACTACAGAACTACTGTGAACCTGCTCCCATCCTTCGGATTTGTAATACAATCAAAGTCTGATAAGATAACTTCTGATGATATTGCCAATTACCTCAATAATATCGGGGTGAGGTATGATTTATTCATACAGGATTTGACTTTTAATGGCGATATTATTGACGAAAGGCTTTATAATACAATATATATCAACCTGAAAAAACATTTTGAAAAGGAAATTTCCCGTCAAAGGTTTGAAGAGGTAATAAAGTCAGAATACATCAATACTGTAAATCCGATACTGGAATTTATTAAAACAAACAGCGAAAGGAATCCCATCGGAACTTTTGAAAAATGGTTGGATTGTCTGGAACTGAAAAACAAATCGGTTGACAAATCTATCGTCCTTGAATATTTAAAGAGATGGTATGTCGGGATGATTGCACAGGCATTAGACGGTCAGTATCCAAATGAATACTTCCTGACATTAATATCTGTGGAACAAGGCGTTGGAAAGACTACCTTCCTTCGCAACTATACACTGCCAACGGAATTACATAACTACAGAAAAGAGCATTCGCTCAGTTTTGATGATGACTTCAAGGTTCTTATGTCTCAAGCATTACTAATTGTGGATGATGAGATGGATGGTAGAACGTATGAAGCCGACAAGACTTTCAAAAATGTTTTAAGCAACAACAATCTTACCACCAGAAGAAAATATGACCGTAGGATTAGCACGTTAAAGCGTAGGTGTTCATTTGCTGGTAGTGGCAACAATCTTTTTGTTGTCCGTGAGCAACAGAACAGAAGAATAATTCCGATTGAAATCGAGAAAATTCATTTCGCAAAACTTGGTGAAATTGATTTGGTCGATTTATTCATGGAAGCATACAATCTTTATGTGACTGGTTTTCAGTACTCGTATCAGCACTCTGATAGGGCATCACTGCTCAAGCTATATGATGATTACGTTCAGAAATCTGATGTTGATTATTTGGTTGACGATAACATCCAGCATCCAGAGACGCTTGGTGATATTTTCTACCTGACAGTACTTGACATAGTCCTATCGTTAACAAACAAGTATCCATCATGCAGTAAGCGAATTAATGTGCCCACAATAGGTAAAATGATGGTTGAACGAGGCTTCCAATCTTCCCGCAGAGGACAGACAAAAGTAACATGCTATGCTGTGAGTAAATCGAGCAGGATACTACCAATGCTGGATGACGATTCACAGTCTTGGAGAATAAATTATGGTGATTATGTTGGTTAGCAAACATGAGAATAATTATTAAATGAAATATTTATGCAAATGAAGACTATAAATCAGATTATTAAAGAAATAAAGGATGTCTGCAATCAACACCCGATAATGCAGGATAGAATAAGTGCATTAAAAGAAGCAGGGTATGATAATATCAATTACGTATATGTAAAACGAAATAGGGGAATGTATGATGCTTTGCATTTACCGAAGAAAAAGTTATACCGCTTTCAAATCGGCTATACTGAATTGCAGAAAGGTTACCCTGCTGCTTGGTGCGTTGATGTATCGAGTTATGATGTTATGGATAGGGTAGAATTACCATTCTAATCGCAATCTTGGGCATGGAAATACCTGTTAGTAGCCATGCCCTTTCTTTTTAATAATTTAAAATATCCTTCCCCCTAATTAAATCGATTCTCTGTCTCTTTAATATAGTTATTCAGGCTAAAATTGTTTACATTCGGTACTTCAATAATTTAACTTTTCTTAAATCAATGCTTCTTAAAGAACTACTGAAGACCAAAGGCATTAAGCAAGTTTGGATAGCCAACAAATTAGGGGTATCCGAAGTGACAGTCTCAAAATGGTGCGCAGGAAAGAGTGTTCCCAAGAAATCACATCTTGAAAAGTTAAGCCAGCTTCTTGACGTGCCAGTAAAGACTTTTGTGAACATATAAATGAGCCTGTCATCAAAATATATATTATCATTTACGGCTGCATCATTGCGATTGAACGAAATGATTAAGGTCGCTAAGGCTGCATATGATAATAATGCAACCGACCTGAAGGTGGTGAAAGAAAGTGGCGTTGTTTTCAGTCCCGTCAAAACAAGGACTTCTGACAGGGAGTTCCGTGAAGTTCGGAAACGACTGGAAACATTAACTCCTGAACAGACAAGCCTTTTGATTAAAGGTGACCTTATTTCTCAAAAGCAGATAGCTTTTCTTGCTGTGTGCAAACGTTACGGGTTTATCAGGGACTTTACCATTGAGGTTATTCGTGATAAGGTACTGGTGTTTGATTTTAAGATAAACGAGTCGGACTTTAATTCATTTATTAGCAGCAAAATATTATTACATCCCGAACTCGAAGCGTTTTCGGAGTCAACACGAAAGAAAGCCAAACAGGTAATGTACCGCATTCTTGAACAGGCTGGTATTATTAATAATGCCGTTGATAAAGCCATACTGCCTCAAATTCTTCAGCAGGATGTAATTAATGCAATTGTCAGGGACGAACCCGTATGGCTTAAAATATTCATGATGCCCGACAGGGACATAAAACAATTAAGGCACTGAGATGGAAGATATTGTTAAAAAATTCGAGCACCTATATCAGGTCATTAGCAATCAGGAGTTCCTACGGAAGGAATCGTTGGGTGGTGAAATACCATTCTTTATCGCAGCTTTCGACCCAAAACAACAAAATGATGTTGAACGGGCAATACGTAAACTGAAGAACAAACTCGACACAAATGGCATTCCTGTGCTGGAATTAAACCTTTATGATATTGCTCTGGAACTGCTGAACGATGGACTTGGTGATGGTGAAATATTTGAACTCGAAAAAACAATGGATAAGAGAGAGTTCAAACAGGCATTACAATCCACATTGGACATCAATGAAGTGCTGATTCCGAAGATTAAGAACATGATTGAAAACAGTTCAGCTAAGGTTTACTTTTTAACGGGTATTGGACTGGTATTCCCATTTATACGTAGCCATAACGTGCTTAACAACCTTCAGAATATCGCCAAAAAAGCACCAACAGTTGCATTTTTTGCTGGTGATTACAACGGCTACTCTCTGGAACTTTTTGGTCTGATGAAAGACGATAATTATTACCGTGCATTTAACATCGCTAACTTTAAATTAAAGAAATGATTCTCAAGGATTTCTTCGTAAAAGACATTAACCGTACCATCGAGACGGTTATCAAAGCAGATGACCAAGACCACGTGCTGGATGAAGTGGTTGAATATGTTGTCACCAATGAGGTATCAAAAAAGATTGGTGACTTTTTTTCTGCTTATAATGATTACCGTGGTGCAAACGGGGTCTGGATTTCTGGTTTTTTCGGTTCTGGTAAGTCACATCTGTTGAAGATTCTGTCCTATGTGTTGGAAAACAAGGAATTCAACGGCTATAAACTTGGTGAACTTTTCGCTGAGAAGATTGAGACAGACAAAATCCTCAAGGGTGATATTCAAAGTGCAACACGGATACCATCGGAATCAATACTCTTCAATATTGACCAGCAAGCACAAATTACCAGCAAGCAAGAAGAAGATGCCCTACTGAACGTGTTCTACAAAGTTTTTAACGACCATCTTGGGTATTTCGGTGCACAACGCCATGTGGCAGAATTTGAACGATGGATAGATAACGAAGGTAAATACAAGGAGTTTCAGGAAGAATTCGAAAAGGCAACTGGCGAATTCTGGTCGAATGCACGCAGAAAATACTTTTCGCCAAAGGTGAAAGAAGGCATTGGTCAGGTTCTTTCAAAGCTATTGGGCGATACTCCTGAAAAATACCACAATATAATCGATACTATAAGAACCGATTCCAGCATATCGGTGGATGATTTTTGCACTAAGGTTAGCGAATACATAAAGACCAAGCAAAAGGGATTCAGACTGAATTTTTTCGTGGATGAAGTGGGTCAGTTCATATCGGAAAACACCAAACTAATGCTGAATCTTCAGACCATTGCCGAGACCCTTGCCACCAGAACCAAAGGCAATTCATGGATACTGGTCACTTCACAGGAAGATATGGAGCGGGTTGTGGGTGATATGAGCAAAAGCCAACAGAATGACTTTTCGAAAATTCAGGCACGGTTTAAACTGAAAATACCATTAACCTCTGCCAATGTGGATGAAGTGATTGAAAAACGGCTTCTAAGCAAAACTGACCCTGCAAAAAACCTGCTGAAAACCGCATGGAAGAACGAACAATCTAAGATGGAGACCCTGCTGTCATTTTCTGAAGTGGGTGTGCAATTCAGGGGTTATCAGGACGAGAAGGATTTTATCAGTAAATATCCATTCGTTTCTTACCAGTTTGACTTGTTCCAGCAATGCATCAGGGCACTTTCGAACCATAATGCCTTTCAGGGTAAGCATGCATCCGTTGGAGAAAGGTCTATGCTTGGAGTATTCCAGCATGTAATTCAGCAAATTGATACCAAAGACCAGAATGCATTTGTCAGCTTTGATTTGTTGTTTGAGGGCATCCGTTCCACCATTCGTGGCGAACTGCAAAGTGCCATTATACTTGCGGAGAGGCAGGTTGATAATCCATTTGCTGTAAAAGTGCTGAAAGCACTGTTTATGGTGAAATACTACAGCAACTTCAAAACAACTGCCAGAAATATCTCGACCCTGATGATTGACAGCATTCAGGTTGATTTAAAGGAACATGACAAAAAAATTAATGAAGCACTTGCACTTCTTGAAAACCAAACCTACCTCCAGAGAAACGGTGACCTGTATGAATACCTGACTGACGATGAAAAGGATATCGAAGAAGAGATTAAAGCTACTGATATTGACAACGGTCAGATTACAGACCTGTTTAAACAAATCATTTTCGATACCATAATCGGTGATAACAAGATTAGGTATCTGGAAAACAAACAAGAGTACGATTTTACAAGCAAGATTGATGGTGTGATATTAGGCAAGGATAAGGAACTGACCATTGAAATAATCACACCTAACTTCCAAGACCATGATAGGGAAGATTTCTTCAAATCCCAGACGATGGGTTACAATACCCTGCTGATGATGGTTCTTCCTGATGATGCACACATGCTCATGGATGTCAGGATGTACCTGAAAACTGAAAAATACATCCGTCAGAACCAATCCACAACGAATAAAGATAATGTCAAGCGCATTCTCTTTGAGAAGGCTCAGCAGAACACAATGAGAAGGGCATCCCTTGTTACCCTGCTGCGAAGACTTTTGGGTGAATCAGCAGTTTACATGAACGGGATGAAGCAGGATGTAAATGGCACATCTGATGGTAAAACAAAGCTGGTCAATGCCTTCCAGAACCTTATTAAGCTGGCATACCCAAACCTGAAAATGCTTGGAAGCACTTTTTACACGGAAGATACCATCAAAGCCATTATCAGGAACAAGCAGGATGATTTGTTTGGCACGGATGACTCAACCTTATCCGAAGCCGAAAGTGAAATGCTTAATTTCATACAAAGAAGGAAAAAGATGTCGGAAAGGACATCACTCACCGATATTCGTGACTACTTCGCTAAGAAGCCTTATGGTTGGTATCAGAATGCCGTATTCAGCATCGCAGCCAAATTATTCAAACGAGGGAAAGTTGAACTTTCACAGGATTCTAACCTGTTGGACGATGATGGTGCACTGAATTCTTTCATGAGCAACAGACTTTATAGCAACACTCTTCTCGAACCACAGGTAGATTACGACCCACGCCTTATTAAGCAACTGATGACGGTTTACAGTGAGTTTTTTGATGAGACATGCCCTGTGAAGGAAGCTAAAGAGGTAGCACTGGCATTCAAGAATAAACTCACTCTGGAATTGGGATGGTTGAACCAAATGTTAATGAGTAAAGAAACATATCCATTCCTTTCAATTCTTGACCCAGTTGCTGAATTTGTGGAAAAACTCACAAAAAAGGATTATACCTACTTCCTGACAAGCGTAAAAGATTTCGAAGACGCATTGCTTGACCACAAAGAAAAAACGGTTGACCTCATTAAACGGTTCTGGAACGGTGAGCAAAAGAATATTTATGATTCAATCCGTAAATTCTTTTCAGGTAACCAATCCAACCTTGACTACATTCAATGTGAAGAACTGGATGTGCTTCGAGAAGTGAATGAACATGCAACTCCATATAATGGAACACTTATAAGGGATGCCAAATCAGCAAAGGACACGCTGACAAAAAAAGTTATAAAGCAAATTGATGATGAAAGGAAGCTGACTGAGGCAGAGATTAGTAAAGCTAAAAGCCTGATTCAATCCCACGATGATTTTAAAGCACTGGATGAAAACAAACGGATGCAGGTTTTGAAACCATTTGAGGATGAAGCCAAGAAGATTAAAGACCAACGTTTTATTGCCAATTTGAGAGGCACACGAGCATATGTCAAGGGAGAACTTCTCGAAAAACAGTTGAATGAAATGGCAAAACTGGCTTTACCACCAGAAAAGCCTGATACTCCAGTTGTGCATTATCAACGAATTAATACTGTGAAAGTTGAGTTCCCAAAGACTGAACTTAAAACGAAAGAGGACGTGGAAAAATACGTGGAAGCACTCAAAGCCAAACTCAACGAATTGATAAACGATAATAAAAGGATATCACTTAACTCATGAATACCAACCAGCTTAAAAAATTTGCACAGGAAGCCAGAAGAAAACTGCTCGAACAGGTTGGTGCTAAACTCAACTTTGTTTTAACTTCTGATTCGGCAGAATTGAGGGAAAAGACCGAACAGTTAAAACAACTCAGGCTGGAACTCGGCAGAACCACCAAAGAACAGTTGATAGAAAAAGTTGCCTACACTTGGTTTAATCGCCTGATGGCACTTCGTTTCATGGATGTAAATGATTACCAGCCACTGGGGATACGAGTTATTACACCGAAAGATGGATATACAATCCCAGAACTTCTTGATGAAGCAAAACGTGGTAATATTCCTGAAGAATTGAAGGTAAATCGTCAGAGAACATATGATATATTGGATAACCGAATCCCAAGCAAAAATCCGCAAAATGAAGCATTCAAGGAATTATTGATAGCAGTATGCAACCACCTTCATACAACATTTCCTTTCCTGTTCGAAAAAATCAATGATTACACTGAATTACTATTACCAGATGACCTGACCAGTGATTTTTCTATAGTGAAAGATGTGCATGACGGTATGCCAATTGATGATTGCAGGAATGTTGAGATTATTGGATGGCTGTACCAGTTTTATATTTCGGAAAAGAAGGATGCTGTGTTTGCTTCCAAATCAAAGGTAAAAAAGGAAGACATTCCTGCCGCAACTCAACTTTTCACTCCACGATGGATTGTGGAATATATGGTACAGAACACCTTAGGAAAACTGTGGCTACAAAATCGTCCCAAGTCAAATCTACGAGACTATATGCCCTACTTCATTGAATCCGCATCCCCTGAAGTAGAAGACTACCTGAGAATTAAATCACCTGAAGAAATCAAGTTTTTAGACCCAGCGAGTGGAAGTGGGCATATTCTGGTATATGCCTTTGATTTGTTTACAAAAATTTATGAAGAAGAAGGCTACAACACCAGTGAAATCCCAAAACTCATAATCGAAAATAACCTTTATGGATTTGAAATTGACGAACGTGCATCACAACTCTCTGCACTTGCATTAATGATGAAAGCACGGGAGTACCACCGAAGAACATTTCGCATAGGACTAATCCCTAATCTTCTTTACTACAAAGATTTGCACATTAGCATAAATGAGATTAAAGATTTTTTTAATTCACAAAATATCCATTGTCCCAGTGAACTGATTCATGACTTAACGTTGACTCAAAGTTCTACCAATTTTGGTTCGTTGATTTTACCACAAACCACCGTCCAAGAAATCCAAAATGTTTCAATGAAACTTAATCAATTCTTACTTCATGCTGATGTATTCCAACGAACTAAAGCCGAAGAACTTATTGGTTCTTTGATGCAACTCGGCTTTCTCGGATTAAAGTTCCATTGCGTGGCTGCTAATCCACCTTATATGGGTTATCGAAAGATGAATTCAGCACTTAACCAATTTGTCTCTGATTATTTACCTCTTTCAAAGGCAGACCTTATGTCAAGCTTCATGGAACGTGCTTTGAATTTTCTTTTACCTAATGGTCATTTTTCGATGATTAATTTTCAAAGTTGGATGTTTCTTTCCTCCTTTGATGGTCTGAGATTAAAAATACTTAGAACCTGTTTTTTATCCAATTTAATTCATATTGGCAGAGGTGTTTTTGGTTCTGATTCTGGAACAGTTGCTTTCTCCATTCAGAATACAACTACCACTAAGGCTAACAGCGTCTTTATCAGGTTATTTGAAAGGGAAGTTCAGGTTGAAGCAAATGATATAAAAGAATCAAAGTATCTACGAAAAGAATATAGAAAATTTATCATAGGACAGCATGACTTGCTTTCTATACCAAATAGTCCAATATCATATTGGATAACAAAAGGTGCACTTAGGTCTTATCTGGAAGGCAAAAGCCTTTCTGAGGTTGCAACAGTAACAACAGGTTTAGCAACTGGCGATAATAACATTTTCATAAGGTTTTGGTATGAGGTAGAACTGAAAAACACAAAAAGATTTTGCGACAAATCAACGGCTGAATATTTGGAAGAAAAATGGTTTCCATATAATAAGGGGGGAGAGTTCAGAAAATGGTATGGCAATCAAGATTTAGTTATAAATTGGAAAAACAATGGCTATGATATAAAAGAATTAAAGCGAATTCAACTGGCTGAAGGTAAGATTACTGCTAACAACTCGAAATGTTGGAATGAGAGTAAGTACTTTTTGCATAGTGTTTCATGGACGAAGGTCGCATATGATTTGAGTGTCCGTTATTATCCAAAAGGATTTCTTTTTGATATTGGTGGATGTTCGATATTCCCTCATGCTGATGATTATCTTTTCATTTTGGGATTGCTAAATTCAAACTTAGTAAAACCAATCTTAGGTCCAATAAGTCCCACAGTAAATTTTGAGCCAGGGCAACTCAAAACATTCCCAATAGCGAAGGACTATAAATTACATATTCATAATATTTCAGAGGTTGTAGAACGGATATTGAACCTGAGTAAGGAAGAATTTAATCTTTCAGAACTAAATTGGAGTTTTCAAACGAATGCCTTAATCCAATTTTGTGACGAGGGTCAAGTTGAATTGGAAGATGCATACTATTCATTTGTGAGATTTTGGGGCAATAAGTTTTTGGAATTACATAAAAATGAAGAACTCCTGAATGATTTATTAATTAAATTGTATGCATTGGAAGATGAAATAACGTCTACCGTTCCGTTAGAAAATATTACAATATTTCAGGACGAGATAGACCGAAAATCCCTTGCGAAACTAAATAAGAAAGTCATTAGAGAACAAAAAACCTCCAAGGTAACTAATTACCATGAAATTGAGTTGCCTTTCATTGGTAACGAAATCATGCCACAACTTATAAGCTATGTAGTTGGATGTATGTTGGGAAGATTTAGTCTGGATAAAGAGGGTCTTATACTGGCAAATAAGGGTGGCACTCTGGATGACTACCTACAAACTATTAATAAAACTGAAAATGAATGCACCTTCCTGCCAGATAAAGACAACATTATACCCATATTAAATGATAACTGGTTTGAAGATGATATTGTTGGCAAATTTTATCGGTTTCTTAAAGTAACCTTTGGTGAAAGAAACTTCAATAAGAATCTGGCATTCATTGAAGAACATATTGGCAAGGACATTCGGAATTATTTCATAAGTGACTTTTATCCTGACCATATCAAACGTTATAAAAAACGCCCAATCTACTGGATGTTTTCATCCCCCAAGGGGTCGTTCAACGTGTTGGTTTATATGCACCGCTATACACCAGATACGGTCAGCAATATCTTAAACAAGTACCTGAAAGAATTTATTGGAAAATTAAATACCCGCAAAGAACATCTTGAACATGTTCAGGTCACTGGTTCAGCTTCTGATAAAACCAAAGCCATTAAAGAAATTGACAATATAGAAAAGATGCTGGTTGAACTGCATGATTATGAAAGAGATATTCTTTATCCGTTGGCAACAGAGCGCATTGAAATTGACTTGGATGATGGTGTGCTAGTTAATTATAACAAGTTTGGGAAGGCAGTTAAAGAAGTGATTGGATTGAATGACCCTGTAACAAAGAAAAAAGTGAAACAGTTCGATTGGATTGATACAAGCCAAATAAGATGAACAAGATAGAGGAAGCATTATCAAAACTTTTCGACAAGCATCGTATCATCTTCTGGTACGATGAAAACGAACAACTAAAGCAAGAGTTTGATGAGTTGGCTTTGGATGGTGTGGAAAAGGTGATTGTCGGGAATAACCAGTTCTACATTAAATATCTCGTAACCACTGAAAAACCAAATGCTCAGTTTTTGCTTTATCTGCCTTACAATAAGCCAAGTAATGCTGAAAACTGGCTGTTGGACTTGGAACTTGCTCATTATGTTTTTCAAACCAGACAGGAAGCTATGTTTGCTCAGGAACTGGAACTGGATTATGATTTCACCAACCTGATTGCTGAACACATTGAATTTTTTAAAAACAAAGAACGGAGAGCGTATCTGAAAGAACTGCTTGGCAAAGATGATGACTTCCAAGCTATCCGTTACAAAATGCTGGCAGTCCTTTTTAACACTGATAACGTAAGCCTTGTTTCATTCATTCAAATTCATGCTTCAGCTTTCAGTGATGGCAATGAACGATACGACAGGGAGCTGGAACGCTACAACCTTAAAGACTTTTACTGGAAAGAAATTGCCCGAAAATATGGCTATAACAATGAAACGCCAGCAATATATGATTTCCTGTTGGAAGTGTTTAACAATAACCTATCCATAGGTAAAAAGACAGGGATTGCCAAAGAATCAAAGATACTAATTGGCATCTGGAAGGATTCCATATCCTACCAACAAGCATATCGTAAACTTTCACAAAAGATTGCTGGTGATTTAAAAGTTGAATCAGCTTTGAATTCTGTAAGGGTAGATGATATTATTCAAGATGATTTATTCGAACTAATTGACAAACGAATTATCTCAGAACTGGCACAATTAATATGTGAAGAAGCCATATCCAATGATAGATTGAGTCAACTGATTAAGCAAAGAGAAAACAAATACTGGTATCCTGATTACGAAGATTTTTATGCCTGTCTGGAAAATAGTATGCTGATGGTAACATCGGTCAGAAAAGCAGACAAGCTAAAAGTCGAATCATTTGTGGAAGGTGCTCAGTCTTACGTTCTGAACCTTTACAAAATCGACAACTACTATCGAAAATATATCACCCATTATCGCAAAGCCAAGCAGAATAAGGTATTGCAGCCATTGACCGAGAAAGTAGAGAAAGTATATTGCAACGATTGGCTGCTAAACTACGGGAACAAATGGCAAAAGGTTATTGATTCCACAGAGAAATGGTATAACCAGCCAAAAGTAGCGCAGCACAGGTTCTTTTCTGACCATATAAAACCATTTACTACCAAGGGACAAAGACTATTCATAATCATTTCGGACGGTTTACGGTATGAATGTGGCTGGGAGTACTTGCAGAAAATCCAGACCGAAAAACGATTTGAAGGGGAATTAGAATATATGATTTCATCACTTCCATCCTACACTCAGTTAGGGATGGCTTCGCTACTGCCAAATGCAAATATGACATTCCAGCCAGATAGTGAATATGTCCTTATCAACGGGAATTCTACCCAAGGGGTACAGGCAAGAAGCAAGATACTCGAACAGATGGCTGGGGTAAGAGCCACAGCAATCGGTGCAGAGGATTTCATGAAAATGAACTCCTCCACCGATGGTCGTGAATTTGTGAAGCAGCATGACTTGATTTATATCTACCATAATCGAATTGATAAGGTGGGAGATGACAAAACATCAGAAGAGAAAGTATTTGAAGCTGTTGAGCAGGAACTGGAGTTCTTGATGGATGTAATAAAAAAGATTGCCAATATGAATGGCAATAATATGTTCATCACTTCTGACCACGGCTTTTTGTACCAGAGTAAGGAATTGGAAGAAAGTGATTTTTCAATTGGTGAGGTTAAAGGTGATATCTGGAAGGAATCCAGACGGTACGTTATAGGAAAGAACCTAAAAGGCGATACCAGCACCAAACATTTTACAGCAGAGCAACTTAATCTTGCAGGTGATGCAGAAGTCCTGATTCCAAAATCCATAAACAGAATTCGAATTAAGGGCGCAGGGTCAAGATATGTGCATGGTGGAGCATCGCTTCAGGAAATCGTCATACCTCTGTTAAAAGTCACGAAAACACGTCAGGATACAACTAAACAGGTGGATGTAGATATTATTAAATCAACAGATAAGATAACTACCAATATTCTCGCTGTTTCCTTCCTGCAAACCGACTTGGTAAGCGAAAAAGTATTGCCAAGGCAAATCCGCAGTTCCATTTATGCGGAAGACGGAGAGGTGCTCAGTGACCAGTTCACTTACAATTTTGATATCGCTGAA
>JAKPZU010000050.1 GCA_029559915.1 Bacillota bacterium
AACTCTCATCGCTCCAGAGTTAATCGGTATTCGCTCCGCTCATGATCCTTAACCCCACCCAGCGAACTTCGTTCGCTTCCCACCCTGGAAACAGCGGTGTTCGCTTCGCTCACTCGCCGGTGTCAATGTAACTCTGCCCGGGATCGGCACCGCCTCCATCAATTAAATGAACCCTTTCCCCACAAATCCCTTCCCCGCACCTTTCCTTCCCCCCGGGCGTGCGCTCGTTTCCACCCGGCTCCCTTTTCCGTTCGGGCGCCGCTTCCTTCGGCCTTCAATAACTGGGCGTCCTTGATTAAATTAATACGTGCCTCAATTGTGGGCCATTATTCATTGTACTGTCAATGCATATTGTGCTGTATGATCTGTTATACTTATGCTTTGTACGAGTCTGACTACGTAACCAACAAATTGAATATTATCTCCATTCTCAAGCTTAAATGAACTTATTACGTTCTGTATTGTGGATTTCTGTTCCGTGCTTAATTCATCAATCACTAAAAGAACTCTCAAATTTGTTTTGAAAGCATCGATCAATATTTTTTCTATTTCACGCTCAATCGAACGTTCCTTAATTTTCGGGTTTAGTTCCCTGATCCAGCCAATTATTTTGTTAGATAACTCCTCATTAGAATTGATATAATCAATAATCTTGTCGACCCACTTTTCAATTGTGGCTCTTCTAGTATTTTCGTCTGTAATAATGCTAAACGCAGATGCAAACCTCATCAATTGAGGAATTATCGTAGTGTTTAAATAATTTGATTTATCAGTTCCTCTTGTTTTCTTTTCGCCGTAGCATTCGTATTCAATAAGATTTATTTGTATTGGTTTTTTTTGATTTTTATTAAAAACAAATAACAGTCCGTCGGGTATCGATCTTATACCCTGTATATCGCGTCCGTCTTTTTTAATACCTTTTGTTTTGAATATCCTATTTTCAGGTATAAGGAGGGTCCTGTTTTCAGAGAAATGGGGAAAAAGAGAATAAAAGTTATTATTGACCAAAATTTCTAACCCTCTAATTTTATCTGTCTCGTTTGCGAAATGAATTGTTTGAAAAGTTCCCATGATATCTATTCTTACGTCTGGAACTTCCTCAACTAATTTCTGTGCCTCTTTTTCGTCTTCGAATATTTCGTCTTCGAATATTTGATCTTCTATTTCGTTATCAGATTCAGATTGCTCATCAGGAAATCTATACAACTCATTAATTTTATTATTTCTGAATGCTTCATTAAGAATACTAATGGCTTTTTCTTCATGTATAGGTTTAGCACCTATCATATATTTTACTCCCCAATATTGTCCACCGGCTTCTGCAAGAATTGATATGTCAAAAGGTTCACAGAATTCAATTTCTTTGATTGTTAAAGCATGAACATATCTTTCTGCATCTGGCCAAGGTTTATAGTCTGTAATTTCGTCTAGTATAAATCTCGCCCCGCAATAACTTGTTTTCCCGATTTTTACAACTAAGTAAACCAGATCTCCGGGATTTGGGCCTCTGTTAGTGAAACCATCAACCTTTTCTTCAATACAGATGTAATAGTTCTCTAGTGAAGTTGAACAATGTGAAATTCTAATATCCAT
>JAKPZU010000057.1 GCA_029559915.1 Bacillota bacterium
GATTATCCTGATGCAGCCGGACAACGTGAATCTGGTGCCGATATTAAAAGGCTTGTTCCCGCCGCGCGTGTTTGATGTGGTGGCAGGCTGGCTGGGTGTCTATTCTTCGATGAGCAGCTTCGAAGGCCGCCCTAAGGAAGAACGCATTCCGGTAAAGAAAAAGACGGTTAAATAGCTTTTTTAATGGATAATGGATAATTGAAAATGGATAATTAGTCCACTTTCGACAGTCCGCAGTCCGCCGTTTTCGAGATGTCACAAAAAAAGTACGTCTTTGCGAGCGCAGCGTGGCAATCTGGTCTTTTAATGGATAATGGATAATTGAAAATGGATAATTCGCTGATCGTCTAATTATTTCATTCGCTCATTGTTTCCGCGACGCTTTCTTACTACTTACTACCTGTTAATTGATACTATTTATTTTAATTACTTGCAAATAATACTATATTTGAAATAACAAACGTTATTTCATAGCGCTTGTATATAACTTAGAGGCAATATTCATTACCGATCAGAACCAAAAATGTATCTCTTCCTATTAATAGTACTTTTACTATCTGCCCTTACATTTGGCGTTTTCAAAGCAAAGGTAAAAGGGGTAATCGGAGAAAAGACTGTTTCTTCAGTTTTATACTTTTTAGACAATTCAAAATACAAAGTTGTAAATAATGTAGTCTTAAAAATTGGCGATAAAACTTCTCAAATCGACCACATCGTTATTTCTGATTTCGGCATGTTCGTCATAGAAACGAAAAACTACAAAGGCTGGATTGTTGGAAACGAAAAATCAGAACACTGGACTCAGGTTATATATAGTTACAAATCCAAATTCTACAATCCTATTAGGCAAAATGAGGGACATATAAAAACATTAAGAAGATGCTTAAACGATTACCCAGACCTTGAATACGTTTCGATTATTGTTTTCTCTTCAACGGCAAACATCAAAGTCACTTCTCAGACTGATGTCATAAACCTACATCATCTTATTGGAACGATAAAAAGGTACTCCAAGATAAATCTTTCCGAAGCTGAAAAAGAGTTAATATTTCAGAAAATTGTCGCTTCCAATCAGGAAGGTTCTTATAATAAGAGAGAACACATCAGATCAATTAAACAAAGTATTCAAAGCCGGGAGACAGCGCTCTTAAAAAATCAATGTCCAAACTGTGGGGATACACTAATTGAACGCAAAGGGAAATTTGGAAAATTTCATGGCTGCAAATCCTATCCAAACTGTAAATTTACTAAGCAAATTAGATGATGAATCTCCGGCTCTCGCATGCTATGACTAATGCAACTATTCTGTTCTTCCCTGATCCATCATTATTCGCCTTCACCACTAAAAGATGCACAAATCAGGTGCTTAATTCAAAAAGTTACGTAACTTTATTTACAACTCATTCATCATGGCTACACAAACAATATCACCGGTAAAAGTATTACTGGACAAGCAGCGCGACTTCTTTGACACCAATACCACGCGCGATATTTCTTTCAGAATCGATCAGCT
>JAKPZU010000071.1 GCA_029559915.1 Bacillota bacterium
AGACTTACTTGATAAATTTCATCATAGAAGATTTGGTCATAAATGTTTTGATTGATATAAATTGAATAATCCTGAATGCTCGTGTCCATAATCAAGGTCATTGGTAGAGTTTTATCGACATAATAATCTTTTATTTTTAAAAATCCAGTAGTTTCACAAAGATTTTCGTTGCAGAAAAAACTGCCATTTATATAATAATTCGGTAATTTGACTTCATCGTCTGCCAATGTCGGATCTATTTTTATTCCGGCATAGCCCAATTTGTTATATAAATTATCAGCGATAATCATCACACTGCCAAATTCGTCTAAGTATTTAATTTTTTGAATCATTTCCCAATAGTTGTCACTGACATAAACATAGTTGTTGTAAACAGCTGTTACACCCAACATATGATCATTTGTAACCAAACCGGCTACTTCAAATTTAACTCCCTCCAATTGGTTGGAATACATCGATTCCAGAAAAATTCCGATTGCCTCTTCCCCGTCTCTGATTGTGTCAGGGTTACCGGCGATAACGACTTGATCGTCTTCACTAGGCAAACCACCATATTCAAAAACTATATCATTAGGCAACATCGATATTGGCAAGAAACTAACTTGAAGATACTCGAAAACATTGACGTTTGAATATAAAGCTGTACTGAAATCCAAAGCATAATCCTTTTCAATCACATGCTTTACTTGTGAATATCCACCTAATTCCGCCAAGTCTTGTGCGCTTAGTGGTTGGTTATCGGTTCTTTTGACCACGATTCGATCAGGACCGGTATAACTAAAATGATAGTTTGAATTGAAACTTGCTTGATCACTGACGATAACATAACCGCCATAAGCCAAGCCAACAAAAATGGCAAAGAAAGAGAAAACAGCTATCATCAGTAAAGTTTTCTTCGGTACAGCCATCAAATTTCTTAAAGATATTCTCAATATCGAGAAAAAATTAATTTTAAATTCTTTGTCTTCCAACTTAGGTAAATTTGCTTTTTCAACTTTTTTTAGTTCCTTATCTTCTACTATTTCTCCGTCATATATTCTGATTTTCCTGGTTGCGAATTCTGCGACTTGAGAAAAGTCATGAGTGACCATGATCACTAGTTTATCTTTGGCGATTTCCGCCAAAAGTTTAATGATTTGTGTAGCTGATTCGCTGTCAAGATTTCCTGTCGGCTCATCAGCAGCGATGATAGGGCAATCTTTGGCTAATGCCCTGGCAATGACTACTCTTTGCTTTTGCCCCCCAGACAGTTTTGTTGACTTATGATGAGCATGCGCTTTCAATCCGACTTTTTCAATGATTTCCATCGCTCTTTTCCGGATTTTG
Source organism: Bacillota bacterium (assembly GCA_029559915.1). Classification (GTDB taxonomy): domain Bacteria; phylum Bacillota_I; class Bacilli_A; order Izemoplasmatales; family Hujiaoplasmataceae; genus UBA2289. The sequence goes on from JAKPZU010000071.1 coordinate 1,327, forward strand.
TCCCTTGGATAACCCGATAACAATAAAGGGGCTTCAACGTTTTGTAAGACCGTATATGAATCGATTAAATTGTAATCCTGGAAAACAAAAGCGACATATTTCTTGCGATAGTTTTCCATATCGGAAACGCTGAAATATGAAGTTTCTTCCCCATTGATGTACATTTCCCCTTCTTCATAAGTATCAATACCGCTGATAACATTTAAAAGCGTTGTCTTACCCGATCCGGATTCACCGACAATCGCCACAAATTCATTGACGTTCAATTCCAAATTGACTTTCCTTAAACCTAAGGCGATCACGTCATTGGAGCTATAGTATTTTGAGACATTAGTTAACTTAATCATCCGTATTTCCTCCTGTTTGGCCAAGGTAGATTATAACATTTATCCCCAAATAAAAAAATTACTTTTTTTAACATTATTAAAATCCAATCCAAAAATCCCCAAATGTAAATAAAAACAGTCTAGTTGGCAACTAAACTGTTTAGAAATTATTTATTTACTTCAACGTCGGTAAAATCCAATTCCATTGAGGTTTGCCTTTCAAACATTTCAATAAGGACATGAATTTTACCCTTATCCTGGTCGATGTTTTCAACAATAACTTCTTGTCCTTTGAAGTTGCCGTTGATGATTCTGACTTTTTCGCCTGGTTTGACATTGAATTTTTGTACTTGCAACATACCGCATTTTTTCAAGATTGGATTAATTTCATCCGGTTTTAACGGGACCGGTTTTGTTCCCCCGCCACTACTACCCAAGAAACCGGTAACTCCCGGAGTGTTTCTAACCACGAACCATGAATCGTCAGTGACTATCATTTCAATGAAAACATATCCCGGGAAAATTTTAACAACTTTTTCTTTAGGGTTTTTATCTTTTTTGTCTGCGGGAATAATTTCTTCCGGAATCATGACTTGAAAAATCAAGTTTTCCATGTTCATTGATTCGATTCTTCTTTCCAAACTGACTTTGACGGAGTTTTCAAGTCCGGAATAAGTTTGGACTATATACCAAAGCTTTCTTTGGTTGATATCGTTTGTATTAGCCATTATAATCCCTATTAGT
>JAKPZU010000083.1 GCA_029559915.1 Bacillota bacterium
GACACACAAGAGTGCGTTTCTTATACTGCCGTCAACTAAAAGCAAGTTCTTATCAATTACTAAATCAGAAATAATCGGCTTGATCGTCCATGAGTCTGTTCACATCTGGCAAGAGATAAAGTTGATAAATAACGAACACAATCCTAGCCAAGAGTTTGAAGCAGAGGCAGTCCAAAATATTACACAACGTCTTATTGAGGCTTATTATGGTAAATCCGCACTTTAAAAAAAGGCTGCACGAACGGCACGATTTAAACATCAACAAAAAGGAATACTACCAACTCACAAGACAGTGCCGTAACATAATCAACAGGGGTTTAGGAAAACGTCTGTCGAACACCAGAAGCCTTGTCGTTGTGAATTATCATGGGAAAAATCTTTATATTATTTTTAATAAACCAAAAAATTTAATTATAACCGTATTACCAGAAAAGGAACATATTTATACAAATGCTGTGACCTAATAATAAAATTCAAGGAGATTGTCAAGATATATGACGTTTTTTTTTACAGCAGATGAACACTATAACCACGACAATGTTCTTTCTTTTATGAAAAGACCATTCAACAATATAGAGGAAATGAACAATGAACTAGTTAAGAGAAATAACGAAATAGTTGGCAAGGATGATTTTGTGATTCATGCAGGTGATTTTTGTTGGAAGGGTAATGCAGATTTCATCAGAGATTTACATAAAAAACTAATTGGCAATCATGTTTTTTTGAGGGGTTCGCACGATAACTGGATGAACGGAAGTTATCACGAAATATGGGAAAAAACAATAGAAGGTCAGCATATTGTTGTCTGTCATTATGCTATGAGAACATGGGGAAAATCCCATTGGAACTCTTGGCAACTACATGGTCATTCTCACGGAATGTTGGAATCTATCGGAAAGCAATATGATGTTGGTGTCGATTGTAACGATTTTTACCCTGTATCTTTTGATAAAATAAAGATAATAATGGAATCTAAACAGGATAACGTCTCAAATGACGTTTCTGGAAGGAGCGAAGCGGATGAGCGATAACGTCGATTTGGTTGTTGGGTTTTGCATCCCGTCACACCTCGTTGATGCGTTTGACGATTTCGTGACGGCGGCAGTCACCGCCCTGGATGGCATGGTCGAACGTGACGCATGGGCAGAAGATGAGCGGCAAATCGTCGAGTGGCTGGAAAGTGACAAGTGGAAAACCAACATAAACTATATAGCTGTG
>JAKPZU010000063.1 GCA_029559915.1 Bacillota bacterium
TTTAATATACATTGTGTATTTTATGCCCTGTGTTTTTTCCATCATTAAAAAATCCACCATAGGCAAAAACATCATTAGGATATTTTGCATAAAGATATGTCAAAATCATATTGCCCTGAACATGAATTTGAGATTCCTTAAAATACACTTCTGCAAGATCGTTTGACTTTTTATTTTTCATGTTCCATCCAATATAACGAGCAGAAACAAGAGAACATTTCAATGCTCCATACTCACCTAATTCTTTCACATATCGATCATAAGAGGTTTTCATTGCTTCCGCATTATACTCCCATCTTGGTTGAGCAACGGACATATTCAATTCAAATAACATTCCTGTCTGTTTCCAGTATCCTGTGATAACGCACAAAGTATATTTATCGTCAAAGGACTCAACAAATTTTGCATAATTGGAATCAAGCACCAACGTATTTGGATCAGTCATAAAGATTTTGTCATAGTCATTAAGTTCATTTACATACACTTCTGGATATGCCTTGATTGCTCCGATTGTTTTTCTCTTTTCAAAATTGTCTTCCACGCTTATAAAATTCTTTACAACAAAAGCATTCTGCCATCCTGCCTTTAATGCCAAATCCTTATTCCGTTCAGTATCCGTCAGGTAAATCGTTTCCATATATTCAGGAACACCCTTGGGAACCGGATGAATATGCTCATAATCAAAAAAGTTAAAAGTTAAAAAAGCAATTGTCATTGTCCGTGTAATCCTCCGTGCAACACAAATCCCTCTTCAGCGTGAACGCAGGTCGTTTTGTTCACAAGAAAACTCTTCAATCCCTTTTCCTGTATCCACTCTTTGCACCTGTCCCACAAATCAGCATCAGACGGTCTTCCGACAGGCAGTTCCTTATAGGTGTCACGAAACCGTAAAGGAATTGTTTTCACATTCATGCAGACTGATGACTTGATAATTCCACCTGCCAACGGAAGAAATGGTTGAATCTCATCTTCTGTAATGTTTTCAGGAAACACTCTGTTGCCATAAATTGATCGGGTGCAAATCCAATCTGCCTGTTCAGCATTGATTAATTTTGCGATCTCCTCAAGGTGATTAGGTTCCCAGTAATCATCATGGTCAGGAAAGCAGAGGTAATTGCATCCTTCTGCTTGAGCAATGTCAATACCGAAACTCACAGCATTGCATCCTCCTACACACCACAATGCTTCTGGATTATCAAAATATCTGCTTCGTTCCATTGCGATAGGCAGGTTCTTGAAATAAACCTGATTTGCAGGAAACCATCTCATGGTATTTACAAATTCCTGATCATCCTCGTACTTATCTCCAATGACATAAACCTTGAAGTCTTTATACGTCTGACTGAAGATCGTTCTCAACAATCTCCGCAGGTAAAAGGGAGTTTTGTCATCAGGTCTTTTGTATGTTGCAATTACAATTCCTATCACTTCGTTGCCTCCAAAATTATTTCTTGATGGTAGGGTCTTCGTTCCAAATTCTCAAGTTCTTTATGAGTACTGACTCTCCAATCTTTTATTTCGATTGCAGAAAACCCTGTTTTAACAAGAGAGGCAATCAGTTCTTTAAAGTTATAAATAAATTGATGACCCCATAATTTCATCCCTTCATTTATAAATTTACAAGATGTTTCTGGATTCCACCCCATATCAGCATATTCTCTAATTCTATTTCGTTGATAACATTCTATGAGAAAATCCAAATCAGGAGTTGAAATTCTAAATACTCCTTCAGGTTTTAATACTCTGAAACACTCCTTTATTAAATTCAATCCATCATCATAAGTAAGATGCTCAATTAAATGCTCATTGAAAACAAAATCAACAGACTGATCCAGAAACGGTAAAGGCTTTCTCAAATCAGAATGCAGATCAACTTCTCCTGCAAGGTCAACATTGACCCAACCAACAATATAATTATCTCCGCAACCCAGATGCAATTTCATACGATCCTCTTGATATCCCACAATCTATACTCATGATAATTACATCTATTTCTTAACAAAGAGTACGCTTCGGGAAACATAAACAAATAACCATCCATAATAATGTTTTCAAATTCATTATTGATGTACTTTTTAAAAAGAAAATCTATATAATCGTCAAGGCATTGCTTAACAATAATTTCTGAAAGAATATGAATATTAAAAATTGCACCATCACCATATTCTTCCACAAAATCAACTATCGGTAGAATATCAGATTCCACATCTATCATTGTCAATGCTACTGACAGGTAATAAAATTTATCCGTAAACAATAAAGTGGACAAAGTTGTTTTCCCTATCCCTCCAACACCACGAATCAGGAGAATTGTTTTCTTGTATTCTCCCTCTAATGGTCTTGCATAAAGAGCAGGATCAATATTACAATTTTTTAAGGACATAAAACTGCCTTTCATAAACTGACCCATTCTGTTTTGTGGAAACATATTTGTCCACAATCTTAAAAATTCCCTTTGTCCATTGCTTGACCATCGCAGGATTCGGGTAAAAATAACATTTGCCATCAGCAGGTCTTGGAGGACTGAATATTTTAGCTTCTCCCTGATCTGGACTCTCTTCAATTTCCACTAGCAGTATTCCATCTTTACTCAAAAGCTCATAACATTTGTCTATGAACAATTGCTGTTGTTCATAGAAATAATGGAATGTGGAAAAGCAATAAATCAGATCAAACATCCTATCCAAAGGAAATTTGTATTTAAAAAAATCTGCCACATGAAAGTCCAATCGATTGGACTGAAAACATTCTTCGTTAATTCGTCTTGCAATATCAATAAACGGACGATGAGAATCAATGCCCATGATCCAGTTCGGGTTCTTACCCAACAATTTGAACATAAAATATCCAGCATTGCATCCGACATCCAGAATATTTTTCCCCTCAAGGTCAAAGGAGGTCAAACGTGACAAATCATACTTCTCCGCACT
>JAKPZU010000145.1 GCA_029559915.1 Bacillota bacterium
AATGATACGCTTATGCCAATCACATTTTCATAATACTTCTGGGCATCAAAACCGACATCCTTGAACTTCAACGTTTCCTCAATCTGAATTTTAATTATCCTATCAAGTCCATAAGTTCTGATGTCGGAGAATTGTTCGTTATATCCGATTAAGAACCACCGATTACGATATTCTTTTAAATGGTAGGGATGTATGATATGGAATGTGCTTCTTGGGGAAGTGAATGAATGATAATCAATCTTGATAACACTTCTGTTTTTTATAGCATCAATCAGTTCTTTAAGATGGTTAGTCCCCTTGGTATATTCAACTCGTTCAAATTCAATGAAATTTCGTATATCCTTATATTCAGGCAAATGATAAACATTGACAGCTTCCACAAGCTTGTCAATTGACCCTTTGAAAGTTCTGAATAACTCAATGTCTTTAAACTGCTCAAGCAATCTGGATGCAAATAGCAGCGAATCAAGCTCTTCTTCATTTAATGGGATGTTGTCAATTGAGTAGGCTGGGTCGTCATAATAGTAAACTCCCTTTGACCTGTTCATTTTAATCGGTGCATTATAACCGAGTCCTCGGTCATAACGCATTGCTCTTATATCCGCTTCAATAGTCCTTTCACTTAAAGGGCTAATATCCAAAGCTTCCTCACAAGCAGTTACAAGTTCCTTGAGAGTGACGTTTTTCTTTTCCAAAAAGCACTTATTAATCACTCGGTATCGAATAAGTGCATCTTTATTTTTCGGCATTTTTTCTTACAAATTGAAAATGAAAATACACTGCACTGGCAACCTTTATGTTTGCTGAAAATTGCTTTTAAAGATATGGTTTTAAAGAATATAAACTTAAAACAACATAACATTATGAGTAGAGTCAGCAATCAAAAACAACCAGAAACAAAACCTGCAATTCAAACCCTTATTCTTAAAGCGTCTCCCCGAAAGTGGTTGGGATGTGTCTACATTTCTGACCAAGAGGCAACGGGGCAACTAATCATGTTTTTGGAAAGCCAATCTGGTGACTTCCAAGGCAAATTTTTAAATCGTCCGATTTATATAATTCAGGCTTCGTGCAAATCCATATTAGAAGCTGCCCTTTTAACCAAAGTTCAATCGGTAATAACCTTAACACGATAATGAAATGAGTAATAATAATCTCCTTATACATATCGAAAAGATATCTTCAGAAGCCGCAAAAAGCAAGCTTGAATTTGAAACGCTTACTGAAATCAATCAGGAAATATCATCTATTGCAGACTTTCTTTCACTGTCAACAATTCAAACCGTCCTTTTCTCAAGCATGGTAGAGCTTAGCCTGCAGCGAACTGTCACTGTGGACAGTCTGGCAAGACACTACAAGTGTAGTGTCCTCAGAATAATCAATTTAATTCAGGAAATTGATGCATTAGAGCAGAGGGCACTCATTTTCAAGTGTTGTAAAGCGTCAAATAAGAGGTACTCTTATAATGACTTAGGATATTCAGTTCCTCATCATGTAATTGAAGCACTCAGGACTCATGATAAAAACAAATTGACGGAGAATACCCAATTCAACCTTCCAAACCTGCTTGAAAAGATTACAGAGATGATTGATGCAAGGGAAACAAACTCTTCATCAACAAGTATCCTGCTCGAACAGATAGAGTTCCTGCTCAACAGCAATAAAGGTCAACCATTCGTTGATTACATTAACAAGAACATAAAACTCCCGATAAATAAGTGCATAGTGCTGGCACTGGCATTTCTGAGGCTTAAAAAACAGGATACATATGACTTTGATTCGATAACAGCAACCATCTTTGATGATTTGGCAATCCAATTGGATTTTGAACACAATTTTAAAGCCGGGAATAATGAGCTATTCATAAAGGATATTGTCCGATTTAAGGATTCCCTGTTCGCTGACGAAAAGATACCCGTACTATCTTATAAGACAACTAAAATGCTGTTTAAGGATTATCCTGAACTTGCTCTGGACTCTGAAAATGGCGAAGGGTTTATACATGCCGCATCAATCAGAACAAAGAAATTGTATTTTGATGATAAGTTAAATAACCAGCTTTCAAGAATATCAAGTGCAATCAGTCAGAGTAACTTCAGACTCTTGCAAAGACGGCTAAGGGACAGCAAACTGCCAGTAGGTGTTACGGTAATGTTTTACGGACAGTCAGGAACTGGTAAAACCGAATCTGTATTCCAAATTGCCAGACAAACCAAACGTGATGTCATGATGGTTGACCTAAGCCAAATCAGGAGCAAATGGTTCGGTGAAAGTGAGAAACAGGTCAAGAAAATATTTGATGATTACAGAAGGGCATTCGCTAATTTCCACGTTAAACCTATACTCTTTATCAATGAGGCAGATGGAATGTTCTCAAAACGAATGAGTTTAAAGGGAGACTCAACAACTGAGCAGATAATGAATACCATGCAAAATATAATGCTTCAAGAACTTGAACGATTCGAAGGAATATTATTTGCCACCACCAATCTCACTATGAATCTTGATAGTGCTTTTGAAAGACGATTCCTTTTCAAGGTCGAATTCCCAAATCCTCTGCCAGAGGTAAGCGAACGAATCTGGAAATCAAAAATACCTGAATTGAGTTCCTCACAAATCAAACAGCTTGTTTCAAAATATGAGTTAAGTGGTGGGGAAATCGAAAATGTAGCAAGAAAATATCTTATGGAAATGGCAGTTGATAATGGAAAGCCAAGTCTGAATAAAGTAGATGAACTCTGCAGTCTTGAGAAATCATTTCAAAAGAGCAGGAAGATAGGATTTCTAAAATGATTAAATTTGGTAGAAAGCATGCGTCCAGTTCTCTTGTATCAATACTAAAATAGTCAAACATCGATGAATGAAGTTTTATTTATCCGTAAATGGGTTGAAAAGGAGAAAACCCTTGAAGCTGAAGTCATACAGAATATTTCAAAAATAAAAAAGCTAAGGAAATTTCAGGATAATGAAGCTTACTGGGATTTGATAACTGCATGTTGGGAATTAAAAAACCACGTGGACAAAAAGCAATTAGCATTTAAAAAAAGATTTTCAAAAAAAGACCGTAAATCATCAAATGAAATAACAATCCTAATTCATGCGCAAAAGAGAAAGGTGACCAATGCTTTTATCGATTATGCACGAAATCAGATTGATGAGCTGGAATCAGCCAGCGAGGGTTATCAACGAAAATGGCTCAATAACGCTGATAATACTGCAGTAAAGACCAAACTTAGCAGAGTGTTTAAATTATGGACAGACTCATACATTTGGAATGACGAGGATATTGTAGATAAGATATTTACACATATGAGTGTTTATAATGAAGGGATATACCCTCTTCGTAAATCAATTAATTCAATTTGCAAACTCACAAAATCAAATAATGAACATATAATCAAGTATTTAATGAATCAGTTTGCGAAGAAGAATAAGGGTTTATTTGAGTCGAATCAGGCATTATCAAAGAATAACTGATATTAACAGAACGTTCTCTGTACGGCATTATTAACCACTAATGAATTACCTATGATATCCAAAAGGAATGAACGTGCGATTTATGAAGTTTCTCAGAAAGTTAATCTGGCGGAAAACAATTTCAGGGCACTTATAGAAATAATGGTCTTTGATACGCTTGAGACATTAGACACAAGAAACATGTTGGCAAAGTACTATCAAAAAATGATTGACGCCAAATCGACTCAAGCACGAGCCAAATATTATTACGAGATTATTACGATGTTTCATTCAGCATCAGCAATCCTACATAATGGGAAATATCATTATAATGACTTGATGGAGGGTATTGATATGGATGAGATTAAACAGTTTTTGAAAGAAAAAGCAAGAACTCTTTTAAAAGAAATACCTTCTGAGAAATCTTGGTCATGGCAAGTCAGAGAAGCAGCATTAAAAAGCCTTGACCTTGAGGATATGATTTAACTCTAAAATTACTACTTTGAATTTGCTCTTCGTTTGCAGATATAATGAGATGCGAAGTTGTACCGCAGAAACAATCTTTGCGGCAGAAGGATACTCTGTGAAATCAGCAGGAACTTCCAAGTCTGCTACAACAACTATTTCGGATGAAATCATAAATTGGGCAGATTTGATATTTGCCATGGAAGAGAAGCATAAAGTAATT
>JAKPZU010000156.1 GCA_029559915.1 Bacillota bacterium
TGCTTTAAATGAAGCTCCTGAATACGTAATCCAATTACCTTGATCTCCAGTGCTATTGCCAGAGCATGTTGGTGTACCAGATTCGTATTTAAATCTAAATGAATAAATACTCAAATCTTTTTCTGAATTATCCAGTGACCCGCTTTCATCAGAATCCAAGCAATGAAATGCAGTTAAAAAATAAGATTTCAAATCTTGACATTGATTATTAATCAAAGATCCTGAACACCATTTTGTTCCATTCTTAATAACCAAAGCGACTGCATCTCGTTCATTTTCCCAGCCGGAACCTTCCGAGCAGTTTACATCAAAATTGCAATCTCCTGCATCTCCAAACTCTCTTATTTCCAATGGCTTAGGAATACCCTGACATACTCCATTGATATTTATTGAAAATTTTTGAAACTTGTCTTTTTTACATTTGACTACCATCAGCACATCTTGTGACTCTATGATGTCCGAAGCATATACGTGATCATAGATGACATCCCCTGTAATCGGTCCGTGTATTATCCTGCCATCTTTTGACAAAATAAACATTTCGGCACCTTCAGGTAGGTTTAATCCAGAAATCAGAAAATTCAGCGAACTGGCTTCTGGCGCTGAAAAACCGATTTGCCATATCAGCATATTACCGATTTGCCACTGCTTGCCATCTTTTAAGGTATAATTTTGTTCTACTTTAACAGCAAATCGAGGAATCGTACTTCCCTCCAACGAATCTTGTGCCAGTACTTGATCAAAATCCACATCCGGCTGAAGATAAACCGGATAGTTCTCGTTAATCGGAAAAGGAATTACTTCTTCCATAGATTGTTTTGATGTAAGATGCCTTGTCAGCACCTGTGAATGCATAATTGTCGTACTTATAGCCGACATAATAACAACGAAAATAATCGTTCTCATGTTAGTAAAATTGAAGTAAAAAAATAAAAGCCTAAAACACCATTTCAGATTCACTTAGAATCAAGGCAGAGTTTTCAGTTTATCGCCCGGGGTCAGCGACTTTCGGAAGTCCAAAAAGCTGTTTCTGTTTTACTGTCAGCACATGGTTCTTTCTTTCAATCGATGACAACGATTGTATTTACGCCATATGGCGTAAATTTTCCGTATAAATATAATCACTCCCCCCAAATTTCCGTAATCAACCGCCAAGGCACATCTTTTTAAACCTTCGACAGTCATCCCTAATAAGTAAAATAAGAACCATTACGAAGTAAGAAAAGTTGGCGGATCGCTAAAAGATATAAGGATCAACCTCCATGAATATCGGTGGAAACGCCTCACTCTATAAACCAGATATACGAACTGTTCCCCGGATATATACGGAAAACGGAGGTTTAGTTGCTCGGTCGGTTACATCTTCATCCCAGAATCAATTGTATCAAATGGTTATATTTGTTCTTTAATTACCGGGATAATACTTAATAGATGCAGAGATGAAGCTGCGATTACTTTTAATATTCCTTACTGTTTCAGTCTGTTCAAATGCACAGACTTTTCAGGAAGGCACAAATCTTCAGGCGGAGTACAGTAAAGTTAGTAAGCCATATTTC
>JAKPZU010000162.1 GCA_029559915.1 Bacillota bacterium
AGCTAATTACGAACCAGAAGTACCTCGTAATCTTATTGATGCAAATGATTATGTCGGCACAACTGAAGAAGGCGGAATAATCTTAAAAGAAATTTTTGGTGATAAAGTATTTGATTATCCCAAAACACCTACTCTAATTCAATATTTAATCAATTTTGTTTGCGATACAAATTCGATTATACTTGATTCATTTGCTGGAAGTGGTACCACAGCTCATGCAGTTTTTAATCTAAACAATCAGGATGAAGGAAACCGTAAATTTATTTTGGTAGAAATGGAAGATTACGCCAATACCATTACTGCCGAAAGGGTAAAGCGGGTTATCAATGGTTATGGCGATAAAGAAGGCACAGGTGGCAATTTCGATTACTATGAATTAGGCAAGCCCTTGTTTGTAGGTGAAAACAACGAATATTTGAACGAGGAAGTAGATACCCAAAAAATCAGGGAATATATCTGGTACAGCGAAACCCGCAAAGCATTTGAGCACCCGAAAACAAAATCAGACACACCCTATTTCCTTGGTAAAAAAGAAGGCACTGCCTACTATTTTATTTACGAAAAAGAATCGCTTACAACCCTTGATTATGATACCCTTTCCACCATAAAAACCAAGGCAGGACAATACGTTATTTATGCCGATAATTGCCTTTTGCCAAAAGACTTTATGATGAAAAAGAACATAGTATTTAAAAAAATTCCACGTGATGTAACCCGTTTTTAATATGGAACTGAAAAGCTATCAACACAAAGTAATAAAAGACCTCGAACTCTATTTAGAATATGTTCAGAGGTTCAAAAAAACCGATGCTGCATTCAATAGGTTTTGGGAAGACCGTATTGGTCCATATAACCCATTAAATAATGAAGGGATGCAGCCATATAAAAATACGATTCCAAATGCTGCACATGTTTGTATAAAAGTACCGACAGCCGGTGGTAAAACATTTATTGCCTGCAATGCTTTGCATACCATATTCTCAGCATATTCATCAGAACTACCTAAAATAGTTGTATGGTTGGTTCCCTGGAGTAACCTGCTCGACCAGACAGTAAACAACCTAAACAATCCCGATCACCCCTACAGGCAGAAGTTGGATGCCTTGTTTAACCATCGGGTCGAAGTGTATGAAAAGAAGGATTTATTGCAAGGTTCAAACTTCAACCCCACTGTGGTAAAAGAACAGCTTTCTATTGTGGTAATGAGCTTTTCAAGTTTACGTGCAAGAAACAAGGAAGACCGGAAGGTTTATCAGGAAAATGGACAATTAGCCACTTTTGCCAGCCAGTATAAAGATAAAACACACCTGCTCGAAGATACCGATGATACCGCATTAATCAATGTAATCCGTAGTATGAATCCGGTTTTGGTGGTTGACGAAAGCCATAATGCCGAAAGCGATTTAAGTGTAGATATGTTGAATGCGCTCAATCCTTCCTTTGTATTAGACCTCACTGCAACACCAAAAGACAATAGCAATATTGTGAGTTTGGTTCCGGCAATCGAATTGAAAAAGGAACATATGGTTAAACTTCCAGTAATAGTTTATAACCACCACGATAAAACCGAAGTCATAAACAGCGCTTTGCATCTTCAACGGAAACTTGAATTGCTTGCTATCGAACAGTCGAAGAATGGAGGTAAGTACATCAGGCCAATCATTTTATTCCAGGCACAACCCCGCACGGATGAAGATAATACAACATTTGACAAACTTAAAGAGCAACTGCTAAAAGTGGGCATTCCCGAAGAACAGATAAAAATAAAAACAGCCGAAAAGGACGAATTAAAAGGGATTGATTTAAGCTCCCCTGAGTGTCCTGTCCGTTACATCATTACAATAAACGCACTTAAAGAAGGCTGGGATTGCCCCTTTGCCTACATTCTCGCATCGCTTGCCGATAAATCATCAGCAGTTGATGTTGAACAGATTTTAGGACGTGTACTGCGTCAGCCCTATGTAATGAAACATTCAGCTGCCTTGCTCAATGTTTCTTATGTATTAACAGCATCTGTAAAATTCAACGATACTTTACAGAACATTGTCAAAGGCTTACAGGCTTCCGGTTTCAGCGAGAAGGATTACAGACAAAAGGATAATATGCCCGAAGAGGAAAAGAAACAAGTTGTTGAAAAACCGCTTGAATCCTTTCTTTTTCCTGAACAGAATGAAGAAAGTTCAAATACAGGTGATGAAATTATTCCGGAAAGAATTTCATTTAATCCTGAAACAATTAGTTCTCCCGAAGCAAAAATTGAATCTATTGAAGAAATAGAAAGCATGGCTGAAACACAAAACAGGGAGATGGAAGCAGTTATTGAAAAACAAAGTCAGCAACCTGTTGACGAAAATATATTTCAGGAAATGGGAGAAAAAGTAAAGCGATACAGAATTGTTGATGCCAATAAAGACTTGGCATCCGGCATAAAACTGCCTCAATTCTTTTTAGAAGTTCAGCAAAGTGATATTTTCGGTACCGATAAAATCTTATTGAATCAGGAATCGTTATTGAAAAATTTCAAATTAAGCAATGAGGATTCTAAAATTGATTTTGACCAGATAACCTCCGATTTGTACAAAGTAGATATTGAGCAGATAAAGAAAGACGAGTACGCCCCACGCTTTACCAAGATTGAAGACATGCAGGTTAAAGACCCTATTGTGGAATACATTCTTGCCAAACCAAAAGAAGGGCAAATAAAAGATATAGCACACCAGCTTGTCCAATTGGTTGGCGATATGTACCCTATTCCCGATCAGGAAATTCGGGCTTATGTTGAAAGAATCTTAAAACAGTTGAATGCCGAACAGCTTCAGGATATTTTAGTAAGAAAATGGAGCTATTCCGATAAGATTAAAGCCAAAATCAGACTACATGCCGATTCCTATGCAGAAGGTCAGTTCAATGATTTAATAAAAATCAGAAAAGTTGTAACCGAACCCATCTGGAATTTTCCTGAAATGATTGTTCCTGGTCCGTTAGGTTCTTCAATTGGTCATTCATTATATGAACGTGAAGGTGCCATGAATAACTTTGAAACTACTGTCATTACAGATATTGCAAGTTTACCCAACATCGCTTTTTGGCATCGTAATTTAGGCAGGGGAAAAGGTTTTTCAATCAATGGCTTTAAATCCAATCATTACCCCGACTTCATTGTAGTTTCAAAATCCGGTAAAATAATCATTGTCGAAACAAAGGGCGACGACAGGGATAACTCTGATAGTGCCGCCAAATGTCGTTTAGGTAATAAATGGGCAGAACTTGCAGGGAAAGATTTCCTTTATTTTATGGTCTTTGATAAAAAAGCCATAGATGGGGCATATACAGTGGACAAAGCAAAAGAATTGATAAAACAACTATAAATTCATCATTATGACTATTTACGATACAATTAAAGAGCAAATCAAAGCTGATTTTTTTCAACAGTACTTTCCAAATGATGGTCAAAGATTTGTTGCCTGGTATCTTCGTTCCATCCTTAAACGAGATATGAATGAGACTAAAGATGATATTATTGATGGAGCTAATGATAAGCAAATTGATGCTATTGTTATTGACAATGATAAATCAATCATAAATATCATTCAGGGAAAATTCTATTCTGGTGAATTTGTAGATGCTACACCTCTGAGGGAAGTTTTATCTGCTTGGATGCAGATTCGTGATTTAGTCAGATTGCAAAATGTGTCAAATTCAAAATTACAGAGAAAACTTTCTGAGGTCGCCAATGCTTTGGATGAGGATTATGAAATTAATTTTGAGCTAATTACAACATCAAAATTAACTCCAGCAGCATTGAATGATCTGGAGACTTTTCAGAAACTATTGGCAGAAATATCTGAAAAAGATGATTTCGATGCAACTATTACTGTTATTGATGATGATGAAATAAAGAGAAGATATGATATAGCATTAGAAGTTGATAATCCATTGATAAATTACGATCTTAATTTGGCAGATTGTAAATATTTAAATGAGACAATAGCTGGCACACAAGTTATAATTGCTGCAGTTCCTTTAAAGGAATGTATTAAATTTCCAGGTATTAAGGATGGTTCACTTTTTCAAAAAAATGTCCGCCAAAGTTTGGGTACAAGTAATGCTGTAAATAAAGGCATCCGTAATACAATTCTAAGTGATAAACATAAGGACTTTTTCTTTTTCCATAATGGCATTACTGCTATTTGTAATAAATTGGTATTGGCTGACTCCAAACTATCTATGAAAGGTTTAAGTGTTGTCAATGGATGCCAATCTTTAAATACTATTTTGAATTGTAGTGAAACTGTTAAAAAGTTGGATGAGACATACGTAATGTGCAGGTTTTACGAAATACCACAGCGTGACCGGGCAGATCGTATTAGTATAAATACAAATTCACAGAGTGCAGTCAAACCAAGAGATTTGAGAAGCAATGATAAAAGAGTATTAAATTTAAAACGAGCTTTTGAATTAAAATATCCGAATGGATATTTCATCACAAAAAGAGGAGAAAATTCACCAGCTTCAAAAGACAAGAACTTCGTAATAGATTTATCCGATTTTGGAAAATACTTGATAGCCTGGCATTCTCAAAGACCGAACATCTCTTATGGTGAAACCAAAATATTTGACAAATATTTTGAGATACTTTTCAAACGTGATTATAAACCGGAGGATGTTCAAGCCTTGAATGTTTGGATGAAAGAAGTTTGGAAATCTTGGTCAAATGATAATCCACTCGGCTTAAATCAGACTTTACTTGCCATGAAAGCATATGCTCCTTATCACCAGCTCTATGCTATTTCAATGTGTTTTTCCATTGTAAATAATTTATCTGATCGGGTTCCTTCACCAAGTATGTGTCTTAAACAAGCAGTTTCAAACAATCTTGTTACCGATATTGTAAAAATTGCAGGTAGTAGTTTGAATATGGCTTTGGAAGCGGCTGCGAATGAAACACAACCTGCGAATAAAGTTTTTAGTCCACAAAATTGGATTAAAGCAAAAACTTGTTTAACAGGAATAAATTTTGCAATACGGAACTATTTCCAAATGTTGCCAATGATGCCGGGTGGAACTGAAGTAAATCAAAGATTAAAAACTGGTCTCTCTTTGGGTCAGGAAGCATTTGAATATAGATGGGCGGCAGATTAAGTAAATAATTAAAAAAATCATTATATGACAGCTGATAAACGAAAAGATCCAAGAGAGTACATGTTAATGGCAATTGAAGCCATGAAGGAATCTAAGCAAGAGGCACGTGACGACCATCCCAGCCCAATGGTTGGTGCTGTGTTGGTTTTTCCCGATGGAGAGGTCGAAATTGCCCATAGAGGTGAACTTCGTGAAGGCGATCATGCCGAATATACTTTAATGGATAAGAAAAACAGGCATCGGCCATTGGATGGATGTTGGCTTTTTGCCACTCTTGAACCCTGTTCACCGGGTTCAAGAAATGCCCCGAAAATACCTTGCTCCGAACGTATTGTCAACGCCAGGATTGCTAAGGTCTGGTTCGGAGAGGAAGATCTGGCATTAAAAGATGATTTCGGTGGAGTTTCCTTCCTGCAAAAAAATAAGATTGAGGTTGAACAATTTGATTCTGATCTGGTAAAAGAGATAAAACAAATAAACAAAGCCTTCGATGATTGGGCATTATGGAAACGAAACCATAGAATTGAAGAAGAAGCACAAGCCCCCGGGCTCTTGTACCAGCAAGCTCTGAATACAAACATAGATAGTTTATCCGATGAAGCCCTTCAATTGTACTTGCAAAAGACAGGGCTTAAAATGGAGTACAAATCTCCCGAGTTCTTTCAGGAGTTATTAGAAAGCGACTTACTGGAAACCAATAAGGCTACTCAGGCGCTTGTCCCGACAGGCAATGCTATCCTGCTTTTTGGCAAAAGCCCACGAAATAAATACCCCCAAGCATCTGTCAAAGCCAAGGTTTACTATGGTACTGGTGAAAGTGACGTAGAAAGTTTTGACGATGCCCTGATTTTAATTCCCGACCAAGTGAAAGCCTGGGTTAAAAAGGTTATACCGGAAAGTTTCGATCGTTCCTCATTTACCAGAGAGAAAGTGCCTTTTTTTCCCCCTGATGTTATTCGTGAGGCTATTGTAAATGCTATCGTTCACAGAGACTATACCATTGATGGGGCAAAAATTCAACTTGAAATTTACCCTGAGAAGATTATTGTTAAAAGCCCTGGTCTGCCAGTTTACCCCAATTCGCTTGAAAAACTTCAAAAGTTTACTGCCAAGTCATACAGCAGAAACAAAAAACTGACTTTGGTTTTTAACCGCATGGGGCTCATGGAGGAAGCCGAATTTGGAATGGATACCTATCGTGAGATGAGGGATAAGTACAAACTGCCCCTACCAATAATAACTTATGATGAACCTGACCTCATTGTTACCTTTCCACGTTCTGCTGAAGCTGTTCGTAGTCTCGATAGTACCGAGGTTCTTTCTCAACTTAATGATGAAGAGCTTGCAGGGCTTGATTTTGTGAAAACTCGTCTTTCTGTAACGAAAAAAGAGTATTCAGAGCATTTTCAATTCCCGGATAAGAAAGCACAGCGCCATTTGATTAAGTTTAAAGAACTTGGTCTTGTTTCATTAGAGGGGAAAGGTCCTTCGTCAACCTACAAAATTATTAGTAATGAAAAATAATCAGGTCATAAATCAGGGAACAGTGTCCCGATTATTGATGTCTTTGCCTGATAAGGTTATTAATCAGGACATAAATAAGGACATAATGTCCCGATTATTTTTTAAAGTTATCCATAGTACTTCTATCATATTGAATAATAACATCCTGAAAACATGGGCATGTTATTGTTTATATTGCCTACGTTTAGTTGACATGGGTATTTCATGCCCACGTCAAAAATTAGTTAATTAATTCATATTCAATGGCAGAGCAAAATCTTACACTAAACATTCTTACTTTCAACCATCCGGTTGCAAAGAAAGATTTTGCCTTCTACACCGAAAAGAAAAACGGCTGTTTGCCAATTAATCATTACGAGTTCCCTTTAAACATTGAAGAAATTATCCCTGATGCAAAGACACAGAAACTTCAACAACTTTATACCGATTTTGAAAATACCAGCGATAAGGAAGCCGTAATATTCGTTGACCTTACAAAGTGTACAAGGTTTGCAAAACATTATTACGCATGGCTTATTTACAACCATTTCAAAACCGTTGCCGATGTTGTAAACTCCAATTTTGTAAAAGACCTGGAAGTTTGGTTTCACGACAAAAAAGAAACCACCACCGAATACAACGCTTACAAGGTTTTTACCCTTCGGGTACAAATTGCCCGCAATGCAGCCACGCCGGAGCTTATCATCTCCTATGATGGCATTTCGTTGGTGCATAAAAAAAGTATCATTGACCTTGATATTGAAACAACCATGTTTAAAAGGGTTGTTTACGAAAAACAGATTTACAAATACGATAAACTACCTGATGAAGCAAAGTATCATTGGGAAAACGTCTATCCTATCCTGAGCAATACCCTGAAATATGCTTTGAATATTCCGGTTCAGCCCAAAAGAAACGGCACGAACAGGTACAAAGTGTACAAATCAAATCTCGATTATTTCATTAGTACATTCATTAAATCAAAGCAATTCAGCAGTATTATTCCGTTAAGTGATGAAAATTACTTTAAAGTAGAAACAATCAGGATAAAGAACACCACACCCGGCAGCAATCGTTTGCAATTCGGACAGGATAAAACAGATATTGTACCTTATTCCGGGCTTATCGGTAATGGTCCATATTCCCATTGTCCGTTTGCACATGTCAACATGTTTTTCATTTGCCACGAAAGCGAGAAAGACAAAGCAAACCTGCTTTACACGTATTTTAAAGACGGGTATAAAAACTTTCCCAAACTCAATCAGTTGCTTAAAGTTCCGGTTAACATTATCAAAGCCGACCAAATCACATTCACCAATAACGAAAATCCTTTGCCCGAAATCAGGCAAAGTCTGTTCAGCAAATCCTTTGACCCCAATATCCGTTACATTGCTATTTATTTAAGCCCTTTCAGTAAAAATCACCCCGATACAACCAAGCGACAATACTACTTTCAGGTCAAAGAAGAATTGCTTAAATACGGCATCACATCTCAGGTAATAGAAACAACAAAAATATCCGACCCGAATTATAATTACAGTTTAGTCAATATTGGCGTTGCCATTCTTGCAAAACTCAATGGTGTTCCCTGGCGTTTACACCGGACATTGCACAATGAATTGGTTTTAGGTGTAGGAGCTTTCAAATCGGCAAATTCAACAAACCGTTACATCGGTAGTGCATTTTGTTTCTCAAATGATGGTCATTTTAAAGGCTTCGAGTGCTATTCGCAAAACAATATGTACAAGCTGGCAGGTTCAATCAGTAAAGCAATAAAGAATTACCGCAAGCAGAATACAGAAGTAAAACGTCTGGTAATTCACTTTTACAAGACCATGAGCAACAAAGAACTTGAACCCATAAAAAAAGAGTTGCAGGAAATGGGTTTGGATATTCCGGTAATCATCATCACCATTAACAAGACAGAAAGCAAAGACCTTGTTTTATTCGATTTGAATTGTCCTGAACTTATTCCGGTAAGCGGAACATTTATCAGCATCGGCAGAAATCAGTTTTTGCTTTGCAACAATACCCGATACGAAAACACCCTGCCAAAATCAACGGAAGGTTTTCCGTTTCCGATAAAACTGAGTATGTCTGCCAGCGATAACAAATTGTTGGAAGACGATAAACTCATAAAAGACCTGATAGATCAGGTTTATCAATTCAGCCGTATGTATTGGAAATCTGTACGCCAACAAAATTTACCTGTAACAATCAAATATCCCGAAATGGTGGCAGAAATCTTCCCCCATTTCGAGAGCAACACCATGCCGGAATTTGGTAAGAATAATTTATGGTTTTTGTAAAAAGATTTTAAAATTGAGATGTCATTAAAAGAAGCAATTAATAACGAAAACATAAATGAGGAGGCTCTTCAAAAAGGGTTGAAATACATTGGACTTGATTTATCCAAATTTAATCAGGTTCCAGTTGATTTATTCCCACAATTAATTGAACTGTTCAAGATTGCCATCAATATTGATCCGCATACCTCATCAAAGATGGTAAAAATGGACACAAGGTCCAAACTTGAAAAAATATTGAGGACCAAAGCAGCAAATTATGATTCTTCAGTTAATAAGACCACTACTATTCCAAAAGAAAGTTCTACTGAAAACGCTAATAAAAGCTTCAAGTCTCTTTCAGATTTGCCAGTAGAAAAGAGGGTTTCTGTAAAGAATATCAAACTTGGTAAAGTTAAATTCTTTGATTCATTAAAAGGGTTTGGTTACATACACAGTTTAGATGATAAGAGGGATTGTTACGTAAATGATTCAAGATTATTAACACCTAAAATATCTGACGATGACATTGTTTTACTCGAAACAACAGATTCAAGGAAAAAGCCTGGTGAATTGGAAGCTAAAAATGTAAGCAATAAAATTCCTGTGTTCATTTTTAATAAAAGTGCTTCATTGAAATCCTCTGCATTTATACTTCTTGAAAACAAGATAACTCAGGAAATATCATTGTCTTCAAAGCTTGAAGATGGTTTTGTTTTTACAACAGCCCGTCAATCTGGTTCTTCATGGAAGATCTCTCCAATTGACAATGAGAGTATACCAAAGCAAGATCAATTACATTTTGGAAAAATAATTCTGTCAAATTTATTATTGGATCTCACCGGCAACAAAGACGTAATAAACTATCTGTTTTCATTATTAAGAAATGATATGCCAGATGGTGAAATTACTGAAACCCTTATTAGTTCTGCCAGTTCCATTGAGAAGAAAACAGTTTCTGAAATCAACACAGCAGTAAAATCATATAGTGAATTTGATTGGTTTGAAGACTTTGTTTCAAGGCATTCTCAATCTCTCTCAAAAATCAGTTTTGTACTATGGGCACAGAATAGTATTGAGAAACTCCCATCCGCAAAGAATCAGGAGGAGGTGGACGTTTGGCGTTTTGAAATTATTCCTTCATTAAATTCTTCTTCATTAGTTCAGGTACTACAAAAACTAATTGCTGAAAAGGGTGACTCAAAACAGATTGAGGCAACATATAAGTTTTTGCTCGAACAGGGTATTTCAATTTCTTCGGATGAGGATTATGAAATTGCTGAACAGATTTTGATTACATTAAAATCTTATTATCCTGAAATTCCTATCAAAGAGGAAAATTTTGAATGTGAAAATTCCGAGTATTTCTTTCGTCTTTATAAGTCTGATCTACTTTATTGTCTTTCTGATGAATTAATACAAAACCATATTTCTGATCTTGATAATGACGAAACTAAAGTAAGTTTCATTGAATCTTTTTCAAAAGAGGATGTTTTTCGGTTTTACGCTTTGACACCAGAACTCGTGCCTTATTATGAGAAATATTTATCTTCAATTATTGCTGGTGAGTTATCATCCATTCCTTATTTAAGTTTTGATATTGAAAGCGACCGTAATAAAATATTTGAGTTTGCTTGGATCGATAGCAATAATTCAAAATGCGAAAAAGATTTTGAAAAATTTGAAGATGGATTGAATGATTTATTCCTGCGATTAAATACATCTGAGATTATTGTCGGGCATAATGTTAAGCAATTTGATATTCCTGTTCTGAAAGAGCATGGTTTACAGGAGATCGAGGATAAGGTTTGGGATACTTTTGAATTAGAAATGTTATTAAATCCTTGTAGATTCAGTTATGCATTAAAAACAGAACACAATGCTTCTGCAGATTCTGTTCTTGCTTTGAATCTTTTCAAGAATCAAATATGCCGATTAATAAAATTAAATGAATATTCTATTGCATTGATGAAGTTCCTGCCGCAGAGTGTTATAGGTTATATTGAGGATGTAAAGCAAAATCCTATATGGAAAGACCTTAGCAGCTCTGTTTTTGAAACTCAATCCGATACTTTCTTTAGACCGCCTCCTTCTTATAATAATATTCAATCTTCTGTTATTGATTCGGTCAATCAACTTGTTTCTGATTCTTCTGCAAACCTTATAATTGCTCCTTCTTTTCTTTGGGACACGTTATCTCATAATTTTAGCTTTCATTTTATTGATAAAGAAACCAATTACAATTATGTTGTTACAGAAAATAAGGTTATTGATAATCTAAGCTCAGATAACTTTTTAAAAAATGTTTTAATTAGATATATTCAAACCATTAAAGAAAAGGGGCATATTCCATATTATCGACATTTACCAACTGCCATAAAACTTAAACTTACTTTTGAACAGGAAAATCAAATTTGTGATGCTAACAACACATCTGACTTCGCCGCTATTACTGGCAATTATTGTGTTGCTCCTCAAAATACCGTTTTGATTAAGTCTTTTGTTAAAGCTCAGCCTTCTGCAAAAATTATCATTGTTGGTAAAGAACTATACGCCCTGACCAGTAAGATGCAGTTAGGCCGTGATATTGATTTTGCGACAATATTTGATAAGCTAAAACATGAACCTATTTGGCTTCAAATGTCTGGTGGCAAGAATTACATTAGTTTAGATCAACGCCAGTGCACATTATTGGGGATAGAAGAATTTCCGCCTTTCCTTCAAAACTTATGGATGGAGAAAATTGGCAAGGGTCGTTTCAAAATATGGTGTAATATCAATTTCGACCTATTTATTGAAAGCCTTAATAATTCAAACTTTCACTACGTTCCATGGAATGATGAGAATTTAAATAAGAACAATGCATTTGTCGTTCGACCGGATTCAAAAAGGTCAGGTTATATCGCAGAACAGAAAAGAGTAAATCCGGAATCTCTGTTTCGTAAATTGTATTGGGTTTATCAGTTCAAAATAATCGAAAGCCTTTACCAACATTCTAAAAGCCCTAAGGTGCTCGTAATTAATGACGAGTCGGAAATTTCACTTTTATGTTCCTATGCAAGGCAATTGGGCTATTTTGTTCCGGACACAAATGCGTCACTTGCAAGGCAAATTGAAATCATTCATGATCACAAATCTACACGGAAGCTATCCGTAATTCCTTTTGAAAAGATTGATAAAGTATTGTATTTTAATTATTTGGGTAGTATTGATTTTATTTGGGATAGTTTTTTATTGTACGAGAAATACCAGATGCTTCAAGGTATTAAAGATATTAGCAGCCCTGATGCTTATGATGAAATCACTGACAATATTAAGGAGGATGGTAGTTTTCAAAATAAAATCTTTGATCTTTTTAAATTAATTAAAGAGCACCAGTCCTTAATAGATTACTATTATAAATTAATAATTGATAATAATCCCGATTCCAAATTGTTTCTTTGCGATACAAGATTTACTGATTATTATGGGATTGAAACAAGTCTTGGTACTAAGTCAGTGAATGCAATTCTATGGCAAAAAGAAAAAGATTATATTGCTGATAGTGAAATAGCATCTCAATTTTTTAAGCCAATCCATGAAAACGCAGATGTTGATTTCAATGTTGAAGAAGCCAAGGAAATACTGCGTCACATTTTTTTAACTTCTGAAGACGGTGAAACGGTGCATAAATGGTATGATTACCAACACCCATGTTTAAATGATATTTTACCTGCAAAAAAGGATTTGCTCATTTCATTGCCCACGGGAGCTGGTAAATCCCTGCTCTTTCAGGGACCAGCTCTGTTTCGATCTGCATTTTCGTGTAAACTTTCCATCGTTATAAGCCCATTAAGAGCATTAATGCAGGATCAGGTTGATGCTCTCTGGAACAAAGGATTTTATTCTAATGTAGAATTTCTAAGCGCAGACAAATCCCATGTTGAAATTCGTGATATATATCGGAGAATTGCGGGTGGTGAGATAGCATTGCTTTACATTACTCCTGAAAGATTCCGTTCTCGTGCTTTTGAAAATTCATTATTCACTCGACTTGATGCAGATAGTGGTCTTGAATTTGTTATTTTCGATGAAGCACATTGTATTTCACAGTGGGGACAGGAGTTTAGGCCGGATTACCTGAATGCAGGCAGAAAAATTTCTGATATTTCAAATACCCCTTCATTTAATTTAAGAAAATTACTCTTTTCAGCGACAATCTCAGATCAGGTCTATGAAGAGATTTGTACCGTAATGCCAGGCATTCAATTAGTAGAGGGTACAGAGAAAAGTTATAATCCTGTAAGGGATCACATATCAATCAGTTTTAAGCACAACATCATTGATGATGAACGTTTAAATGAGGTTGCTGAATATTTAAAGTCAGGTAAATTTAACCCCAAACTTAGTAGGGCTATCATCTTTGTTAAATCCAGAAGAAAAACAGAAGAATGTGCATTATTGATGCCTGATTACTTAAAAGATCATTTCGGTGGTAGTTGTGATTTTTCAGATAAAGTGGGCGGTTTCCATGCAGGTATGGATGCCGAAGACAGAAAAGAAACATATGAGAAATTTAAAAATGGTGAGATTGTAATTCTTTTTGCTACAAAGGCATTTGGGATGGGTATGGATATTCCAAACATTCATTACATTGCTCATTACTCTCCACCAAGTACGTTTGAGGATTTTTTACAAGAAATAGGAAGAGCTGGCAGAAATGAAGAAAAAAGAATACAGGCAGGTTTTAATAATAAAGAAAATCCGATTAAATCTCTTTGCCTGACTTCTAATAATGACTTTGCAAAATTAAAAGATCAGTTGCATGAAAGTAGAATATCTTGGCATGAAGTAAAAGAAATCAAGGATTCAATCGAAAAGTATGTTTCAAACTTTAAGAAACTCGAACCCGACACGGAAACTCCTGTAGCGGTTCCCTTTAATATGTATTCTGCCATGAAGGGTTCTGTTGACGATGATCTTGATAATAAATTCAGGCTTTCGCTTCACTGGTTGGAAAGGTTAGAACGGATAAAATTAGGTTACTTCACTATCACTCATTTGGAATTTGATTCAGATTCAATAAAATCCTTGCATAGTAGGTTGAATTCCTGTAATGATGAAGAAGTCAAAAAGGTTTGCACAATACTTTTATCATTTGTTAATGCTGATCTTTTAGAAAATCCGGTTATCCAGGTTTCAATTGCTTCCTTGCGTGGTGCTACTAAATTAAGCTTAGAACAATTATTTGTATCCTTAATCAAGGCTCACAATTTAGGTTTACTTAAATTGCTGCAGGATGTGGTTATTGAGCCAACTAAAATTCGTACAACAGAAACAGATTTTTGTAGAAATAAGCACTATGAAAGTTACAAATACCTTGCTTTAAAAGTAGTGTTCTCTTTTGCCCGTGAAATTTTTAAAACAGTACCATCAAACGACTCAAAAACATTTGATGGTGAGGAATTGGATAATATCCTTAATAATATTCTTTCGGAGCATATTAGCTTTCAGCAGTTACCATGGAGCAAAAGAGAGAACCCTGAATCTCGGATTAAGGAATGCAAAAACTACGTCAAGGATTTAATGAAGAAACGAAGTAAGCATGCTTTTACTGTCATTCGCTTGCTGGGTAAAACCAAGCATGACACTAAAATGGAAAAGCTTATTGATAGTAATAAAAAGTTTGCTGTCAGACACACGATATTTAATGGTTATCATAAAACTGATGAATGGAAAAATAAACTTTCTCAGTTTGAAAAAGATTGCTTTAAGCTACTCGATCATATTTCTAACAAATATTTCGATAATAATGTAAAGAAATTCAATTTAGCTGAACTTATTGCAAATGTTGGTCTTCAAAACAATGTTCAATATTTATCTGATTTACTTTTTGTCCTTTCTGTTTTAGGATACGTTCGTACTGGCGGAATGTTACCTACAGGTATTGAAGTATATATTAATTCATTGGATAAAGTAAATGAAACAGATATTCAATCATTGGATAAAAGAATTTTTGATGAATTTGAACAGACACGAAAACTAAGGGAATTGAAACTTATTTCTCTGGAAGTATTAAGTGGTATAGAAAAAAGTAAACACGATCAGTTTATAAGAAAATATTTCGCTTGTGGTTCAATGGAAAGTCTCTTAAAATTGTTGGAAGAGGAATTACCAAAAGGTAGCAGAGTACTTGCACAATTCAGGGAGGAAGCAATAAAAAATGAAGAGGATAGGCTTAAACCCGAACAACGAAAGGTGTATGATTCCGAGATTAATCAGCACATAAACGTAGTAGCAGGCCCTGGCTCCGGTAAAACTCATACATTAACATTAAGGGTTGCAAGGCTTGTTCATCATATTGGAACTCCGCCGGAAGAAATTCTTGTTTTAGCATATAATAGGGCTGTAGTATCAGAGTTAAAAGAACGTTTATCAACGCTTTTCAGCAATCTTGGTTATGAATCTCTTGCCCGACGGCTTAAAATATTTACTTTTCATGGCATGGCTAAAAAGTATTGTTATGAAGAAGTAGAAGGCAGACCTTTTGATGAATGGGAACGAATACTGCTTCGTAAATTAAACACATCTCCGGGCACTGTGATGAATCAGATAGGTAATATAAGGCATATTCTTGTTGATGAGTTTCAGGATATAAATAATGTTCGTGTTGCTTTATTGAAAAAGCTCATGGAATTAACAAATTCCTATATTTTTATTATCGGTGACCCAAATCAAAGCATTTACGGATATGAAAGAATAAAGGATAATGGTAGTATGAGTCCTTGGCCATATTACAAAGACTTTAAAACCATTTTTAACCCAACGGAGTTTACTTTAATTGAGAATCATCGTTCTTATCCCAATATTTTATCAGAGGCAGCAAAACTACTTAATTTACCTGCCGAGCTAAAGCATCTGATCCCAAAACCGACACGTGCTCCGGAGGAAGGGTTTATTACAAATTACTGTGAAATTAATGAAGGAGCAACAAATCCTGCATCTGACTGGCCTTCAAGAATCCCTCAATTGATTCAGGAAAAGGTAAATAATAAGCCTTATAAACAGATTGCGATACTTTTCAGAACAAACAATGAAGTATATCAAGGGTATCAAAAAATCAAGGCATTAGATTTACCAAATATTCGTATTCGCATACAAGGCAGCCTGCCATATGAGTTTACAAGAATCCGGGAATGTCATGCCGTAATTCATCAATTAAAAGCATACGTCGGCAATTTCCTCCCAACAGATTTTAGAGAAAAGGTGCGAAGCACAATAAATCAGTTAATTCAACAAAACCCTAACTGGAATCATTTTTACCTCCGAATGGTTCATGCTTTAATATTGGATTTCCTTGATGATGTAGATGAAACTATGTTATATGATAATCTCATTGATTACATTTCAGAGTTAACTTATAGAGATGATGGTCAGTTATACAAGATTTACGAAAAACACAGGAGCAAAATATCACCAACTACTCATGAGACGGAAATCGTGCTCACAACAATGCACAAAGTAAAAGGGCTTGAATTTGATGTTGTGCTAATACCTTCCTCATTGTCAAATCTTCCACTTGTATCTGATTATAACGGCAACAGCGCTCCAGCTAACGACCAGATTGAAGAAGAAAAAAGGTTAATGTTTGTTTCATACACTCGTGCAAGATACCGCCTGATTGTTTATAAAGGTCCTCGTGAAATTTCAATGCAGCGTAACCAAACCTATACCATTCCCGATAATATCAATTTGAATTTAGGTATTCCCGTGAAACCTGAAATCAGTAAATTAAAAATTGGCTGGGCTGCAAAATCCTATAATTTCTGTAATAGAAGGGTAAATGACTACATCAAAAGTTCAATAAAAAGCGGTGATTTTATCAACATAAAAAAACGTGTTGTGCCAAATAATGGCAATCCATTTACTGTTTATGAATTATTCAAAGCCAACACAAATTCTCCTATTGGTGAATTAGCAGGAAATGCAAATATTATGGGCCAACATTGCAATTTATCAGGCTTTGTTGTAAATGAAGTTGTAGCATGGTCATTTAAGGACACATGTGATCATGACAATGAACATGGTACAACATATGAAAGGGATTGGTGTCAAGAAGCCAGAAATGCTGGCTACATTTATTTGGTTGACTTTGCAGGATATGGTAAAATTGAAAACTGAATTGTAGTTTAAAATCTAAAAAAATAAATTTATGGCAGTTTTAAATTATTGTGTCTTTATTGATGTTCTTGGATATGGCGAACTTGTGAAATGTTTATTCCGGCCTAATTGACCCCTCATTCCGGGTTATTGACCCCTCTGCCGGAGGCAACAACCCCGAAGGGCGATCGTAGTTTGGATATGCAATGAACGATTAATCTGCTAAAATTATACCTTTTTTTTCTTTCTCATAGATTCTCCTGATAATTCGATACGGTGAGATGTATGCACCAGTCTGTCAAGTATAGCATCTGCAACTGTACTTTCACCAATAACATCGTACCATTTTTCAACGGGTAGCTGTGATGCAATGATAGTCGAACTTTTTTGATGACGGTCCTCTATAATTTCAAGAAGCATCATTCTTGACATCTCATCAAGAGGCTGCATCCCAAAGTCATCAATAATAAGAAGATCCTGTTTTTCAAGCCGCTTTGTTTGTTTTATATATGATTCATCCGCTCTGGACATTCTTAACATTGCAAATAGTTTCTGTGCAATAAAGTAATTAACCTTATACCCCAGCTGACAGGCGAGATGACCAAGAGCTGAAGCAATATAGCTCTTGCCAACGCCAGTAAGACCGGTAATAAGGATGTTTTCACCATGTTTAAGGAAGCTACCGTCAGTAAATCGAAGAAGTTGTGTTTTGTCAAGACCTCTGGGAGTAAAGAAGTCTATCTCTTCCATTGAAGCACGCATGCGGAACTTAGCATTCTGTAGCCTTCTATTTGCTTTTGAGTTTTCTCTTTCATCCCATTCTGCCTGCAGTATCAGGTTTAATAACTCATCATTACCGATTGAATGAAGGTTCTTGGTAGAAATTATTCCATCGTATGCAGCTCTCATTCCTGGGAGTCTTAGTTTCTGCATAAGCTGTTGGATCTCATGTGTCATAGGCATTAAAGTTTTAATTGGTTACTTATAATAGTTTGCTCCTCGTATATTCTCATGAATAGGCATTGTGGGTTGCTTTTCTGCTGGACTTAATCTGTCAAGCTTACTACCAATAATTTGTGCGATAACTTTGTAATTATATGCCCCGAAGCTTGAAGCTCTCTGACAAGCAGCAATAAGCCTGTCTTTTCCGGCTTTTCTTTCAAAGGATAAAATCCCCACACAACTTCGGTATGTTTGCTCAGGATATGATTTATTGTCAAGCACTTTTCTTATGTAAGACTCAACATCAGTATGAATGTGCCCTGCCCATTCAATGAACTTTCCAGGGTTCCATTCACTAACAAACTGGTGGGTTGAGGGAAGATGTTCCTTTACAGTTGTGTACTTGTAGGGAGATCGATCTCGCAGATGATACGCTATCCTTTCCCCATGCAAGTAGACGGCAACATATGTTGCAGTATATACCAGCTTTACTTTCTGTCCAATATGGTGGTATGGTACACTATAGTAATGTCTGTCCCTGTGGAGTTGAACATAGCAGTTTTTCATAACCTTAACCTGAAGATATTCCTTCAGCTCCCAGTAATCATGTGGAAGCGGATTGAGGTGTTGTTTTTCTTCTGTTTCAAAAAGTATGTTTCGACTCTCTTTTCTCCCCTGAAGTGGTTGATCATTATGAGATTCAAGTCTTTCGATAATGGCATCGTTGAGATTATCAAGATTAGTAAATACCTGGTTTCGAAGTGGTGCGTAAATCCGGGTATAAATAATCTGGACCATCCTCTCAACCCATGCCTTATCTCTGGGCTTGAGACTTCGTGCAGGTAGGATGGCCATGTCATAATGATTCCCAAGATCAAGCAGATCCCTGTTTATTTCTGCTTCGTAGGGATTAGCCTTATCCACCGCAGACTTAAGATTATCTGGTACAAGAACCTTTGGAACGCCTCCGAAGTAATTTAATGCTCTTACAATACAGGATAAAAAGTCTTCTTTCCGCTGGCTCTCACAAGCTCTGACATATGTTCTTCCGCTATATCCTAAAACAGCAATAAAGACTTCAACTTCTTTTATCTCTCCAGTGTATGGATCAGCGATGGACATCTTTGAGCCTGCAAAATCAATATACAGCTTGTCTCCGGGCTGCTGCTCAATATGAAGTGAGACATCCTTTCGATCAAGATATTGCTTTAAATACTCACAAAACTGACTGTAGCTGTATCCTCCGGGATAACGGCCACGATACTCTGCCCATAATATCTGACGTGTTACTCCCTTACGTGGAAGCTCGCTCTGACAGTAGGGTAAATAATCGTGTAGATCTTTCCTTCGGGATTCGTCAGATTGATCCCCTTCGATACTCCCTGTACAACAATCAAGATAACTCTTAACAGTGTTCTTTGATAAACCCAGCTCTCGTGCAATAGTCTTCTTCCCATATCCAAGACCCTGTAAAATGCTGATCTGTTTTTTAACTTCCATTTCTATTGTCCTTCTTGCCATCGCATATTTTTCCAACAAAAGAAAATCTCAACGATCACAGGGGGGTCAATTTGCCGGAATGTCAGTCAACATTTTATTAACAGAGGGGTCAAAATGCCGGAATGTCAGACAAAAATACCATTTCCTAAGGGGTCAATTGTCCGGAACAGGGGGTCAATTATTTCGGAATGGGGGGGCAATTAATTTCGGAATATACAGTGAAAGATACCACAAAGTCAATTGACCAAAAGATCAATATTCTCAACAGCATTTATTCTAATCTTGCAACAACATTATCAATCACGATAAATGAGATTAACAGCAAGATTGTGGATAAAATATTCATCAAATCATTTAGTGATTGTTTTTATTTGGAAAGCACTAATCTATTAGCTTTACTTTATTCCTGTGAACGCATATATAATGATACGTTTGGTTTATATTCTGGAATAACTGATGGCTCTGAATATACGCCACTTGTTCGTGGTGGTATTGTTAAAGACTGGACAGTAAGGTTTTCAGATTTAGCAGGTATTGTAAATAATCAACAAATAATAAATCCTGTGGGGCTTGGGGTTGCCAGAGCATATTGGACATCTGAAAAATCAAAGCTATCAGGAATGAGAATGATTATTTCAAAAGAAGTAATAGATGATGTTAAACCTAAACTTATTGCTAAAAATGGTCTTGAATGTTTTGGAATTGATTTTTCATACAATGGGGTTGTTCTTCCGCTTTTCTTTTCTAAGATAGAAACAAATGAAGAAAATATTCCAGTTGATTTATTTGAATTAATATGGCCAGATATGTCTTCTTGTACTTATGACTATGTCGATGAATTAAAGAAAATCAGGAAACAGTTTGATGCAAAGTCGTTTCGTCACTTCAATAAAACGGCAGAGATCATATTAAAAGGTCTTATCGTTTCTGATTTCCAACACCGTACTGCTAATGTTTTTGGCAAGTACAAATCTGAACTTGAAAATATGGTTAAAGAGGCATTTCAATAACCATTACCCCTCGTGTCTATAAAATCCATCGCCCTCACTTAAAATGAAGCGTTGCGGGCTTTACTGTCTTTTATAGCCACTCCCCACGCCAGCCCTTCTGTTGTTTTTTTCTGTCACACTTTTTGCAATGCCACCGCACTGTAGCACATTGCAATCCTCATTCCGCTATCGCTCCATTGCGGTTGCAAAGAGCTACGCCACCGCTCAAAAGCAAAAAGTCGCTTCACTCCAACCACCACCACCGTTCCGCTTGTGCCAGAAAAAAAACAACCCAAAGCTATATTAACATAACGTGATCTTATAGGAGCAGCCTATTTTCAGCGGTATAAATATCATAATTCGGCTGTCCTATAAGCACATTATGTTAAATAGCCGCACAGCCCACCCACGCCGGACTTCGAGCATTCTACCTTCGATTTAGCTTTTCTTTTTTGCCCTTGATGGGCAATCTTGGCTATCCCTTATCCGTCACACTCCATCCCTTCGGTTTTGTCATGGTTTTTGTGCCTGCCCTTCGGAAACGGCTGCCAACCCTAAAAAATATCAGAACAAAGCCCACCCAATGCAAAGCATCAAGCAGCAAGAATTTTATTTATATTAGAGGTTCATTCACTTCACTTCCATTCCATTCCGCTAATGGTTCCGCTTCGCTGCACCAACGCTCCATTTCATTTCAGTTCCGTTCATTTCACCACTAATCATTTTTACATTAAGGTTTTGCAGCTTGCTACTTTGCAGCCATCCCTGATTTGTTCGATATTTTTTGCCATCCCTGCCGTTTCCCCCGCCCTGAAAACAAAAACACACGCCAAAACCTCCACCGCTCAGCTACATCACAGCCGACCCACTTCGCCCGTAGAAACATTGTACCACTGAACTTACCCACCGGAAACAGTTGTACCTCGCATTAACAGCGGTGCATCCCCTTTAATAAAATCAAAAAACATTAGCGGTATCATTAATAAAACCTTAGAGCAAAGATAAGCCCCCACGCTCTTGCAAGGTCAAGCCCTACGGGTTTTGCAAAAAAAATCTCCACACCCCTGCAATATTATTTGATTTTAAAAGGTGCAGGGGGTAGTATTTTTTTCGCAAAAACCTTGCAATTCAGCCACCGCACCGCTTTTTGGTTGCCTAAGGTTTCATTAATGAATTATTCTTTTTATGCGAGCCACAGGCGAAGCTCACAGCGATTTTTCACATTTAATCAACAATAGCAATGAAAACAGATTTTTTTAAAGATTGTACTTCCTTAGATGAAGTAAAAAAGCGGTACAAAGAACTTGCTTTAAAGCACCATCCCGACCGTGGCGGAGAAACTGCCACGATGCAGCAGATTAATTCCGAATATGAAAGCATCCTGAAAAATCCCTTCTTTTCGTTTGCCGAGAAAACAGAGCAGGAACAACAGGAATTTATCAAGTACCCTGAAATAATTGACCAGATAATCGGTTTGCAGGGCATTACCATTGAATTAATAGGTAACTGGATTTGGTTAAGTGGCAATACCTATCCACACCGTCAGCAATTAAAGCAAACAGGCTTTTATTTCGCACCTAAAAAAGTAATGTGGTATTACCGACCACCTGACTATAAAAGTGCCAACAAGAGCCCGAAAACAATCGAATACATCCGGAATAAATACGGCAGTGATGTAATCGAAAACCATTCAAAAAAATTCGAGCTTACAAATTGAGAGAAGGGAGCTAAAAACTCCCTTTTCATTTTTGAACAATTTGAAGAAAAAGAAAGCATAAGCATACATTACCATCTCAATATCAATGAATTAGTTGTTTTCAGGTGCATTTGATACTATTTTTGTAATGGATTTGTTCAACAAGGTATTTAAGCCGTACCAAGTCCGTATCAAGTCCACTTAATTAAAAAGAATTATTCACTTTAAATTTAATAACGATGGCTATTGTACAAAATCCGATCACTGGCAGAACCAAAAAGAAATTCGGTACTGCCGTATTCTCAAAACAGTTTGGGAAAAATGTAATGCGTTCAAAACCGATTGAAGTAAAAAATCCTCAAACGGTAGGACAGGTAACACAAAGAAACAAGTTTGCAACAACTGTTAACCTTGTAAGGCAGGTTTTGCCTCTCATAAATGATGTTTATGCCGGTAGTTTGCGTAAGATGTCACCTTTCAACAAAATCACAAGTATCAACGTAAAAAATGCATTTGCAGGTGACCCACCTGTAATTGACCATACTAAAGTTGTTCTCTGTGATTTTGATGGTAGCACCCTAAATAGTGTAACTTTAACCGGACAGCCGAACCAGGTTATGGATATTGCTTGGGACCCAAATACACAAAATCCTGATGAGCTTGCAAGCTCATTAACCTTTGTGTTATTCAACTGCACTACCAACAAAGCAATGATTTATCCTGATGTTGCAACCCGTGCTGATGGAGCAGCTTCTGTGGTAGCACCATCTGACTGGGTGGATGCAATGACCGCATTACACGTTGTAACAACTGACTACACTCAATTTGTATCGAACATGCCAAAAAGAGTGATTAAATTCAAAGCAGGTGCTGATTTAGCCAGCAAGGTTAAGTAGTAGAAACCTGAATTTGAACAGAGCCCTTGGTGAAAATCAAGGGCTTTTTTATTATCAATAAAACACTAAAATTCTTCTTATCTTTGCTATACGATTTCAGTTGATATTTGCTTTTTTGTTGCCCATTCGTTGCCCTAAATATATAATTAACTGATAATCAGTATTACTTTACATTTTGTATAGGAAAGTAATTATCTTTCTCATTTTTTCCAACAGCCTGTTTTTGTTAGCAATTAAGTAAATTATTTTCTTTTATTTGTTGCCCAATTTCCTTTTTTTTACCTATCTTTGTTGCCAGATTGTTGCCCATGAAAAATAATATAGTTGCCGGGCAACAAACAGGCGAAATGATGTCACTTTAAGACATATTTAGTCGCTTACAGGCAATTATAGACGTAAAAGGACATTATGAGCAGCAACCTAACTTTTAAGAAAATTTGCGAGTACTGCGGTAAAGAATTTGAAGCCAAAACTCTTTACACTCGCTATTGTAATCACACCTGTAACAGCAGGCATTACAAGAAAATGAAACGGGACGAAAAAATTCAATCCGTTTTACAACCTCAGCAAGTCGAGCCGGAACATCAAAAATTTGATTCTGCTATTCAGCAAAAAGAATTTCTTAGCGTTGATGAAGCTGCCACCCTATTAGGAGCAAGCAAAAGAACAATTCAAAGAATGATTGCAAAAGGTGCTTTGAAAGTCGGAAAGCTCGGTCGCAGA
>JAKPZU010000066.1 GCA_029559915.1 Bacillota bacterium
CCTGCCACCAAGGACATTGCTCCAGCCAAGGCGATTTCTCTATTTTCATAAGGAGCCATTTCCAAAATTTCTTGGCACAAGTCACCCATAACACCAGGAGGAAACTCAACAGGAGAAGCCGCCATTGCCATTCCAGCTTTGGCCAAATCTTTTTGTTTGAGGTCGTCAATTTTGAAATCTTCATCTTCTTTTTCTTTCTTGGTTATTGCAGAATCAATACACTCATACAAGTGTTGTTCTGATACACGCGCTTCCCATTCTGGTCTGCGTTTATCAACAGGGATTTTGTGCATCAAACCAAACAGCGTCATATATTGCAAATCTCTGCTTACACCTTTGTTGGTGAGCGACATTGCAATACTTGTTAAACTGCCGTGGTAATTCTCAGAATTAAGAAGTGCGCGAATTGAAGCTGATTCAGAATATTCTGTCGCCGCTTTTGGATCATGCTTTGCATTCTCTTTGGCGCGTTCTTCATTCTTCTGTTGTTTTGTCTTTGGCTTGAATACAGATTTGATTTCAAACCACTTGTAGCGCTTTTCGCTTGCTTTGATAATCTCGCACAAAAAAGGTTTGTTTAAATCTTTTCTGTGATTGTATCCAGGTAGGCGCAAGACTCTCGCCAAATCTTTTGCTTTATTGTCACAACCATAATCTTGTACCATGGTTGCCATTACTTCATCCCACTCATCCAATTTGGTGGTAGAAGTAAGCCAATAATAATGATACTTTCCAGGGGATGATTGGATAACCATTGAAGGTTCAAGTGGCCAATCTTCTCTTGGTTTTTCTACAACAGAATCATCTTCTACCCAAATTGCTCTGGCGCGTTTGATTTTGTCTTTCTTGCGCTCTGCGCCTTCAGTTTCGTTTACTGTTACATAAACGCAAAATACATCTTTGTTGTTTGCTTCTAATTTTGGTCGTGCTCCTTCATAAGTGCCATATATCTGTCTTGCTTTCATTATCTTGCGATAATCGTAGCAAGCAAACAAAAACTTTTCTGCTTCTGGATCCAGAAGTTTCAAATATTGTTGAGCTTGATCCATACCTGTCCTATTTCTTTATATAAAGGCCGAGCTATCTAGTATAGGCCGCTTCTTACTTGTTTTAAAAGGCGATACCTGCGAATGACTAGATTATATAAGGATATTCGATAAAATAGACGGGGTAAAGAAGGGAGTAAGGCGCTTTACTCCCCTACTATCTTCTAATAGGCGCATAAAAGGATAAAATAATGACAGATATACGTTGCGCGTGCTTGAGTGACATGGAACAGTACAAAAATAACAACTTAATAACAAAAAAGTATTTCTGTATGAACTCTTCATGCCGATATTCCAAAATTGGGTTCTATGAAGATGATGCAATCAAACTCTCCCACGGCCGCGTTCACGTTTTGAAGATGGAAGCCGTGATGTTGTTCCCGCACATGAAGAGCAAGAAGTCAACATTGGAACTGCCAATCATGTCTGCTCTCAGTTTTATCCAGCGCCACAATCTTGATGTTGTTATGCTGCGAATTAAATACATGACCAAAGATGGTGATATTATCACTGGAGAAGTTGAAGGTTGGTCATTAATAGACGTGGTAAATCGTAGGGTATTTTAATTCAGTTTTTTATCTTATATATTAGACGCTCTGAACTGAAGGAGAACTGAAATGAAAAAGATTGAACATAAAAGTTATGAATTTTACGATGACAAAGGCTTGAAGTGCGAGAATGAACTACAAGCCAGAGTTTCTGACTTTGTTGATACCCAAATTGAATTTTTGATCAAAATTGGCGCCGCTGTAAAAACTGATCAGAATAAAGATTTGTTTGACGCTGGAAACAAATTCATGAAAACAAAATTGCTTGAGTCTCTTGTAAAAGATACCAGCGAATGTCCAATTGAGAATGCTTTCAATCAAACGATTGTTAATGGGATTTATCTTCGTGATTGCGTTGGAAGAATTGCAAACAGCTCATGCCAGTTTGATGAAAAAGGCAACGTTGTAAAAACTGATTCTGCTTTTTGATAAGGTAACAAAATGTCAAAGACTCTTGTCATTTATAATGAGATTCCAGAAAGCGTAAGATTTTTTCTGATTCCTGATGATCACAATATGGTTCCTCTTTTTGAAAAAGTGAATACATATTATGCGAACTTGAATATCCACGACGCTGATGGATTAACAGTTGAACAAGTTCTTGATATCAATTCTGCTTATGATGATATTCATGAATATATGTTCGAGTGGAATAATGATGCTGATAAGTTTGAAGGAATTAATCCTGATATGATGCAATATCAAATCATGCCAGGAAAACTTCCAGCTTGAACTGAAATTTCCAAAATAATTGAAATGGGTATTGCACTGTGAATAATCAAGTAATTGTTAAATTCAAGAAACTTAATTCAGAAGCAAAGATGCCAGTCAAAGCATCAAAGTCAGCCGCGTGTTTTGATATTTATGCTGGTGTTAGTGAAACTCATGGTGGAACTTATTTCATCGCTCCACAGACTTGGACTTTTATCAGCACTGGTATTGCAATGGCTATTCCAGAAGGATATCACGCAAAAGTCTTCAGCCGTTCTGGTCATGGTACGAAAGAAATCAATTTGATGAACTGCGTTGGAATTATTGATTCTGATTACCGTGGTGAGTTGAAGATTCTACTGCGCAACAACAAACATAAGGATTACTTCGCAATTGATCCAGGTGAGCGCGTTGCTCAAATCATGATTGAAAAGAACGTTGATACGTTGTTTATTGAAGTTCCAATTCTTGATGAAACTGATCGTGGACAAGGTGGATTTGGTTCTACAGGTATCAAAGAGATTGATAAATAATGTTCACCGATTATGACGATGACAGTAAATGTTATTGTAAATATTGTGGTGAGTATTATTACCCAGAAGTTGGCCCACCTGGACATATATGTTCAGAAATGTTGGAGGAGTTTGAAAAGAAAAACAAACAGAAATAAGAGGAAGAAAGGAAAATAAGAGCAAGGCCAAGAAGAAGATTCAGATTGATAATTGATGTTGAGTGTCTTGATGATGATATGTGTGAAGACATGGCAATTGATAGAGTCATTCTCGAATCAAAAATTTATAAGAAACAAACTATGATGTCAAGCGATGAGCTTTTGGGCTTCAGAGCAAGACTGATTAAACAAAAATTTTGAGGTGGTAAAATGTTTGACCGTGAAACGATGATACAAGATTTGCTCTCACAAGAAGATAGATGTGAAATTGAA
>JAKPZU010000202.1 GCA_029559915.1 Bacillota bacterium
AATTACATTTCATACAAATCCTAACGACGATTTCAACTCCAACTATTGGCTTACTTGCATCATTATCGATCCACAAGAAGCCGGGTTCACTCGGGAAGAGTTGCGGCTGAAAATGGAAGAAGAGAACATTGAAACCCGCCCACTCTGGAAGCCGATGCACTTGCAGCCGGTGTTTGCGGATTGTCCTTATTACGGCGACAATACGGAGGGGCGGTTGTTTGACAACGGCCTTTGCCTGCCTTCGGGACCTACCCTCACCGACAAGGATATAGAACGCCTTGCCAACGTCATCAGGGATATGTACTAACCGCCAACCACCAGTCACCAACCTCCAACCTTCAATTCCCAAACTCTAATCACCAAACTCTAATCACCAACCACAATGAAATCAGAAACTGATTTGAATTTTATCATAGACAGGCAGAAAAGTAATAAAGCAAACATAAAAGGCAGTCACGAAACACTGATTAACGAAATTCAAAAGTATATCAAA
Organism: Bacillota bacterium; assembly: GCA_029559915.1. Taxonomy (GTDB): domain Bacteria; phylum Bacillota_I; class Bacilli_A; order Izemoplasmatales; family Hujiaoplasmataceae; genus UBA2289. The sequence goes on from JAKPZU010000202.1 coordinate 494, forward strand.
GAAAACAATCCGGACGATTTTCGCGTTATAAATAAAACAATAGGTCAATTAAGGAAATTGAGAATTTCTGCCGATTATGAAGATAATAGTTTTTCATATAACGATAGTTTAAAAGCTATTGAGTGGAATTACTAACTTTACCAGGACACATAGTTAAGCATAAATTTAAATGTTTGTCTTTGCATAAAGCGATAAGGCAACTTGATAGAGACGACAATGAAAAACAGGAACGAAATAGTAAAACAAATTAAAGAAACGTTGCAGAGTGTTGCTCCTGAGGCGCAAAGTTTTGTGTACGGAAGTCAAGCCCGAGGAGATTTCAGGCCGGACAGCGATATCGACTTGCTGATCATCGTCGATAAAGATCGGCTATCGATAAAAGAAGAACAGCAAATTACTATACCGCTTTATGAAATAGAAATGGAAACAGGTGTTCCTATCAGCCCAATGATCGTTTTGAAAAAAATTGGGAAGGAAGACCGTTCAAAACACCTTTCCAAATCAACATTATAAACGAAAGCATCGCTTTATGAAAGAAAAATGAATAAAAACAACATTGAAGCGTTAATCAGTTATAGGTGTCAACGATCAGATGAAGCTATTCAAGAAGCAGAATTGCTATTTAACCGGGCATCCACCTATTATACTCTTTTTGAAAAAAGGCACAGTGGTGATTACGATGACTTTATTTATTTCGATCATGAAATAATGCAAGAACTAATCGCATTGACAAAAGAATTTACTTCAACGATTAAAGAATTGGTTTTATAGATTTTACGACTCTCTTTATTTCTGCAATTGATCAATTAAAAACAAACCAAGAAGAAAATGAAAGCGGAACAAAAATAAAACAACTGTTATCAACAGGGTGTTGGAGAGAGGAAATAAAGAAGAAATCGACGAAATCATGCGATATTATCAACTAACGTAAAGCGATTTAAGAAAGTTTAAACCAAGATTTCTTCGACCAACCGATCTAACAAAAAAAGAGGAATGACGCATAAAAATTATCCTCCAGCGAAGCGGTATGCATTTAAACGAATTTGAAATAGACACCATAAATAAATTGGCGAAGAAACATTTCGGGGACGAAACCTCCGTTTACCTATTTGGTTCGAGAACCGACGATAGGAAAAAAGGCGGGGACATTGACCTGTTTATATGCAACGAAAACGAGGAGGTATTGACTCTTGAGGCAAAAGTGTGGTTTCTGGCGGAACTCAAAACAAAAATCGGCGATCGGAAAATCGATGTTATCTTTGACAATGCCAACACGAGACAAAAAGAAAGCTTTTACCGCTCGATCATTCGCGACCGGGTAAAAAGTAATCAACCATGTTACTCATGAGTATCCTTTTGTTACCGATGAAATAATTGAGGGGCTGAACTTGTTAGGCAAAAAGCAACAATTGATGTTAGATATACTGGAACAGGTGAAAGATTTCGTCAAAAACCGGTTTGAACTTTTAGAATAAACGTTTGTTAATGATAATTGGAAATACAGCATTTTCGGTAAAAATCATAACAGCAATTGCAAAGATAATTTATTCGATAATATTCTCATTTTTTACGTTCTTTTTTCTGTTCATTTTTCTCTACAGTTCCCTATTGATAATGGTTTTTCTGTTTGTCATTCTATAACTTCTGCCTTTTTTATGTAAAGCTTTACATAAAAAAGAAGAATCGTACAGATTGGAACAAACCAGACAAATGATGAGTGAAAAATGAAAACATTAGTAAAAATAAGAGCACCCGTTTTATATTTTTTGGGGGGAACCCAAAAAAATATAAAACAAACTTAGAGATTAAATTAAAATGGTATACTTTTGGATTGAAATACCGGTATACTTTTAGAGTGAAACAAACAAAGATGCAAAGAAGAGGGATTTTTTACAGGAGTATGTTTTATTCCAGTGTTGCCATTTTTATCAGATTCTGAAGAACAACTCGAGGAAACGATAAGAACTGTAAATGAATATGAGGCTGATTTTATTTTTGTTGGTGGATTAACTTTATTTGGTAAAGGTCCGACGGAATATAAGACGCTTTATTACAAATTTTTGGAAAAGCATTATCTGGAGCTTGTGCCAAAATATATTTTTTTGCACCATCAAAAGAATATCAGAAGAAACTTGAGGAAAAATCAAAGAAATTGTGTGAGAAATGTGGAATCAAAAATAACATTATTTAACGGTAGCTTCGGAGCGGAACGCTTCGTCGCTTTGCTCCTTGCTCTCACTTCGTTCAGGTCATATAACACGGGCTATACGGCTTCGCTATGCTACGCCCAAATCGGCTATCGCCGACTTCGTATAGCCCGATTCCGTTATATGAAATTTAAAGGGGATCATTTTGAAAAAATTAATAAATAACGTGAAATCATTTAATATTATGAAAGAATTTGTAAAAAGAGTTATAAGATGGTTAGCAACCAATAAAGTATTATACTTCCCTATAAGAATTCTCGAAAGAGTTGTAGGCTATGCAATTCCATTCAGCAGAAATGAAATAATAATCTCTTATAATGATCCTGAGCGATCAAATGTTTTCAATTTGATAAAGAAAATTGCAAGCGAGACAGAGATGTTGTTAGCTTTCAACGAAGCATATCAAATATTTATGGCTGTGAAAAGAACAGAAAAAGTTAAAGGAGATATTGCCGAGGTTGGTGTATATAAGGGTGGATCAGCAAAACTTATTTGTGAGGCAAAGGGAAACAAAACCTTACATCTATTTGATACATTCGAAGGCATCCCTAAAGTCGATGAAATTGATCAATCCCACTTTTTTAAGGGGCAGTTTACAGCATCATTAGAAGATGTTAAAAGTTATTTGGAAAAATATAAGAATGTCTATTTTTACAAAGGCGTATTTCCAGCTACGGCTGAACCTGTAAAAGACAAAAAGTTTTCATTTATCAATCTTGATGTAGACACATATGAAAGCACTCTTAATTGTTTAATTTTTTTTTATTCACGAATGAACCAAGGCGGTATAATTATTTCACATGATTATATTTCTGCTCCTGGTGTTAAAAAAGCTTTTGATGAATTTTTCAAAGATAAACCCGAGCCAATTATTGAATTATCAGGTTCACAATGCTTAATTGTAAAAACTTGATTTTTTATTTTATGTTCGCCCCCAAAACTCTGCGGACACTTCGTGTCCTTGCCTCGCTTCGTTCGGTCATATAACAGCGGAATCGACTAGGTAGGGGGATTACTCCCCCGCCCTCTCACACCACCCGGCATGCTCTCACACCGGGCGGTTTCTTCTAATGGTGTAATACTTGCATTTTCCGTTCACAGGAGGCCAAACGTACTAAGTTTTTTGCCACGCAGGCACGGGATAAGGCGCCGCATTATCAGCATTCACATATTGGGTACAATTACCGCATGAGCAACATTTGTGCAGGTATCGGGCGTGGGCAGATGTTTGTGTTGAAAGATCATATCCAACGAAGAAGAGAAATTAATCAACTCTACCGCAAACTAATGAAGACTTTGCCGGGAATTACATTTCATACAAATCCTAACGACGATTTCAACTCCAACTATTGGCTTACTTGCATCATTATCGATCCACAAGAAGCCGGGTTCACTCGGGAAGAGTTGCGGCTGAAAATGGAAGAAGAGAACATTGAAACCCGCCC
>JAKPZU010000212.1 GCA_029559915.1 Bacillota bacterium
CAGTTTTTTGATTCTGTCTGAATGACATTTCCATATTCATCTTTCCAGACAAAGTTACCCTGCCAGTCTTTAGATCCCGTTGCAATGGTGTTACCATATTTATCTTTTGCAACGGTATTGCCCATCCAATCCCTGGAATAAGTTATTTGAGCCTTAATGGTTGTGTGTAAAGTCAGCATAAACCCTGACAGTAACATTAAATGGATTAATTTTTTCATGGTATTTGTTTTTTATTTATATATGTTTTTTGCGTCTTTCGACATTATTGTGTCTTTACGCTTTCAAAGTTAGCCGCGCCAATGCAAGCTATTTGCATTCTGAAAAAAAACTTTTGAAATTTATGTTGGACGTGGAGGAAAAGGTAAGGCGGATGGGCGTAATTTGATTCATCGGGACTCCCAAAAGATGGACACTGGAATTATAATTCACATAGAATCAACATCTTTTGAAAAATCCCTTAAAATAAGAGTAGAAAACAGGAGAAAATATATTCTATCTGATTACGGGCAATGTTTTAGTTGTTGCCTGATTAAAGCATAACTCATACAGATCATTTACCGGTAATTTCCGGAAATAAACATCCGGCTCCTGCCTTGTCCTGACTTCGTCAATGCGCCACCCTAGCGAAAATTCCAAAAATAATCAGAAAAAAGAGGAGCTACTACATTTTATTTGCACTAATTCGCTCCGATTTAATGAAGTTGCTTTCCTCTAAAACTTCAAGCCAATATAGGTTTTCATCGGCTTCTTCTTCCACAATTTTCAGTTTATTTATAAAATCTGCTGATGATTTTGCCCGGCATGATGCCCAATAACAGGCTCCAATTGAAGTTGAACTGCGGATAATTTGTTTTGTAATAACCCAGGTTGATGGTTTATTGGGTAATTCATCAATTAGCTTGATTACTTCCAAATCATTTTGTTTCGTTCACTTCTTAATTTGTTCTTGCATATTCGTCAATCATTCAATCATCAATCTAAAATCGTCAATCGTCAATCGTCAATCGTCAATCGTCAATCGTAAATCGTCAATGAATTTGGAAGCATGAGCAGGAAAGGTATTCCTCTTTCATACTTCAATTCTTCATAAACCAATCCAACACGAGCCAAATTGTGATAATATGTTTTCAGGTTGTTGTAGTAGTATAATTCACTGGGTATATACCAGGCTTTTTCTCCTAATTTAGAAGACAGAAACCATTTTTCAAGCAATCTTGCAGTTCTGCCATTGCCATCATTGAACGGATGAATTTTCACAAACACCAAATGAATCAACGATGCATAGTAAAAGGCTTCTTCAATTTTTAGATTAAGCTCTATTAAATTATTTAACTCACTCCAAAATCTTTCATATTCTTTTTGCACCATTTGAGCAGATGCTGCTTCATATTCCACACGCTGTGATTGTTGCTCCATTATCAACATGTTACCTTTTCTTATTTGGCCTCTTTGTTGTTCGGTCAATAAATGCAACGTTGCGATTGAATGGCAAGTATGAAAATGTTCTTTTGATAAGGTGTGGTCTTTTGCAAATTCATATGCAGCATATAAGTCATTTGGCTTTTCGGTGAGATTAGGCAGATATTCTACATCAAGCATTTTATGCTTTACATAACTATCTACTTCAAGTGTTTCACCTTCAATTTTTGATGAAGACATTACCGATACGGCTGTTGCGAATTTGAAATTTTCTGCTGTCCATTCACGAGCTTTAATTTTTTCAAATACTTTTTCCAGCTCCACATCAAGTAGCGAAAGCCAGGTGTTGTAGTGTGTATCTGTGAGCAGTTTTTCCATTTACGACTTTTGATTTACGATTTACGATTTTCTTTTTACCGCATTGTTTTGATGGATGCCACAACGATGGAAACGATTTCATTCACATCTTTTTTTATTGTTTCAATCCGTCCGGAGTTAATAAGTTTGCTTTCTTCTAAAACTTCCAGCCAATATTGTGTTTCATCCGCTTCCTCTTCTACTATTTTTAATTTATTAATAAAATCGGCCGATGATTTTGCCCGACAGGCTGCCCGATAATTTGCACCAATTGATGTTGAACTCCGAATGATTTGTTTTGAATTAGCCCATGCAGAAGGCTTACCGGGCAATTCATCAATTAGTTTGATTACTTCCAAACCGGCTTGTTTCGTTCGTTTCTTAATTTGTTCTTGCATAATCGTAAATCGCTAAATCGTAAATCGTCATTCGTATATCGTCATTCGTAAATCGTAACTTGTAAATTCTGTTTTTTCGTGTTTGTTGAGTTTTTCAGCAAGCCATTTGTTGGTCTTGCCTTGCTCCGCCAAAACAGCATTCAGCCCGTTAATTGCTTTCTTGTTCATATCAATTCTCATTTAATGTAAATATATCAACTTTTACAGACAAACGGTCTATTAAAACTACGTATAGCAGGCCGACAATGCGCATCGGATCGTTGGTCTGTGTCAAGTTGTTAAAGAACTCTCCGGTTAAAGTCTGCTTAGTTGTCTGGTTGCAAAGTCTCCATTTTTGAGTCGAAACAGTCAGGCTTGCTCCGTTTTTTTATACCTGCCTGTAATATTACACTTCCTGCAATCATTTACCGGTAATTTCCGGAAATAAACATCCAGCTCCTGCCTTGTGTGTCATACACCTTCACGCATACTTTGACATCGGGCTGTACCGGTATATTGGCATCAGTGCTTATCATTTTCTGATTAGACAGATCAGGAGACAGTTGCCACCATTGGAATTCCGTTTTGGCCTTATCCTCACTTGCCTTTCCATGGTAGGCATATGCAGCCGTTAACTTGCCGTTGGATTCGACAATATTGATGTCACTCGCATAGGGCAGGTCGGGAATAGTGCCGACAGAATACGTATTTTTCACTGCTTCGAAATATTCATTTCTTTCAGCATCCGTCATACCGCGCTCCGTGAACATTGTTGCTACCCAGTTAAAATCGGTTGAATTGGTTTCAATGCCCACGCCATATCCAAGGCGCCGACTCCAGCTGTCGTCAGGACTCACGACCTCTCCGAAATAATCACCGTTAAACCAGAGTTTTGCTTTTCCACGGCCGTCAGCTTCCCGGTCGTACCGCACATGAAAGAAGCCCAATTCATAATACTTTACCGGGACCTTCATGCCAAAGTAAAGATCAGGCCGGAGAGCCCGGACGTCATTAATCCCGGCAAAGCCCAAATAATAGTTGCCCCACCCGCTGATGATCGCCTCCCAGTCTGTGCCGGGCATCTTCCTGAATACAATGGTTTGCTCTTCGGGAAGGGAATAAGGATCATCGTTTTGGCGGTCCAGTAGCTTAAAATTAGCATTAGGCTGATTGGTAAACACGAGTTCACCATGGGCGATATACGGTCTTTGCAAGGTAGGACACTCCAGGCCGACATAGGGCAAGTCTGTTCCTTTCACTGCCCGCAACAGAGAGACCCTGCTCTGATCATCTGTTTCATATTGAGATGACGTATAGTAGGCATCTACAAAGTCCGTGATTTGCTTTTGAGTTTTTTGTGGCGGAGTATCAGGATCTGTACAGGAAATCAGTAGAAGAATCAAGAGGTAGGGGGTAAATTTTATCATCTGAACTTGAATTGCGAGGATTCAGGTTCTAAAATAACCTACTTTTTTTAAATCTAAGGAAAATATTGCTGGGAAAATGATTACGATTCATTCCGGCCTTACCTGAGAACTAAAAATCGGGAAAATATGAAGGAAGTGTCGGAGAGAATATTCTAGTACCTGAATGCCGGCTGCAGGAGAATTCATTGTGTCGTTATGTGTGTATCATGTATAATGGTTGAGACAAATGTTTTGAATCATTGCTCGACAGTTTTTTGTTTCATGTGTTTATAAAATCCAAATAAAACTATGATGCATACTGCAAGCATGCATAAAGAAAGAGAAATGAGCAAAAATGAAATCAGTCCTTCTATCGCTCTTGTTCCTTCTTGTCCACCGGCAATTGGCATCATTTTTCCATTTCCTGACATGGCAGCAATAATTACTGCTATAAGGTTTACAAATGTTCCATAAATTACCAACCAGAATGTTGTTTTTAGAGCTGTTGAAGAAAGTATCAGTTGATTCCAGATAAGTCCGAGTATTACTAAAAACATACCGTTCATTACACCTTCAAGGTGAGCTGAAAGAGCCATACGAGGATTTGACATGTTTTGAACAAACAGTCCGACGGCAAGACCGAATAAAAAAAGAGTCAACCCCAAAAAAATCAGTTTGTCTCCTTGTTTTGATTGAATATTTTTATCAATTTATACTATATTACTATGCTTTAAAAAACCAACCTTTTAATAAAAAAGTAGCATTTGTCATTTGAATGTAAAGTTCAAATAAGGATATGAAAATTAAATGTCTCTGATGCATATTGCAGATCAGAATGCTGTTGGAAAAATACAGAATAATTTACCCTTTTACATATGCCAGTTTTTCTGCCACTTTTCCATTTTCAACTTTAAAAACATCCACGCCTCTCAGATGCCAGGGCTTCCCATCTTTGGTCTTTCGATATATCCACCGAACAACACATCGATTTCCGGTGACAATTAATTCTTCTTCCTCAAAATAGGCATCAGGGTTGTTAGCAAAAAACTTCATCCAATATTCTCTGACCGCCTTTTCGCCTTCAATCCGCAATCCATCCGGTGGCGGATTGGTGTTTTCAAAGACGCAATTTGCAGTCATCAGACTCATGATAGCATCCACGTCATGCCGATTAAATGCCGAATTAAATCTTTCAACTGTCAGCCGTGTCGTTTCTTCATCATTTGCTTCAATAGTATCTTTTTTCATCCCAGGTCATTAAAATTTTTATAAATGTTTTGCATAATCGATCATACCCTGAAAATCAATTACAACAACCGTTTCATCTCCTACAGTCCATGCATCATGACCGGGAGGCAATAAAGAAACATCGCCGGGTTTCAGATCAAACTCACTTCCATCATCCATTACTACATGCAGGATACCGGCCACATGGAACTGGAAGTGAGGGGCTTCACAACTGTGTGTATTTGCAATGGGCTGCACAGAGGTAGCCCATCTCCATCCTGGCTCAAAAACACCACGCCCTATCGTAGCTCCGCCAATATTTACCAATTCAAGCCTGCCTTTCGGAAATTCACGGACTTCATCAGGATTATTAAAATTTTTCCATTCCGCCATCTTAGAATTTTTTGTTGTCTTTTCCATTATATTTAATTTTAAAATGATAGCACAAAGAAAAACAACAATCTTGCCGTCTGATTGTAAATTATTCGGCAAGACATGTATAAATCAGAGCTTCTTTCGCAGTTCCTGCGGTGAAAATCCGGTACGTTTTTTAATAAAGTTAGTAAAGTGCGGCTGGTCGTCAAAATTCAGATAATATGCAATTTCCGAAACGGATTTGTCAGTTGCCTTCAACTGAACTTTTGCTTCAAGCAACAATATATCGTGAATGATTTGCAGCGGAGATCGTCCAAAAGTCTCACTTACCACATCAGAAAGATGTTTAGGGCTAATATGTAACTGTTCTGCATATTCACTAACTGTCCTCTTTTCAATAAATTTCTTTTCAACCAACAACCTGAAACTATTGGCTAATTGTTCTTGTCTGCTTATGTTCTTTTTTAATTCCTTTACCCGAATCCTGTATATTTCGCGTACTCTCAACAACAAAATGAGAATAAGATTGCAAAGCAAGAAATCTTTTTCCGGCGAAGGGCGATTGTATTCTTCAAGAATGTTTCTGAATGCTTGCTGAATAATTTTACTTTCCTTTTTATTCAAATTAATGATGTGGGGTGCATCAAAATGAAAATAGGGGAATTCCTCATGAATAGGCCGGGTTAATTGAGGTTTCAGAAACTCCGGTTTAAAATGAATACAATATCCTTTGCAATTTTTTATGTGGTCACTTGCATACAACATATTTTCAGGAACGATTACAAGGTCATTAGGATTTAACACTAAATGGTCGGCTCCTAATTTTACATCATGCTCTCCTTCCAATAATAAATATATGAGGTTAAACTGTCTTCTAAGGGCAGGGATGGCATCACAATTTTTGTGTTTGTCCTCAAGCGTACCGGGCATGACTAACATGTCAAGCGCATACGGTTTAGAATCCCTGTTGATCAGTCTTTCGAACATCTCAAGTGTTTCAATGTTCAGTATTTCCTTTTTTCTCTTCGCTGAAGTTATTTGTTTGCCCATTTGTGGGTGGTATTTACACGTTACCTTGGGTTTATGCGACGTTGTTTGCTGATCTTTTTTGGATATTTTAAATTAACAACGCTTAAGGGCTTATTTTTTCGATAAAGATACCGTTTTTATAAATATAAATTATAAAATTAAATGAATTTTAAACACTTTTAAATTTCGATATAACTCCCGATTTACATACTTAGCCGTATGCCTAATCTAAAAGGGATAAACCACGATTGTTGAGTCAGCGAAATGCCTGATTCAGCAAAAATATTGAAGCTGTCAGAAAGTCTGTAATT
>JAKPZU010000214.1 GCA_029559915.1 Bacillota bacterium
TGTTTATTATATTTATATTATACCATATTTTATATATAATATTCCAAATAAAAAAACAAAAAAATCAATTCATCCCGCTACCTATAGAGGAAGGGGACTTCTTGATTAGATTGTTAAAAGGTGAAATGCATGAACAAAACAGGGCATATTTCCGGAATCTTTTTTTCCACTATTTTCGGTTTTTCTTTCATGATGTCAAAAACCGCATTGGCTTACGTAAGTCCGATTGGCTTGATAGCTTATCGGTTTTTATTGGCATATCTTGTCTTTGAAGTTTTGAGACTGACAAAAGTCATAAAAATCAAAATCAATAAAAAAGCTTTGCCTTCAATCATTCTGGTCGCCATCTTTCAACCCGTGCTTTACTTCTTGTTTGAGACTTATGGTTTGGCAAAAACCACCAGTGCCGAAGCTGGTTTGATGATAGCTCTGATTCCGATTTTCGTGACTATTCTTTCTAGCTTCATCTTGAAAGAAAAACCTAAAGCGCTTCAAGTCATCTTTATCATAATCAGTGTTGGCGGTGTCTTACTGATTCAAATTTTCAAATCTGGTTTGAACTTTGAATCTTCCTCAATCGGTTTTGGATTATTGCTGCTGGCAGTAATATCAGCCGCTCTATTCAATATCGCCTCAAGAAATGCTTCCAAGGAACACAAGCCTTATGAAATCACTTATATCATGATGCTTATGGGTGCCATTAGTTTTAATTCCATTTATATTATTGAATTGATAAGCAAGGGTTCTTTGTCAATGTATTTCGCCAATCTCGGCAATTTACAAGTTTTACTACCGATATTGTATCTGGGTATTGTCGCTTCTATAGTTGGTTTCTTTTTGGTTAATTTTTCTCTTGGAGTTTTGCCGGCCCATGTTTCCAGCATCTATGCCAATATATCAACTATTGTCGCTGTAATTGCCGGAGCATTGTTCATGCATGAAACTCTCTATTATTATCACATCATCGGCGGCGTCATGATTATTGCCGGAGTTTACGGAGCGGCCAGAATAAATTATCTAAGGACAGTGAAGAAAAATGATTGATATAAATAAGTTGGCTCACCGAATCATCTCAGAAAAACATCATGTCAAAGTGAGCGTCGACATGACAATGGGTAATGGGCATGACACTTTGTTTCTGGCAAGGATGTCTGATCACACGTATGCTTTTGACATTCAATCTGTCGCCATTAACAATACCAGATCACTGCTCGAAAATAATCATCAGATCAATGTCACCTTAATCAATGATTCCCATGAAAATATCCTTAAATATATCAAGGAGAAAATTGACGCAGCGATTTACAATCTCGGCTATTTGCCTGCTTCAGACAAAACCGTGATGACCAATTCAACATCAACTGTAAACTCTCTCAATCACCTTATATCACTTCTTGCGGAAGAGGGAATTATAGTTATCGTCTTATATCCACATAATCCTGAAGAAATCGCCGCTGTTATTGAATACACTTCAAAACTTGGTCCTTGTTATGACTGCATGGAACACAAAATATTAAATAAAGGATCAGCGCCTTTCATAATCACAATCAAAAGCAATAAAAAATGTTAGCTAATTTATACCCTAGCTAACATGTTTTTTTTTATTGTTTGTCAAAGAAAGTGTGAAAAGTCTCGAGTTTCATAATTTTTACATAAAAGTTAAAAGGGAAAAGCGTGATTTTTTGATTGAAAACAATAACTTTGCTATCTCTGGTTCTTCTGATTTCTTCGAGATTTTGGTATGTTTCGACAATATACTTTGTTTCTTCGCTTTCTTTATCGACCGACTCATATACTTCATCGATTATTTTCAAGAGATTTCTTTTTTCTTCATGAGGCAATTGTTTTATGACCACATCATTATAAGGTTCAAGTTTGGAATGAGCCATAAATTTGTACATTAGATTCACCAATTTCCTCAGTTCAATTTCAAACTTGGAATGGGCTCTGTAAACCTTTTTATATTCTTTTTGAATGTCCTTGATGATAAAAAATGAAGATACGCCGGTTATCACCATCATTACAGCGATAAATATCGCAATATCCAAGATAATACTGCTGAAGAAAGTCAAATGCATTTACCTCACATCCTTTGGCAGATATTGTTTTAAAACTTCAACCATATCCAATTGTTCCCAAGGCAAATCTTTGATGTCATCACGTCCAAAATGGCCATAGGCAGCCACTTGCTTATAAATTGGACGACGTAAATCTAGTTTTTCGATAATAGCTTTCGGCCTCAAATCAAAATGCTTGTTGATGATGGCCAAAATATCATTTTCATCTATTTTATTGGTTCCGAAAGTATCAATTCCCACACTCAATGGTTTGGCTTCGCCAATAGCGTAAGCAACTTGAACTTCTGCTTCATCCGCCAAACCGCTGGCAACGATATTTTTAGCAATATATCTCATCATATAAGCGGCTGAACGATCTACTTTTGATGGATCTTTTCCTGAAAATGCTCCACCACCATGATGGGCTCTGCCACCATATGTGTCTACAATTATTTTCCTTCCCGTCAACCCTGAGTCACCTGAAGGTCCACCAACAACAAATCTTCCGGTTGGATTGATATGAATTTCCGTATTGTCAGTAATGTATTGCTCAGGAATAATCGGTTTAATAACTTTTTCAATCAGGTCTTTTCTGATTTGATTTTGGGTAGCTTCCGGTGCATGCTGACTCGAAATCAAGATATGCGAAAAGTATTCACAGGTTCCATTTTCATTAAATACGGCTGTGACTTGAGTTTTACCGTCAGGTCTTAGGTATGGCAAAACGCCAGATTTTCTGACATAGGCAAGTTGTAAAGCTAATTTATTGGCATAATAATGGGTTATCGGCATAAATCCAGGACTTTGATTGATGGCATAACCGAACATCATGCCTTGATCACCAGCGCCCTGTTCCTTGTCAGAAGCTTCATCAACGCCCATGGCGATATCCGGAGATTGTTCGTTGATACAAACCAAGACTGCCAAGTTATCGGCGTCAAAGCCAAACTTTCCCCTATTATAACCGATTTTGTCAACTGTATCCCTGATAATCTTTTGCATATCAACATAGGTCTTGGTTGTGATTTCGCCCGCCACCAAAACCAAGCCTGTTGAAACAACCGTTTCAACGGCTACTCGGGCATATTTATCTTCTTGAAGAATGGCATCCAAGATTGCATCGGAAATTTGATCGCAGATCTTATCCGGATGACCTTCTGTAACTGATTCTGAAGTGAAGTATTTATACATAAAAATCTCCTATTCCTGGGTAAAGTGGTAATAAAGCGATTCAAAATCATCAGCGTACTTAACAAAGCGATCGACGATTTGCGGATCGAAATATGGATTGAATTCAAGTCTGATTAAATCCATCGCTCTTTGATGTTTCAACTCACGTTTATAATTTCTTGGTTGTCTTAAAATGTCGTAAATATGTGATAACAATATTACTTGCGATTCTCGATTATTTTGAATTCCATTCATCTCTCTGATGAAGTCTTGATTGAATGTCTTTTCAAAATGAGCCCTGACAATGTCTTCTGCTTTCTTGTCCAACTGCAGACGCTTGATTATGACAGAACCGATAATTGTTTTTTCCCTGATTCGATGATAATCGTTTTCTTCCAAATGTTCTTTGTTCTCAAAATCATTGGTATTCAAAATGTCTTGCTTATTGATATGGATTAACGAGTAATCATAAATTTCTTGGCAAAGTTTAGAGGAATAGCCAAGAAAATTACCTAGTTTAGCTGCCATTTCCGCAACTCTTTTCGCCGCCTTGGCAAAATCCCTTTCTGCGGTTTCTTCTCCTCGTTGTTTGTAAACCGATATCACGTCAAAGACATCTGAAACAACTGATTTAAAATCTTTCTCCATCGCTTGTCGTTTCAATAATTCTTGTTTTCTCTTGGTATTGATGTCTTCGGAAATCTTAACTGTGGAATAAAGCCCAATCATGAAGATTGCCAAAACCAAGGTTCTAAGGAAAATATCGATTAAAACCGCACCATTGTTATCGGAAAGAAAATTCCACAGATTGGTAAAATTATTGGCGTACTTATATAATGGGTAGAGAATAATCACATGAATTATCGTCATGACGACAATCGTCACTTTGAAGATAACGTTCAATAATTTCGGATCTTGATATAAGGCAATGACTACCAAAGCAAAATAAATTAAGGAATATCCTGCTTGAGTTATGGAGAAAAATCCACCTTCTTGTGTATCACCCAATGTCAAACGCAGTTTGATATAAACAGTTACAGCCATCATCAGGATATAGATACCACTGATATATTGTGCCATTTGTTGTTTTTGCAAAGTCAATGGTTTTTCCAAAGTGATTTTTTTTACGGATCTGTCCGCAAAAAACATGACCAGAAAGATCACAAAAGTAACAATCAAATTGACGCTACGGTCCAAACCTTCCGAACCTATAATGGTAAACAACAAAAATACAATGTTGGTCACAAAAATAATATTGCGGATTACTCTATTTTTTCGGTATAGAACACTAGTTTCATCAAGAATGTCAACTCCAGCTTCAAAGCTGAAGCGTTGGGTAAAGAAGTCTTCTACCTTGCCAATCAAGCCCGGTGATTTCTTTTTCCCTGATACTTCTAAATGTTTTTTATTCGCTGCGACTTTATTCTCATCAAACTTATTTTTAAGGGAAGTGATGTGAAAGAAATCAACTACTTTTTCAATAAATCCTTTTTTGCGATATTTCTTGCGAGATGATGGGTCAAAGTAATCATCAATGTTTTTCGTATTCATTGAGTTTAAGTCGCGATTCTTCTTTGAGGAATCATTTTTTCTAAAAAATTCATCAAGAGTCTTTTCACGATTATCCATGCCATCACCTCCAAATCGTCAAATTTTTAAATCAAATGTTAAAACAATTGTGGTTCTTCAATGATTCTCGGGTCTTTTCTAGCTTCAATTTCATTTTCAATTTGAGCTACACGTGTTGAGGCAGCTGCGGCTACAGCACCAACGATATCGTCCAAGAATGTATGACATGCGGGTTTGTCACCCTTGCCGTCATAATTGAGTTTAGCTACGATTCCCGGTTTGTTGACATCGATGTCACCAAAGTTCGTTTTTCCAATTGTGCCATATAATCCAGCGAGTTCAATACCGAACAATTCGTCGATACCGAACATGCCCAAATCGGATGCCAAGATTGATTGAATCGGTCCTTGAAAAGCATTCTCTTCAGTCAAACGATCAATTTCAGCACCTAATTGCAAAATGTGAAAAACATCACGCAAAGACAGGATTTTTTCAACCGATTCTAAACATTCCTGATAAGAAATCTTATCATTCCATTTTGATTGTTGACGAAAAGCAATTTCAGCTATATCGGAAAGTTTCACTCCCCTTTTATTCAACATTTCGACATTCATTCTGAGCATTTCATCGCGAGAAAAAAGATTTCTACTCTTGTTCATAAAATTCACCTCGACTTAAAAAGTCCTTATATGATTTCGTTCTAACTAAATATTATAACATAATATCCTTCAATATTAAATATGTCATTTCAAAATGAGACCGTTATAAAACATTGTTCTGCCGATGCCATTCATAAAATCTTTAATCTCCATTTGTTTTTTTCCTTCCAACTGTAAAGACAAAAGATTGATAATTCCTGATGAACATTGAATCGCAAGTCTATCCTTCGAAGCTATAACTACTTCCCCGATAACATCGCTTAAATTCGTATCTTCATAACTAGATTTAAACACTTTAACTTTCTTATCATCAACTAAAAAATAAGCTATCGGCCAAGGGTGCATTCCTCTGATTAAATCGTATACTTGTTTTGCACTTTTTTTAAAATCAATCAACAAATCTTCATTCTTGAAATTATAAGCATAGCTAACCAGATTTTCATTTTGAGGTGTGGCAATTATATCTTCTTGCAAAAGTCGTTCAATTGTATCTATTAATAAGTCCCTGCCTAAATGGCTTAGTTTGTTCTCAATCGCTAAAACATCATCTGTTTCATCGATCGGACAAGACTTTTGAGATAGTATATAACCGCTATCTAGAGCCTTTTCCATATAGATGATACTCACGCCGGTTTCCTTGTCGCCATTTATTATCGCTTTATGCATTGGTGAACCACCACGATACTTTGGCAAGTAAGAGGCGTGGACATTAATCGCTTGGTGTTTACTGTGAAAAAGCACCTTTTCCGGAATTATTTGACCGTAAGCAGCTACAATGATGAAATCGAATTCCTCTTGAAGAATTCGGTAATTGTCTTTCTTAATGGATATAGGTTGAAATAAATCTATACCTAACTCCAAAGCTTTATTCTTAACCGGAGTTCCAGTTAGAATTTGTTTTCTACCAACCGGTTTATCCGGTTGGGTGACAACCAAACTTACTCCGTATTTTTTATGTAATCCTTCTAGGATTGTCACCGCAAAATCCATACTGCCAATAAAACAAATTTTCATATTTTCACCTACCCAAAAGAAGGATAATTATCAACGTTGATAAACACTTCTTCGCTTTGATATTTATCAATTATTTGATTAATCATCTCATTAAGATTTTTTTTATCACGATACTTGATTAAAACTGTGGCTAAATACCGGTTATTTATCTTGATTGCCTGATCCATCGCCGGACCCAAAACGATTAAACCGTTCTCAGTTTGTCTTTTAATTTCTTTGCTAATCTCAATACCGGTATAAAATACGTCCCTGACATTTTTTCCGCTGATCAATAAATCAATCAGATAATAAAACGGTGAATATCTCGCATATCTCCTGATTTTCATTTCTTCTTGGTAAAATCCCAGATAATCGTTGTCACAAGCGTATTTAATCGCATAATGTTCAGGATTCATCGCTTGAATGATAACCTGGCCTTCAATATTTCTTCTTCCCGACCTTCCGGAAACCTGCATTATCAACTGAAATGCTTTTTCCGGAGCTCTGAAATCGGGGACGTAAAGGTTGGAGTCGGCTTGAATTATACCCACTAAAGTAACGCGAGGAAAATCAAGACCTTTGGCTATCATTTGTGTGCCAATCAAGATATCTCCTTCTTTAGCGAACTTATCAAGTAGGATTTCATGTGCATTTTTCTTTCTAGTTGTATCATTGTCCATCCTAAATACTTTAGCTTCAGGATATACTTCATGGAGATATTTTTCAATTTTCTGTGTTCCGCTTCCCATATAACTCAGTTCCTTGGAACCACAGCGATTGCAGACAGTCGGAATTTTTTCTTCATGGTTGCAATAGTGACATTTCAAGGAGTGAGAATATTCATGATAAGTCAACGAAATGTCACAATTTGGGCATTTAAAAACAAATCCACACTCCCTGCAAATGACAAAGTTCGAAAAACCTCTGCGGTTAATCAGAAGAATTACCTGTTCTTTTCTCTCTAGACGATTTTTTATTTCCTCAGATAGTTTCCTTGAAAATGTTTCGTCATTGCCGGATTTGAATTCCTCAAGCATATTGACGACTTCAATCTTCGGCATCTTGGCATTCAGGGCTCTCTCGTTCAATTCCAATAATTCGTAAAGCCCTTTTTTAGCTCTGGCATATGAATCAATATTTGGTGTCGCTGAACCCAAGACCAAAGGACAATGATGAACTCTACTTCTTTGTTCCAATACGTCATTGGCATAATAAATTAACCCAGCATTTTGTTTATAGCTTGATTCATGACATTCGTCGATGATGATTATACCGAGGTTATCTAAAGGTGCAAAACAAGCGCTTCTAGCCCCAATTACAATTCTAGCGTCTTTTTTGATGATTCTACGCCATTCATCATACTTTTCACCACTGGATAATCCCGAATGAATAGCGGCAACCAAATCACCAAATCGACTCTTGAAGCGAGAGATCATCATAGGCGTCAAAGATATTTCCGGCACCAACAGTAAGACATTCCTATCGTTTTCAATCGCTTTTTCGATTGTCTTCAGGTAAATCTCGGTTTTACCAGATCCTGTCACTCCGTGCAAAAGAAAAGTTTTTTCCTGATTCAAGGAAGCTACAATTCTTTCATAAACTAAAGCTTGATTGTCGTTTAAGGTTATTTCTTTATCAGTGATTTCGTAAAGAGTTTCGACTTTGCGGTATACTTCTTTTTCATAAATTTCCACGTATCCATGTTTTTCCAGAGTACTTACTACCGAACCAGTAATTTTCAGTGTTTTCAAAAGAATCGGCATTAATTCTTCTTCATCTTTTTGCAGTTTTAGATATTCTATTACAGATTTTTGTTTATCTGTAATTTTTTCTAAAGCCTTATGGGTCAACTTAACGTAATTCTTTGTCAAATTCGATTGTTTTTCCTTAATCTCATAGATCTGCGAAAGTGAATTCTTCTTAATTTCTCGGTTGATCGAAGAATATAGTTCAAGGGGGATGTTGTCAAGGTATATTTGTTTTTGATAAGCAAACAATTGTTTTAATGGTTCTGGCAAAATTAAATAGTTGATGACTTTAATTTTTGGTTTATAGATAACTTTAAGGGCAGAAGGCAAAATTGTCTCTAAGACCCTAATCAATAAAGTATTGGTTTTCTTGCTTAAATCCAAAGCGATATCTATCAATTCTTTCGTTAGAAAAGATTCCAAATCAAGAATTTTCGAAATCGTCTTTAATTGTTGGTCATATTCACTTTTGTCAGTTAAGCCCAATACAAATCCCATGACCTTGCGACTGCCAAAAGGCACTACTACTCTAGCGCCTATTTCAATAAAATCAATTAAATTTTCCGGGACTAGATAGTCATAAGTCTTATTGACGTTCTTGGCTTTTACATCAACTAAAATTTGAGCAATCAAAATATCTTCTCCTTACGTAACAATTATATCAAATTAATGGCGACAAATAAATAACTACCGTTTTTTTAAAATCCTAACGGCTAATCAATTGCATTTAGAAGCGATAAAAGATATAATATCTCTGTTAAATTAAAAAATTTATGAAAGGATTTATTATGAACAACAAAATTGAATTGAAGGAGGAAGCATTAGTCTTTGCTCTTGGTGGACTTGGAGAAGTTGGCAAAAACATGTATTGTGTCCAATACCTTGACGAGATTATCATCATCGATTCTGGCCTTTTATTTCCAGATGAACATTTGATGGGCATCGACTATGTAATTCCAGATTATTCCTATCTTATCGATAACGAAGATAAGATCAAGGCCTTAATCATCTCTCATGGTCACGAAGATCATATCGGCGGCATCCCCTTCTTACTTAGACAGGTAAGCATACCTGTAATTTATGCTAGCGGCTTATCACACGGACTTATTCAAGCAAAACTGGAAGAGAAAGTTGATTTTCCAGTAAATTTACAAAAATACGAAGAAAATGATAATATCCAATTTGACAATATCAGTGTGACTTTCTTTAGGACTAATCATTCGATTCCCGATTCCTTTGGCCTTAAGATAACTACTCCAGCAGGTGTAATCGTCCATACTGGCGACTTTAAATTTGACTTTTCTCCTACAGGAAACGACTCTAACTACCAAAAAATGGCAAAGATTGGTGAAGATGGCGTTTTATGCCTTTTATCCGATTCGACCAATGCCGAACTCGAGGACTTTACTACTTCCGAAAAAGTTGTTGGAGAAAACATCAAAGAGATGTTTGAATCAATCGATGGCAGGATTATAATCTCCACTTTCGCTTCCAACATCCATCGTATCCAACAAATTGTAGAAGCGTCTTTGGCTACAAATAGGAAGATAGCTGTTTTTGGCAGATCGATGACAAAGAACATTGATGTCGGATATAAACTCGGATACATCAGAGCTCCAAAAGGCACCTTTATTTATACGGGAACCAAATCAGAAATCCGGGACAAAAATTTAACAATTCTTTGTACCGGGTCTCAAGGTGAACCATTGGCTGCCTTAACGAGAATCGCCGCCAACACCCATCGTCAAATCGCCCTTATTCCTGGAGATACGGTTATCTTGTCTTCCTCTCCGATTCCAGGAAATCTGGAAAGCGTCAATCGCACCATCAACATGCTTTATAAACATGGTGCGAACGTCATAACCCAGTCGCCTTTCGCCGACGTTCATGCATCAGGTCACGGCGGACAGAACGAATTGAAATTAATGCTTAAACTGATGCGACCTAAGTACTTCATGCCTATTCATGGCGAATACAGAATGTTAAAGATACACTCGCAACTTGCGAT
>JAKPZU010000215.1 GCA_029559915.1 Bacillota bacterium
TATGAAACATCAAAAGATATCAGCCGTCAATTAGCTCTTCAATTTGAACAGCTTCAGAATGTTGTTTTTGCAAGGATGGTTCTCAAGGTCGGAGATAAAAGATATTGGGAACAGTGGGCTAAGAATGTCGCCGAAATAGCAGAAAGACAGGTAGAAAGGATAAACAGACTAATAAAAGATGAGGGCAAGCATCAAAAAGCTTTTGAAAAGTTTTTGGCGGGTCTCAGAAAGAACATAAATCCGAGTATTTCACCTCAGGAAGCTATTGAAATGCTGAGCCAGCACGTGATTACCAAGCCTGTTTTTGAAGCTCTCTTCGATGGATACTCGTTTGTAAAGCAAAACTCAATTTCGTTGTCAATGCAGCGTATGCTCGATCTTTTGGAAGAGCAGGCGATTGAAAAAGATACTGAAACACTTAACAAGTTTTATGAGTCCGTTAAAATGCGGGCTGCTGGTATTGATAATGCAGAAGGGAAACAAAGGATAATTATTGAACTATATGATAAGTTCTTTAAATCTGCGTTCCCAAAGATGGTAGAGAGACTTGGAATTGTATATACTCCTGTTGAGTTGGTAGATTTTATCATTCATTCTGTTGATGAGGTATTGAAGAAAGAATTCGACCGCAATCTGAGCGATGAAAACATACATATACTCGACCCCTATACAGGTACGGGGACATTTATAACCAGGCTGCTTCAAAGTGGACTGATTGAAGGGGAAGACCTCAGGAGAAAGTACGAGAAGGAACTTCATGCGAACGAAATTGTCCTGTTGGCTTATTATATTGCTGCAGTAAATATCGAGAATGCTTTCCATGATGTCATGAGGATGGAAGACTTCCTTCCATTTGATGGAATATGTTTAACCGATACATTTCAATTGGGGGAAACTGAGGACGGCGATAAACTCTTCTCTGAAATGTTCCCGCAAAACTCGAAACGTGTTCAACGACAGAAAAAAGCACCTCTGAAGATTATAATTGGAAATCCTCCCTACAGTATCGGGCAGAAATCAGCCAATGATAATGCACAAAATCAATCATATCCGAAATTGGATGCCAAAATTGCAGCAACATACGCCAAAGAATCATCTGCTGGCCTTAATAAATCTTTATATGACCCGTATATAAAAGCTTTTCGTTGGGGAACTGACAGGTTGGATAAGACGGGAGGAATTATATGTTATGTATCAAATGCGGGATGGTTAGATGGAAATAGTACCGACGGTTTCCGTAAATCCCTAGAAAGGGAATTCAGTTCAATATATATTTTAAATCTGAGGGGTAATGCAAGAACACAAGGCGAGTTGCGACAGAAGGAGGCAGGGAACGTTTTTGGATCTGGATCACGCACTCCTATTTCCATCACCCTCTTAGTAAAAAATCCAAGTTTAAAAACAGAACGGGCCATTATCCATTACCACGAGGTTGATGATTATTTAAGCAGAGAAGAAAAATTGGCCTTAGTGAAAAATTTCAGGTCAGTAAGTAATCCTCAAATGAAATGGAGGACACTTAATCCTAATGAACACGGCGACTGGCTGAACCAGAGAAATGATTTATTTGACACATTCGTCCCAATTGCTCCTGAGAAAAAGTTTGATGTAAAAAGTCCATCCTATTTTGTTACCTACGTAATTGGGGTTGCCACTAATAGAGACGCTTGGGTATACAACTTCTCAAGAAAAGAAATTGAGAAAAATATGAAGCGTATCATCGAATTCTATAATGAACAGCAAAAGGGGTTTAAAGAAGCAAAAATTAAAAGCCACAAAACTACTGTTGCTGATTTCATTGACACAGATGCAAAGAATATAAGCTGGACGGTTAACCTGAAAAAGGATCTAGAAAAAGGCATTGAACATGATTTTAATAAAGATGAGATTGTTAAAGGATTGTATCGCCCATTCACTAAGCAAAATCTATATTTTGACAAACCATTTATTGAACGCCCTGGCTTGAGTCCAAAAGTTTTTCCAACTCCAAAATGTTCTAACCTTGTAATTACCACCTCAGGTATTGGGGCTAGCAAGGAATTTTCAGTCTTAATTACTGATTGTATCCCTGATTTGCAGGTTCAATTCAATGGACAGTATTTTCCTCTGTAT
>JAKPZU010000076.1 GCA_029559915.1 Bacillota bacterium
CAATAAAAAACACCACATCTTCAAAACAGATGCCCCGAGACGACTTAAGCGCGACGCTCTTTTCCGTGTTCCAGTTTAGGCTTTTCATGATTCTATATTAGCACATTGTGTGCATTTTGGAAACATTATTTTTAGGCCAACGTTTGAAATAAGGGGCGGATAGGCCACAGGCCTAGACGTCCCGCTTGATTGATTGGTTAGAGCTTATTTGCGCTATTAATAATGCATGATCGGAAATGGGGTTCAAATCTTTAGGGCCTGCAATAATATGACAACCATGCCTACAAGTATATGTTGCAGATATTTTCGCCAAGATAGGGCTTCCCAAAGCATGATCTAAGCACGAAACATTTTCCCCGTTATGGGAAATATAGCTCCATCCTCCACTTGGTTGGGGGATTTGCCAACCTTCTTTCTGTAGCAGATTGAGAGCTTTTCCTCCTGGTGTCTTTGGAACAACAGGGTTACAATTAAAATCTCCAATAAATACAATGTTTCTGGATACTGTGCTTCTGATTATTTCCAATAATTGTGACCAGTACAATTTTAGCTCTTGGGCTTTTTTGTAAAATGGAACTCGAAGACCTACGATTTCAATATCAAGTAGTGGCATTATTATATGAAGGAAATTTGTTTTTGAAGATTCAGAGCATGAAGGCGGTATTAAATCTCCTACTTCATGCTCTGATTTTGAAGCTATTAATACTTGGTTTTGACGATTCATCTTTTTAGAGACTGAAATATAGGTATATCCACTTTTTTCTAGACTCTGTTTAAAAGAGTCTCTTTCCTCGCCATCAACAAACTCATTAAGTACAACCAGATCCGGAGAAATATCAGTGATTACCGAAATCACGGCATCAGGGATTCTTTTTAATAGAATCCGATGATTGAGGTTCCATGAAAGTATTTTCATTTTAACATGACGTTCAACCAAAATAGGAATTCCTTTGGCCGTCCAAAACTCAGGACTGATAAATCCACTTGACATGCCGCCATGCTGGAATCTATCCAGAAGAAAGTGCCCCTGGTAAGTTAATGGATGTCCCGTTGCTTTCTTGTATGTTTCTTCGATTAATATTTGTAATTCTTCTATACTACATGGCATATCAGTATCTTTTAAAAGTTCTTTCATTTCACGCCAAAGATACGGATCACCTCTCAAACCCCACTGACTTGGTTCATCGTTAAATATTTCAGATACTTTCACAATTCAAAGCTCTAACGCAAAGGTCAGCCGCCGCTGGAAGCAGTCGGCTGCAGTGATTCGTTATGTGTTTCTTCAGTCTTTTTTAGGTTGATATAATTTTCTATTCGCTTGTTTCTTGACTTAATAAAACTCATTACTCCTTTTTTATATAATAGATATTGGCTAATATCGGAAAATGATGGATAAGTTTTAAAGCCATCAAATGGCAAATAAAATTTAATATTACTCTTTTCATCAATCAAATCATCCAATAAAAAGAAATGGATGTAGCCCATAAAATTGCCAAATAAATCGAAGAAGTTTTTGTATTTCGATAAAGTGGCGTAAAGCGGATTATTTTGACCCAAGTAAAAGAGACGAATACATTCTAAGGTTAAGTCGAATCTATCATCAATTAAGCTACTTACTCCACGTGCTTGATTGATTGTATGATTGCCGTCAATTCTGTTATTCGGAAAAACGATATAAGCTCCAATGGTAGAACCTGCATCAAAGA
>JAKPZU010000275.1 GCA_029559915.1 Bacillota bacterium
GCTAATCCTTTTGTATCTAAAAACTCTTGGCGATAACTTCTAAAAAGTTCAATTTTTTCTTTAATGATTTCTTTATCTTGTTCGCTTAGTTGTAAATCAGAATCTTTAAACAAGCTAATCAGAGACCTAAGTTCCTCTTTATTAAGTTGGAAGGTAAGTCTTTGAGTTTGTAATAACAAATGATTTTCGAGGAAACTTTTCCTTAAATCAATAAACTCTTGTAATGGGTTCAGTTCCAACTCGGTAAAACTCATACTCATAGGAGTTGCTTCTTCGACTACTAATTCTGAAATTTCTTGATAGTCTGTTTGTTGAGATGCGATTTCAACGTTTGCGATAGCTTTATTTAAATCGTCGAGAGTGTTACTTGTTGCATCGCAACCTACTATAATAAATGTAACAAATGTAATTAAAAATAATGCTAAATACTTAATTTTTTTCATCTAATTCCTCCTTATTTGATGAGCGTATTATATAAAAAAAATTTATTTTCGGCAAGAAAATCACTGGTAAGATGCACTTTTAAACTAGTAAGTGGTCATCTCAGCATCATTGCTAACGCATCTTTAATCAGTTCATTTGTTGATTTCGAGTTATCAAGTTTTTTGATTACTTTTTCAATCTCTTTAGACTTGTAACCGAGAGCTACGAGTGCTTCCTCAACTTCAATCATATTTTGCGATTGATAACTTATCGTTTCAATGTCAATCTTGCCTTTTAGATCCAGGATAATTTGCTGAGATGCTTTAGGACCGATTCCAGGGAATTTTTGCAAATATTTTGCGTCTCCCTTTTCAATGGCTTGAGTAATGGACGCCACTGTTCCACTTGCCAATATAGCCGTCGCACTTTTAGGGCCAATACCATTGACAGAGATTAGCTTTATGAATAAATCTCTCTGTTCGCTTGACTTGAAACCATATAAAGCAATCACATCCTCTGCAACTTTTTGGTATATGTAAACCGTCGTTTCAGAATCCAATGTGAAATTGTAGGGGTTAGGCGTCAAAATCTTAAACCCAATACCTTTGTTATCCAATGTTATGTAGTTGGGGGTAATCTCGGCTATCGTTCCTTTTATATAACTGTACATCTTTGCTTCTCCTCTTCATGAAAAATTTTCAAATTAAAACCATCACAATAAAAACGTAATAAAAACAAATATAAAAAAAATATTATATATAAAAAATACATATTAAAAACATATAAATATCATTTGCGTTTTTGAAAATTTAGTCGATGAAGTCATACTCATCCCCATCAATGACGATGGTATCTCCTTCTTTAGCTCCAGCTTGTCTAAGTTTATCGTCCAAACCGGCTTTTCTAAGCCTTGTCAGGAAGATTGTCAACTGCTCTTCAGTCTGAAAACTTGACTTATTTATCAAGTTTTCAACTAATTTACCGCTAACTTCGTATTTGTCGCTAGCAATTTTATTGATGATGAAATCATTATCTTCATCGATAAAATTGTATTCTACGTATTCGTCGATTATTTCCTCTTCCTTATAGAAGAATGGGGTTTCGTCCAATAATTGGGCGATTCGGTATACTAATTTGTCCAGATTGTCATTAGTCATCGCCGAGATGGGGATAATGTCCGTTTCTTCCGGAAAATTTTCCTTAAAGGCTTCCAATCTTTCCATTGCGCCTTCCGCATCCATTTTGCTTGGAACGATTACTTGTGGTCTCAGTAACAAATTAGGGTTGTATTCCTCGAGTTCCTTATTAATGATTAGATAGTCGCTATAAGGATCCCTTAAAGACTCCTTTGACATATCGACCA
Organism: Bacillota bacterium; assembly: GCA_029559915.1. Taxonomy (GTDB): domain Bacteria; phylum Bacillota_I; class Bacilli_A; order Izemoplasmatales; family Hujiaoplasmataceae; genus UBA2289. The sequence goes on from JAKPZU010000275.1 coordinate 1,787, forward strand.
TATGAATTAAAACTCTTGTTCTTTCAATATGTTTTAAAAACTGAATTCCCAAACCTTGTCCCTGAGATGCACCTTCGATTAATCCTGGCATATCGGCCAAGACAAACGATTTTATATTGTTCCTAGAAACGACTCCCAAATTGGGAATAATGGTTGTGAAAGGGTAATCAGCTATCTTGGGACGTGAATTGGATAAAATGGTAATCAGGGTTGATTTTCCTACTGAAGGGAACCCGATTATTCCTACATCAGCTAACAATTTGAGTTCGATGCGGAGCGATAATTCAACTCCCATTTCTCCATTTTCCTGAATTCTCGGTGCTTTATTCTTCGATGTGGCGAATGATGCGTTTCCTCTACCGCCATTTCCGCCTTTTGCGATAATCTCACTTTGACCATGGGTAACCAGATCCGCTAAAACCTCATTGTTATCGCTATTGTAAATCGTTGTGCCAATCGGTACTTTAACGATTACGTCAACTGCGTCTTTTCCACGCATATTCTTGGTCTTGCCATTTTCACCCGCTTGAGCGAAAATATGTTTTTGAAACTTGAGGTCCATCAGTGTAGACATTCCCTCATCGGCTTCAAAGATTACTGATCCTCCCTTACCGCCATCTCCGCCATTTGGTCCACCAAGCGGCACGTGTTTTTCTCTTCTGAAAGAGATAATGCCGTCTCCACCCTTACCGGACCTTACGACAATATTTACTTCATCTATAAACATAATATTATTTCCTCATCTCTAAAATTTATTCCACGACTTTTTCAAAAGCCAAACGATTGATGCTAAATAAATAACCTCGATAGTTGAAGTTCATCGATTTCAACAGCTTTTGCATCTTCAAATTGTCTGGATGGGTATCGATTTTAACTGATTCAAAGCCACCTTGCTGAGCCATAGACAAAGCAAATTCAATCAATTGCTTTCCATAACCCTTGCCCTGTCTTGCAGGATTGACAATGATACGATGAACGACCAATGATTTATCTTTTTCCCAGACTACCTCTTGATAAGCTACTTCATTTTCCACAAAAATGGAAGCTGAACCGATAATCAATTCATCTTCAACCAGAACATATAAACCTTTATTAGTATAATCTTGATAGAAATTCTCATATGCCGGATAATTGTCTGTCCACTGCTTAAGACCGTTATTCCACATATCGGCCCTTACGACCTTCGCCAGTTCACTTATTGCATGAATTTCCTCATTAATAGCCAATCTAATCAATTTTACCAATTCCATCCTTTGCATAAACTACACTATAAATAAACGGTTTTTCATACCGCTTTTGATAAATGGTTTGAAATTCCTTGATAAAACCTTCCAAATTCGCGTTTAAAACGAGATTTAACGTTGAACCGCCGAAACCTCCGCCTATCATTCTCGAACCTGATGCGCCCGATTTTAACGCTATTTCCACCAAATCATCAATTAAAGGTGATGAAACTTCATAATCATCCTTCAAAGAATAATGCGCCTCGGTAAGAATATCGCCTACTTCACGCAAATGGTTGTTAAGCAATAAATCTTTCACCTTTCTTACCCGTTCGTTTTCTGTTACGACATGCCTTACTCTTTTTTTCAGAACAACGTCAGTGATTTTTCCAAGCGCTTCATCCAAGAAATCTAGAGCAATCTCTGATAAATCTTCAATATCGTAAAAGTTTTGCAAGATCTTTAAGGCTTGGAGCGTTTCGGTTTGTCTTTGGTTATATTTTGAATCAGCCAATTTTCTTGAGGTGTCGGAATTTATCAATACAAAAGAATATTCTTTAAGATTTAAGGGAATAAGCTCAAAATCAAGAGTTTTCGTATTCAAATATAAGGCCTTATCCCGCTTTGAGAAAACAATTACAAACTGATCCATAATGCCGCACTTCACACCCAAATAATTGTTCTCAACGGATTTTGCCAGTTTGACGATTTCCAATTGGGCAAGATTCAATTTTAATTTGTCACTAAAAATCTTCAACAATAACACCGTTAACGCCGCACTAGATGACAAACCTCCGCCAACATGCAGCGTCGAGGATATGGCGATGTCAAGTCCCTGATTGAGATCATAATTATGCTTTAAAAGTACCTTGATAACGCCAACTAAATAATCGCCATAGTTGTTCAATAGTGCTTTCGGCAATAGATCTAAATCAATTTGAATCATTCCTTGAATTGAAAAATTCTCTGAAAAAATATTAATCAATTTGTCCTGTCTGGTTTTGATGGCTGCGTAGATGCCTTTATCAATGCAAAAAGGCAATACCAAGCCGCCGTTATAATCGGTATGTTCACCGATTATATTGACTCTACCTGGCGCAAAATATGTATCTTGGGCTTCATACCCGAATTTTTCCAAAAATAATTGTTTAATATGTTTTATCATCGCTTTTACCTCTATAAAACATTATACTACATCTAAATTATATTTGCATTTGCTTTACAAAGGAAAAAAACGAAAAAAAAAGCTTAGTTTCAACCTAAGCTTCATTCTTATTGTTCTAGACTATAAACACTTGCTTGTTTTCTATCTCTTCCGACTCTTTCGTATTTAACAACGCCATCGATCATTGCGAATAATGTATCGTCTTTACCGATTCCTACATTTTCTCCCGCATGAATTTTAGTTCCTCTTTGACGGTAAATGATTGAGCCAGCGGTACAAAACTGACCATCAGATAGTTTAGCTCCAAGTCTTCTGCCGGCTGAATCGCGACCATTCTTAGTCGATCCGGTACCTTTCTTGGATGCTTCAAGGCAAAGTATATTTAGATTAAGTATCACTTAAAACACCTCCAAATTATTCTTTCTCTTTATTCGACATTGATATCTGAAATGATAAGTTTCGTATATGGTTGTCGATGACCATTCTTACGATGATAATGCTTTTTAGGTTCGTATTTGTAAATAACGATTTTCGGACCCTTACCATTTTTAATCACTTTAGCAGTAACGGTTGCGTTCTTGACATAAGGTTTTCCGACTTTAGTCTTGTCTCCACCGATCATCAATACTTTATCAAAAGTATATGTCTCCTCAGCTTCAACTTCCAATTTTTCTACGAAAATTTCTTGTCCAACTTCAACTTTTACTTGCTTCCCGCCTGTTTCGATAATTGCGTACATTGTAGCACCTCCTCATTATATTTTTTAAGACTCGCCAAATGTTGGTACTTCCAGAGGAAGTTTATCAAACCAATTATGTGCGGTATGCGTTATTCATACGGGAGTATTATACACAAACACTAATCTTTTGTCAATAAAAACATTTCTAAACTTCGCTCTAGTTTTCGATTTTACAAAAGTTTAAAAATACCATTCAAAAAATAGTCTTGAATATGGTAAAATATCTCTTGTGAAGGAGGCGATATTAAGTGCAATGGTATCATTTTCTAATGCTTATAATAGGTTTATCAATCATTGCTTATTTAATCATCAGTTTTAGTTTTTATCAAAAGGTTTTTCTGCACTACAAAAATACAAAGAAAGTTTTGGTCGATCATAGTTTACCTTTTTATAAAGCAGCCTACGATTGGTTTTTATCCATTCCCAAAGATGACGTCTATATTCGTTCCTATGACAATCTAAAACTTCATGGCTACTACCTTCCTGCCATCGACAAAACCACTGACAATCTCGCAATCGTCATCCATGGCTATCAATCAAAAGCCACTGACATGATTATCATTGCCAAACTTTACTCTGATCTAGGATTTAAAGTTCTCATGATTGATTTAAGAGGTCACGGCATGTCGGAAGGTAAATTCACATCCATGGGTTATTACGAAAAATATGATCTCAAGAAGTGGATAAATCATTGTTTAAGAAGTTATGGAGCCACATCCAAAATCGTTTTGCACGGAGTATCGATGGGCGCTTCCATATCGATGCTTGTGACTGAGTTCAAGGAAAAAAGCGCAATTAAATTCTTAGTTTTGGATTCCGGTTACACCGTATTTTCCAAATCCTTGGCTGCCAGTGTAAAACCAAAGATTCTAAAAATATTCATTCCCGGAACTTCTCTTTTCACCTTCTTGAAACATCGGTTTACTTTAAATCAGATCGCTCCAATCAAAGCCATGAAAAATCTGACGATACCGTTTCTTATCATTCACGGTGATAAAGACAAGCCTTGTCCGTTATCAATGGCCAAAGAATTGTATCAAGCCGCAAATTCCGTCAGTAAAGACCTTTTGGTGGTCGAAGGATCACCTCATGCCAAAGCTTTTGAAATCAACCGGGATTTGGTCGCAAATAAAATAATTTCCGCCTTAAGCGAACCTTTCAAACTTAAAAAAGCCAATATAAAATTTAGTAGCGACAAGAAAAAAACGGATCAACTTTGGTGATCCGTTTCACTTTGCTTTAGGTATACTCTCGCTTCATAAGGTCTCATTACTAGCGGTGTGATATCTTGATAATTCTTCAAAATGACTTCATCGTTAAGAAAATCATATTTCTTGATTTTGAGATTCTGATTGGAAAAGTTACAGAGAACATGCAGTTTTTCATTACCAAGGCTACGTTTATAGGCATAGATTTTTTTATCCTTGAAATCGATATCTTCATAATCGCCATAAACAATGACTTCAAATTGTTTTCTTAAAGCAATGATTTTTTTATAGTAAGCCAGGATTGATTTTTCATTACTTTGACTGTTTTTGACATTGATGATTTTATAATTTTCATTGGTTTCCAACCATGGTTTTACTTTGGAAAAACCACCATTGAAACTATCGTCCCATTGCATTGGCGTTCTGGCATTATCCCTTGACATCAAGCGGATTTTCTTCATCATTCTCTTATGGCTCAATAAAAGTTTTCTGCCCAATTTATAGATGTTGTGGGTTTCGATATCCTGGTATTGGCTGAGTTCAGTGTAATGAGCATTCGTCATCCCGATTTCTTGCCCCTGATAGATAAACGGCGTTCCCTGTTGGAAATAGATAATCGTTGCTAAAAGCGTGGCGGATTGATAATAATAGTCCATATTGCCAAAACGACTAATACTTCGGCCCTGATCATGATTTTCTAGATACAAGGTATTCCATCCCTCAAGTTCTTTCTGCCATTTTGAAAGAGCTTTTTTTAAGTTGATTGGCTTAAATTTTTTGATGAACCATTTGATGATGTGATTGTCCGCAGCCATATGATCGAATTGAAAGACCATATTGAGTTCCTTGTTTTCCGGTTTGACCAAATCGGAAGCGGTTTTCGGATTGACAAAAACTGTCTCTCCAACGGTAAAACAATCGTATTTACTGAAGACATCTTCATGTAATTCCTTAAGATATTCATGCAATCTTGGATTTTCCAGGTAATGTTCTCTTCCCCGTAAAATCAATCGGAATTTACCATTTGGGTGATCCTTGTCTTTGGCCAAGAGATTGATGACGTCGCACCTGAAACCATCGACACCCAAATCAAGCCAAAACTTGATCATTTCCTTGATGTCATTCCTAACGTTTTCATTTTCCCAATTTAAGTCTGGTTGGCCTTTGGCAAAAAGATGGAGATAATATTCGCCTCTAGTTAAGGAGTAACTCCAAGCGTCTTCTCCAAAAAATGAAGTCCAATTTCTTTTCTTTGGTTCCCAATGGTAATAATCCTCATATTTGCCGTCTCTTTTTTCCGATCTGACAAACCAAGGATGGTCTTTGGATGTATGGTTTATTACCAAATCCATAACCAGTTTAATCTTGTTTTCGTGCAGCTTGGCTATCAAATTTTTCATGTCTGCCATCGTGCCAAAATCTTCATTGATTTCCCGGTAATCGCTAATATCGTAGCCATTGTCTTCCATTGGCGATTTATAGACTGGCGATAGCCAGACAATGCCGACACCTAAATCGACTAAATAAGGAATTTTTTGAATGATTCCCTTTATATCACCAATACCGTCTTTATTGGCATCAAAAAAACTTTTGGGATAAATTTGATAAACAAAACTCTCTTTGTACCAGGCTTTTTCCATATGCTCACCTCTATAAAAGACATTTCTTATATTCATTATACCAAATATTTCCCTCAAAAAAATAAAAAAGCCAAAAATTGGCTTTTAAATCTCATGGCGACCCGAAAGGGACTCGAACCCCCGACCTTTAGCTCCGGAAGCTACTGCTCTATCCAACTGAGCTACCGGGCCTTTTATACCCATGAACAAAGTGGCGACCCGGAAGGGATTCGAACCCCCGACCGACGGCTTAGGAAGCCGTGGCTCTATCCTGCTGAGCTACCGGGTCTAAAAAGAAAGAGTCAGTTATCTGACTCAAATTAATAAAACTAGTGGCGACTCGGAAGGGATTCGAACCCCCGACCGACGGCTTAGAAGGCCGTTGCTCTATCCTGCTGAGCTACCGAGTCACGCGCAAATAATATTATAAATGAATTAGGTCAGTTTGTAAAGTAAAACTTATTATTTTTTTGTCATTGACGCGCTCATATTAATAGCCTTTAGAGTTAAAAAAACTAATGTCAAATGATACCTAGAGGAATCAATGTTATCAGTAACAACATAACCACCACCCATACCGAAAGTAAGAGCTTTTTTTGGAACTTGACGCTTCTATCGGGCGCGACGAAAGCTGTAAAAATAGAAGAGAATGTAAGTAGAAAGAAATACCGGAATTGCACCCAACCATGGATAAACCCAGATGAAATCACTGGTGCCGGCAATATCTTAATGAAACCACTTTTGAAGGGAAAACTTTTTATTATGTTTTTTTTATAATTTATCTCTTGACATCGTTACCGGTTGCTTAATCCATAATAATCATACACCAAAAAGCCTTAAATGTCATTATTTCAAGTCAAAATTCAGAACAAAAATAATTCTAACGAATTATACTTTTAAAACGATCACTCACTGAACAGGTAAGTGCGCTTAGGCGTGTTCCAACCTCTAGTCCCTATCCGTTTGGCTTCGGGGTTACCTTTTCTAATAATGTTTAATGCGGCG
>JAKPZU010000276.1 GCA_029559915.1 Bacillota bacterium
CGCCGCATTAAACATTATTAGAAAAGGTAACCCCGAAGCCAAACGGATAGGGACTAGAGGTTGGAACACGCCTAAGCGCACTTACCTGTTCAGTGAGTGATCGTTTTAAAAGTATAATTCGTTAAAATTATTTTTGTTCTAGAAAAAGGAGATTGAATATATGTTAGATATTGAATTGATTGTCAGTAATCCTAAAGGAGTGGAAAAAGCGTTAGCCAAACGCGGTTTTGAAGTTGATTTCAAAGGATTCATCGAACTAAGAGAAAAGAGAAATGCGCTTTTAAGAAGCATTGAAGAAATTAGGGCTTTAAGAAATAAATTATCGAAATCAATTGGTGAATATAAGCGGGAAAAGAAGGATACGGCAGGGCTTTTCCAAGAGATTGAAAAGATCAAGAACGCAGCTGATAAGGATGAAAAATCATTAAACAAGATTGAAGAGGAAATCAATGAGTTCTTGCTTAAGATTCCCAATATCCCCGATGAAGATTTACTTGCGGGAGATAAAGAAAACAATGTGGTTGTTTCGGTCAATAAAGATCAACCTGTTTTTGATTTTGAAATCAAGGATCATGTAGAACTAGCGACTTCACTGGGTTTGGTCGATTACGAAAGAGCGGCTAAAATTAGTGGTAGAGGAACCTGGATGTATACCAATCTTGGAGCGAGACTCGAGTGGGCGTTAATCAACTTCTTTATCGATGAGCATCTAAAAGATGGTTATGAGTTCATGATGGTACCACATCTATTGAATTATGAGTCTGGTCAAACTGCTGGACAATTTCCTAAATTCAAGGAAGATGTTTTCTGGTTGGAAGGTGAAAGTCCAAAGAAGTTTCTTTTACCGACAGCGGAAACAGCTTTGATAAATGTGCATAGAAATGAAATTTTAGAATTGAAACAATTGCCAAGAAAATACTTTTCTTATACTCCTTGTTACAGGAGAGAAGCGGGTAGTTACCGTTCAGAAGAACGAGGTATGATTAGGGGTTATCAGTTCAATAAAGTTGAGATGGTTCAGTTTACTACACCGGATGATTCTGACGATGCCTTCTTGGAATTGATAGTTAAGGCAGAAACTTTGATGAAAAAATTAGGACTACATTATCAAGTTTCTAAATTAGCTGCGGGCGACGTGAGTTTCGCCATGGCGAGGACCTTTGACATTGAAGTTTGGTTGCCATCGATAAAGATTTATAAAGAAGTTTCTTCAGTATCAAACTCCAGAAGTTTTCAAGCTAGAAGAGGTATGATTAGATATAGAACCGAACAAGGAAAAATTGATTACGTGCATACGCTTAATGGTTCTGGATTGGCTACATCGAGACTTTTACCAGCAATCTTAGAACAAAATCAAAACGCCGATGGCAGTGTAAATATTCCAGAAGTTCTAGTTCCTTATATGGGCGGAATAAAAGTACTCAAACAGGTGAAATAATGGTTATTGACAGACTTAAAGCTGTGGTAAATCTTGATTATTTGGTAGAGAATTACCAAGCTCTAAAACGACTTAATCAAGGAAAAGACATCTACGCTGTGGTCAAGGCAGATGCTTATGGTCATGGAGCAATAGAATGTTCTTTGCATTTGGAAAAGAATGGCTGCAAACACTTTGCAGTTACTATATTGAAAGAAGCGATAGAATTAAGAAATGCTGGTTTGAAAAGCGAAATCTTGATTTTCGGGAAGACCGATCCGCTTAATGCCATATATCTTTATGATTATGATTTGGTTCAAACCGTTTATTCTTATGAATATGCTTGTGAATTAAATCGTTTGGGGAAAAAAATCAAGGTTCATCTCAACATTGATACCGGTATGTCGCGATTGGGATTCTTATGTCAAAGAGACAAGGATATCTTGCCTGTTGTTGAGGAAATTGAAAAGATTTCCAAACTGGAAAATATTGAGATTTGTGGAATCTATTCCCATTTCACTTCTGCCGATAGCGACTTGAATTTCACTTATGAACAAAAACGGCTTTTCAATCTCCTTCTTAAGGAACTAAAAATAAGACAAATTAATTATGGCAAGGTGCATCTTGATAACAGTGCCGGAGTTATTACTTTAGAAGACGGTGATTATGATCTGGCAAGATGCGGCATTGCCATGTATGGGTATCCACCGGTCAAGTCGGAAGAAGCTTTCTTGCCGGTGATGAGTCTTTTTGCCAAAGTAATTTCAATAAGAGAAATTGAAGCCGGTGCTAGCGTCTCTTATGGCCGAACTTTTGTGGCTAAGAGCAAAATGACAATTGCGACAATTGCCATTGGTTACGCAGATGGCTATATGCGAATTTTGAGCAACAACGACTTTGTTTATTACCAAGGCTATGAACTTCCGGTAGTTGGGAGAATCTGTATGGAACTAACGATGTTGAATGTTACCGGAGTTTCAATCAAGGAAGGTGACGAAGTCGAGGTGTTTGGCAGAAACAAGCTGCTTGAGCCGATGGCAAAAAGAGCCCTGACCATCACTTACGAATTATTGACCAATCTGGCTAAACCAAGAGTAGACAAAATTTATATAAAGAAATGACGAAGTCAAGCGACCTCGTCATTTCTTTATCATATTCAAAAAATATTTATGTACAGTCAAATCATCAGTCAGTTCCGGATGAAAAGCAGTTGCCAGTTGCTTGCCTTGTCTCGCTGCGACTATTTTACCGTCAACGACAGAAAGAACTTCAACACCCTCATCAACCATTTCGATATAAGGGGCACGGATAAAAACGAATTCGACATCATTGATGCCCGCAAACGTCGCTTTGGTTCTGAATGAACCGAGTTGTTTACCGTAAGCATTCTTTTTGGCGGTAATTGCCATGGTTCCTAGAAACGGGTATTCCCAGTTATGGATGTTCTTTGCTAGAAGCAGTAATCCTGCGCAGGTTCCCATAACGGGTAAACCGCCAGCAATCAAGTTTTTAATCGGTTCAACCATCAATTGGTCCTTCATGATTTTATACATAACTGTCGATTCACCGCCCGGTAAAACCAAAGCGTCCATCGCTTGGTTTAAATCAGGCAAATTTCTGATCTCAAAAGTTTCAACTCCCAATTTTTCCAGCATCTTTTGATGCTCAATAAATGCTCCTTGTAATGCCAAGACGCCGATACGCATAGATTATTTTCCTCTTTCGGCCATTAAGATTTGAATTTCATCTTCATTGATCCCGACCATTGCTTCGCCTAAATTTTCGGAAATTTCAGCCAACACTTTTGGATTGTTATAATTGGTTACGGCTTTGACGATTGCTTGGGCTCTTTTGGCTGGATTGCCAGATTTGAAAATACCTGAACCGACAAATACGCCTTCAGCACCAAGTTGCATCATCAGTGCTGCATCCGCCGGAGTTGCGACCCCACCAGCTGCGAAGTTAACGACAGGAAGTTTGCCGTTGTCGTGAACATACTTCAATAAATCATGTGGTACCTGTAGTTCTTTCGCTTTATTGAAAAGTTCGTCTTCTCTTAACGATACGACATTTCTGATTTCGCTTTGAATCAAGCGCATGTGATCTACGGCTTGAACCACGTCACCAGTACCTGGTTCACCCTTGGTTCTGATCATAGCTGCACCTTCAGAAATTCTCCTCAAGGCTTCACCTAGATTTCTCGCTCCGCAGACAAAAGGTACGGCGAATTTGGTTTTATCGATGTGGTAGATGTTATCAGCAGGAGACAATACTTCACTTTCATCGATGTAGTCGATTTCCAGGGCTTCGAGGATTTGCGCTTCAACAAAGTGACCGATTCTCACTTTAGCCATGACAGGAATAGTCACAGCGGCTTGAATTTCTTTGATAAGTTTAGGATCGCTCATTCTTGAAACACCACCCGCAGCTCTGATATCAGCTGGAATTCTTTCCAATGCCATTACCGCACAAGCTCCCGCTTCTTGAGCGATTTTCGCTTGTTCGGCATTGGTAACGTCCATAATTACGCCACCTTTTAACATTTGTGCCAACTCTTTGTTCAATAAATATCTTTCATTCATATTATTACCTCACCTTCACTTGACAATATGTCTTTATTCAATTATATTATACCTATAACTGATATCTTTTAAATAATCAGTTTTAATAAAAATGAGGTGGTCAGATTATGTTGACATTCTTTTTGGATAAACAAAGCGACTCATCGCTTTACGAACAGCTTTATGAGCAAATAAAACTAGCCATTGCCGAAGGAAAATTAAAGAAGAACGAAAAGATGCCTTCAAAGAGAAAATTGGCCAATCATTTGAAGATATCGCAAACTACAATTGAATCAGCTTATAACCAACTTTTGGCTGAAGGTTATATCAATTCGATTGCCAAAGTTGGCTATTTTGTAACCACTGATCTTGAGCTTCTGTCAAACAGAAAGCATTTGCCGATTCAAGGATACGAGAAGATTAAACATGATGAATTTCTCGTTGATTTCAAGACCAATCAAGTCGATAGTGAAAGTTTCCCTTATGAGAAGTTTGCAAAGATTGAAAGAGACGTGATTTTGGATAATTTAAAGAACAATCTGAACCGTGGCGAAAGTTTTGGTGTTTATGAGTTCAGAAAGAAAATTTCGGAAATCCTTTTTTCCTATCGCGGTATAAAAGCGTCAGCGGAACAAATCATTGTCGGCAGCGGTTCTGAGCATTTAATCCTGCTTTTGACTTTGATGCTAGGAAGGGACAAAATCTACGGCGTTGAAGATCCAAGCTATATAAAAAACTATTTGTTGTATCAAGCATATGGCGTCAAGGTAAAAACAATTCCATTGGATGAGGAAGGCATATCCTTAGATGAACTTATGAAACAAAAGTGTGATGTTGTGCATGTCACGCCATCACATCAGTTTCCCTCAGGTATAGTAACCCCGATAAAAAGAAGAATGGAGCTATTGAGATGGGCGAATGAAAACAATAATCGCTATATCATCGAAGACGATTATGATAGTGAATTTCGCTTTTCCGGTAATCCGATTCCCGCACTAAAGAGTTTGGATAAATTTGATAAAGTCATTTATATGAACTCTTTTTCCAAAACTTTGGCTCCTGCATTGAGAATTAGTTTTATGGTATTGCCAGCCAATTTAATCAAAGTTTATCAAGATAATTTGGGATTTTTCAGTTCCTCAGTACCAACCACCAATCAATTGATTTTGGAAAGGTTCATCGCCCTAGGAGAGTACGAAAAACACCTGAACCGGATGAAGAACAATTATAAACAAAAACGAGATTATTTGTTGAAACTTTTGCTTGAGAGTGACCTAAAGTCAAATCTTGTGATTAGGGGAGAAGAAGCCGGGCTGCATTTCTTAATTAAAATCAAGACGGATTACTTGGAAAATGATTTGGTGGAAATGGCTAAAGATAAAGGCTTAAGGGTATATGGTTTATATGAATATTTTATCGGTAAACCAACAGACGAGGGAGTTAAAACCATTGTTTTCGGTTACTCGAATTTAAGCTTTGAACAAATGCAAGAGGGAGTTAAGTTATTATCTCTAGCATGGAAAAATATTTGAATTTTATTCTACTAAATGTAAGCGCTTTATGATACAATATTTTTTGGATAAGAAAGTGGTGAAAAAATGAGAGTAGATGAGCATCCAATTTTAAAGTTCGAGAAAAAAAACATAATCCATTTCACCTTTAATGGTCATGACATGATTGGCTATGACGGCGATACCATTGCCGCAGCTTTAGTTGACAATGGCATAATGAAATTTTCCAAGAGCGTCATTAATAATCGGCCAAGAGGGTTTTATTGTGCGATTGGTAATTGTGGTTCATGTAATATGACAGTCAATAATATTAAGGATGTAAAGACTTGCATGACTCTTTTGGAAGAGGGAATGAAAGTGGAAAATGAACTGCACGAGGTAATTATCAATGATTGAAAAAGACTTGGTCGTTATCGGTGGAGGACCTGCGGGTTTGTCTGCCTGTAAGATAGCCGCTGAAGCTGGAATGAAAGTTGCCGTTTTTGAAAGAAGTTTCGCTCTTGGCGGTCAACTAGTCAAACAAACACATAAGTTCTTTGGCTCCGAGTCCCAATACGCTAAAGTTAGAGGGATGGAGATTGCGAAGATTTTAATAAAAGATTTAGAAAAAACCGATGCAGAGATTTATCTAAATGCAACTGTAGTGGGTTTATATAAAGACAACATCATCACCGTCTATCAAAATGGTCGGTATTTTAAGGTTAAAGCCAAGGCTATTGTCATCGCCACCGGAGCAAGCGAAAAATTCTTAGCGTTTGAAAACAACGATTTACCTGGAATATATGGAGCTGGTGCCGTACAAACCTTAATGAACATCCATGGAGTTTTACCGGGTAAAGAAGTGGTTATGGTCGGAAGCGGAAACATCGGTTTGATTGTTTCGTATCAATTAATTCAGGCGGGTGTCAAAGTAAAAGCTTTGGTGGAAGCTGCGGGTAAAATCGGAGGATACGGAGTCCACGCCTCAAAACTTAGGAGACTCGGCGTTCCGATTTTGATCAACACTACGGTAAAAAGAGCTATAGGTAAGGATAAACTTGAAAAAATCATTACTGTCAAGCTTGATCAAAATTGGAATGAAATTGCCGGTTCCGAAGAAGAGATTGCTTGTGATGCTTTATGCATTTCTGTGGGACTCAGTCCGCTTCATCAATTATTGTCGATGGCTGAAGCCAATATGCTTTATGTCAATGAATTAGGTGGCTTGGTACCAATCAAGACTTGTGACTACGAAACTTCGCTTAAAGGTGTTTTTGCGGCTGGAGATGTCACTGGTATCGAAGAAGCGTCTAGCGCCATGGTTGAAGGGAAGATTGCGGGGCTTATGGCAGCTAAGCATTCAGGATTCATTCATCCTGAATATGAAAAGTTAGAAAACCAATTAAACAGTGAATTATGCGTTTTGAGACAAGGACCGTGTGGAGAAAAAATTAGGTGTGGCTTGAAGAAAGTAGGTGAACTTGCATGATTGAAAAAGATGGCGTAGCTACTTTAGAAATGGTAAAATCGAAGTTCCCGAAAAAAGAGGTTTTGTTTAGACCAAAAGCGATAATTGAGTGCTACCAGGAAATTCCTTGTAATCCATGTGAGACATCTTGTCCATTTGACGCGATCACCATCGGTAGCGACATCAACAAAATTCCCCAAGTGGATTTTGATAAATGTACCGGTTGCGGGATTTGTGCCAAAGTCTGTCCGGGACTGGCAATCATGATTGTCATGATCAAAAATGGTAAAGCTTATTTCAAAATCCCTTATGAACTTTTACCGCTTCCTCTTATTGGTGAAAAATGGCAAGCGGTTAACCGCAATGGTGAAATATTAGATAAGCCTTGTTTTATCGAAGGCGTGCAGAAAAATAAGGATATGACCACAATCGTTACGGTTTCGATTGAACAACCATATCTATATGAATTTGTCACCATCAGGAGTAAATATGAATAATAAAGACATAATTATCTGCCGTTGTGAAGATATCTCCTTAGCTGAGGTTTTGGAATGTTTGGAAGCGGGATATCATACGGTCGAAGATATCAAGAGAATTTTAAGAGTTGGCATGGGGCCTTGTCAAGGGCAGACCTGCAGTCATTTGATTCAAGCAGAGATTGCCAAGTTCTTGAAGATTAATAAAGAAGAAGTAAAATTTCAAAAGACAAGACCACTAATTACCGGTGTTGTGATTGAAGACATCGCCAAAGCAGCAAGGGAAGGTGATGAAAAATGACAAAAGCAGAAATCGTCATCATCGGTGCCGGTATCAGCGGCCTCAGCATTGCCTATAACTTAGCAAAAGCGGGGATGAAGAATATTCATGTGATTGACAAAGGCTATTTTACCAATGGCTCTACTGGCAGATGTGGTGCGGGAGTCCGTCAACAATGGGCAACTAAAGTGAATTGTATCATGGCGAAAAAATCAATTGAATTCTTTGCCAGAGCCAATAAGGAACTGAATTATCATAAAGATATCGAATTCAAACAAGCAGGTTACTTGATATTGGCGACTACTAAAGAAGAGGACCTTCAATTCAGCAAGAACATCAAACTACAAAATTCCTTGGGCATCCCTTCGGAGAAATTAACAGTGGAAGAAGCTCTCGAGATTGTTCCTCATCTAAATCCCAAAAGTTTCATTAGCGCAACTTTCTGTAAAACGGACGGACATGTCAATCCTTTCTTGATGAGTGAAGCTTACTTTTTGGCAGCTAAAAAATTAGGCGTCAATTTTCACTTCTTCGAAGAAGTGAAAAGCATTGAATTAATCGATAATCAAATCAATAAAGTAATTACTTCCAAGGACGTTTACGAAACCAAAAAAGTTGTAAACGCAGCTGGCGGCTATTCCAAGGAAGTCGGACTGATGGTTGGAGTGGAAATCCCGGTATTCTCGGAAAATCACGAGATATTGGTAACGGAAAGAACTTCTCCGATTCAGGGACCGATGGTTATGAGTTTCTCAAAAAATATTTACTGCCAGCAAGTTCCACATGGTTCATTCTTGGCGGGGAGATCAAATCCTAAAGCTTTACCATCTCATGACATTTCTTCGTCATGGGAGTTCCTTGATGAGATGGCTAAAACCATTTCTGATATTTTGCCAGAAGTTGCTAAACTGAGGGTCATCAGAACCTGGGGCGGATCCTATAACAACAGTCCGGACCGCCAACCGATAATTTCCGAGATTGAATCCGTCAAAGGCTTTTACGTCGCTTGTGGTTTCAGCGGGCACGGTTTTATGTTCGCACCAATCACCGGGGAATTATTGACGGAAATCATCATGAACAAGCCATTGGAAGATTATGCAAAAGATTTGCATATCAACCGTTTTAAAGAAAATACAATCACTGATTATGAACATTCAGTGGTTTAAAAGGAGGAATTTTTTATGGCAATATATGATTACAGAACCGAAGAATTGACTAATTTCGAGGATCAAAGAAATCAAAAACTCTATGAAGAAGCAATTCTTAAGGTCAGAGGTTATTTAGGAAAGAAATATCCTTTGATTATCAATGGCGAAAGAATTTTTACCGAAAAAAACGTCAAATCGTTAAACCCAGCAAATCATAAAGAAGTGATTGGTGAAATCTCACAAGCTGGAATCAAGGAAGCAGAGATGGCTATGACCTCAGCTTTGAAAGCTTTTGAAACTTGGAAAAAAGTTCCTGGAAGCGTAAGAGCGGATGTGCTTTTCAAAGCAGCCAATATCATGAAAAGAAGAAAACATGAACTTTCCGCTTTGATGACACTAGAGGCGGGTAAACCATGGGTAGAAGCGGATGCCGATACCGCCGAAGCAATTGATTTCTTGGAATATTATGGCAGACAAATGCTTAAACTTGAAACGATTGATAACGAGATACTTTCCAGAAGAGACATGGAAAGAAACGAATATCGCTATATTCCTTTGGGTGTAGGAGCGGTTATTACGCCATGGAATTTCCCGTTAGCCATTCTTACTGGCATGACTTCCGCAGCTATCGTCAGCGGCAATACCGTGCTCTTAAAACCGGCTTCGACCACTCAAGTCATCGCTTTTAAGTTGTTGGAAATCCTGGAAGAAGCAGGGATGCCAAAAGGCGTAGTCAATTTCCTGCCTGGCAAGGGCAGCGAAATCGGTGATTTTATTGTCAAACATCCGCAGACAAGATTCATATCTTTCACAGGTTCAAAAACTGTTGGGCAAGAAATCTATGAAACCGCAGCCAAAGTCGTGCCTGGGCAGATTTGGTTGAAACGGGTAATTGCGGAAATGGGCGGTAAAGATGCGATTTTAGTTGATGAAGGTATCAATCCAGATTTGGCGGCTGAGGCTATCGTCAAAAGTGCTTTTGGTTTTTCGGGCCAAAAGTGTTCGGCTTGTTCAAGAGCGATAATTCATGAAAGTGTTTATGATGAAGTTGTTAGATTGATTAAAGAAAAGACGGAAAAGATTCAAGTTGGTAATCCGGAATATTATCAAAATAATATGGGTCCAGTTAACGACGCTTTAGCCTTCAAGAAGATAAATGAATACATTGGAATCGGTAAGAGTGAAGGAAAACTACTGACAGGCGGTACTTCAAGCGATGAAGTTGGTTATTTCATCAATCCGACCGTATTCATCGATCTTGATCCAACCTCAAGAATCATGCAGGAAGAAATCTTTGGACCTGTCTTGGCTGTTACAAAAGTCAAGAGTTTCAAGGAAGGTCTTGATGTTGCCAATAATACCGAGTACGGATTGACCGGTGCAGTGATTTCGAATAACCGGATGCATTTGGAAATAGCTAGGGAAGATTTCCATGTCGGCAATCTTTATTTCAACCGTAAGTGTACCGGCGCGATTGTCGGTTATCAACCTTTTGGTGGTTTCAACATGAGCGGAACTGATTCCAAGGCCGGCGGACCCGATTACTTGGTATTGCATATGCAAGGCAAGGCAATCACCGAGGCATTTTAAAAAACATGGGTTGACAAAAGATAAAATAATGTTTAGAATAAATAAGGATAAGGTAAATTTTTTCCATTAAAGGAGTGATGTATTATGTTGGTAAAAAGAATAGTTAAAATTGCATATACATCAACAAGCAAATAAAGTCTTTGTTTTTTAATTTTTTAATTATCATAAGGACCGTTTTGCGGTCCTTTTTGTTTGGTTTGTTGATGTGATTTTTTAAAAAAGAAAGGGGAGAATTATCATCAACAAACAAGAAAATTTAGAAGTAGGACGTGTAATTGCAGTTTTTAAAGACCGCTATATCGTTGAAACAAGATCTATGCAAATGCAAGCTGAAGTTTCGGGCAGATACCGTTACTTGAATCTTTTAAAAGAGGAATATCCCGCGGTTGGCGATTATGTTAGGTTAAGAAAGATCGACGAAAATTTAGCAATTATCGAACAACTTATCCAAAGAAAAAATGTTTTAGATCGTCTAGATGTTGGTACGATTCAGGAAAAACAGATTCTAGCAGCCAACATTGATCTGGTATTTATTGCTTTATCGCTCAATAAGGATTTTAACTTGAAAAAGTTGGAGAATTTTTTGACACTTACAGAAGGCAAAAATTTCAAAACAATGATTTTATTGACAAAAAAAGATCTCTGTGATGACATTGATGCCTTCACATCAAAGGTTAGAACAGTAACTTTAAATGATGTTTTGGTTGTCAGTGCTTATGATAAGAGCGATATCGAGAATTTGCGAATGGTCATGAAAGGTTTAACCAGCGTTTTTATCGGTAGTAGTGGCGTAGGAAAATCGACATTAATCAACAGTTTACTCGCTAAGGATTATCTTAAAACCAATGATATCCGGTTGAGCGATGCTCAAGGAAGACATACTACTGTTAGCAGAGAGTTAATCAAACTTGATGAAACAACCGCTGTAATTGATACTCCGGGGATTAGAATTGTCAATGCTTATGGCATTGATGAATATAATTTTGAAGACATTTTATTACTGAAAGAAGGTTGTAAATTCAGGGATTGTCAACATGAGTCAGAAACTGGCTGCATGGTACAAAAAGCGATTGATGACGGACTGCTTGAAAAGGAAAGACTCGATGCTTACAATAAGGCAATGAAAGTTAATGATTACATTAAAAAACGTGAGATTGAGCGTGCTCACAAATTGGAAAAACGTTTCAAAAAACACTAATCAAAAAGATGTCTTATTGCGAGACATTTTTTTGAGCATTTAATTTGTTTCGAATTCGAAATAATGTTATAATACAATTGTTAATAGGAGGTAAGAAAATGTTAACAACTTTTAAATCAACAATCAATAAATTACCTGAAGGTATGCAAGTCATGACTGAAGCGGGAGGATTCAAAATCTTGTTCGACGAACCAGAAAAAATGGGCGGTACCAATCAAGGGATTAATCCAATGAACGCTTTGTTATCAGTATTAGGTGCATGTCAGGCTATCGTTGCCAGCATGTTTGCCAAGCAATTCAAGATTGAATATAGCGATTTTCACTTGGAAGTGGAAGGCGATATGGATATGCGTGGCATCATGCAAAAAGCTGAAGTAAGAACCGGTTTTCAAGAAATAAGATTCAAGATGCATTTTAAATCCAATAATTCAAAACAAGAATTGGAAGAATTTGCAAAATTCATTGAAAAGAATTGTCCAATTTCGGATTCGCTGGCTCACGGAGTCAAACTAATAAATCAAGGTGTCGCCATCGACTAAAAGGGGAAAGAAACATGAGTAATGTAGAAACTTTAAAAACAAGAAGATCATTTTATAATATCAATAAGGATATTAGGGTAAGCGAAGAAACAATTTTAAATTTGATTGAAGAAACAGTAAAATATACGCCTTCAGCTTTCAATTCAGAGAGCCAAAGAGTTGTCGTTTTGTTAAATGAAAAACATGACTTACTTTGGGAAATGATAAAAGCGGCAATCAAGAAAATTGTACCGGATAACGAGTTCAAGAAATCGGAAGAAAAAATTAATGCTTTCAAAGCCGGTTATGGCACAGTTCTATTCTTTGATGATTCTTTAACCACTGAAGCTTTGATTGAAAAATTTCCGCTCTATAAAGCCAACTTCTTGAAGTGGGCGATTGAACAAAACGGTATGCTTCAGGGCAATATTTGGGTTGGTTTGTCGGAAATTGGAATAGGGGCGTCCTTGCAGCACTATAATGAACTGATTGAAGAACAAGTTAAAAATGAGTTCAATATCGATAAATCATGGACGCTTCAAGCCCAGATGCCATTCGGCAATATCGTCACAAGACCGGATGCTAAACCAAAGAAATCACTGAGTGAAAGAATGGTAGTTTTGAAGTAAAAGCGTTTTCATAAAATATTTTAAACTAAGGCTTGATTTTAGATAAAGTTTTAGTTTATAATCAAATCAAGTTAATATTTGGTCGTATAAATTCGATAATATGGTTCGAACGTTTCTACCTTATCACCGTAAAAGATAAGACTACGGCTATTCATTCAACTAAAATAAAACACTTCTAAAAAAAGTTTTATTTAGTATGTTTGCCTAGCCTTAGAGACAAAAATCTAAGGCTTTTCTTATGGCCAAATGTTAATAAAAAACTTTATGGGGAGGTTTCAAGTGAAAAAAATTGCAGCAGGATTGAACAGGTATTTTAAGATTGAAGAACGTGGATCAACAATCTCCAAAGAATTGATTGGGGGTCTCACGATTTTCTTGGCCATGGTCTATGTGCTTCCGGTGAATGGCGGTATGTTGGCTGATGCCGGCATGGACTTTGCGGCAGTGTTTGCGGCTACAGCGATTGCGGCAGCGATTGCTTCATTGGTAATGGGACTATATGCCAATTATCCAGTGGGTTTAGCCAGCGGTATGGGGGTCAACGCCTTCTTTACTTGGGTGGTTGTTAGACAATTGCTGTTTACCTGGGAAGAAGCTTTAGCAGCGGTATTGGTATCGGGTGTTTTATTCATCATCATCTCGATTACCGGTTTAAGAAGAATTGTCATCAATGCCATTCCCAAGAATTTGAAATTGGCAGTTGGGGCAGGGATTGGTTTCTTCATCGCTTTCATCGGTTTGAAGAATTCTGGAATTATTACAGCCAGTGGATCAACATTCGTGACTTTGGGCAATTTGGCACATCCGACAGTATTGTTGTCATTATTTGGTCTAATCTTGGTATTCATTCTTTATGCCATCAATAAAAAAGTTAGTCGTTTCGCAATTATCATCTCGATTTTGGCTACGGGTTTTGTTGGCGTCTTATTGGGTCTTATTTTCCCTTCTCTAACTCCGGTGATGCCTGTTCTTGGCGGCAGTAATTTAGGCTCGATTTCCAACATCGGCCTAACCTTTGGAAAAGCTTTTGGAGCTCTGGGTTCATTGCTTTCGAAACCAATGGCTTATGCCGTTATTTTTACTTTCTTGTTCGTTGACTTTTTCGATACAGCTGGTACCTTGGTGGCTGTAGGTCATGATGCAGGATTGTTGGATAAAAATGGTGAATTGGTTGATGGCGATAAAGCATTGTTGGCTGATGCCGTAGGTACTGTTGTTGGTGCGGTTGTCGGCACTTCAACTGTAACATCTTATATTGAATCAACCACTGGTATTGAACAAGGGGCAAGAACCGGTCTTTCTGCGACTGTAGTCGGATTGTTATTCTTTGTCAGTTTGTTGTTCTATCCGCTTTTCTCTTTTGTTGGTTCAATTGAAGTAGCTCCTGGTGTATTCTTATCACCGGTAACATCGATGGCTTTGATATTTGTTGGAGCTTTGATGGTAAGTTCTTTGAAAGACATCGATTGGCAAGATCATATCGTGGTCGCAGCTACTTTCATTACTATCATCATGATGATTCTTTCTTATAGTATTGCCGAAGGAATTGCTTTTGGTTTCATCTTCTATACTTTGATGATGTTAGCGACAAAGAGAAGAAAAGAAGTATCGCCGGTTATGTATATCTTAGCGGCGCTGTTCATTATCAATTTCATTATCAAATTCGTATTGTTAGTTTAATTCATTAAAAGATGGAAAATTTATTCCATCTTTTTTTTAAAAAAAAGAAAGGGAGAGTTAATTATTATGAGTAAAAAAATGTTAATTGGAGTGAAGGAAAAGCCTAGTACTGGAAAGTGGTTTGCACTAAGTTTCCAACATGTTTTCGCGATGTTTGGAGCGACTGTATTAGTACCGATGGTAACGGGACTACCGATAGCGGTAGCGCTGTTTTCATCCGGTGTTGGTACTTTGATTTACATTCTTTGTACAAAGGCAAAAGTTCCGGTATATTTAGGTAGTTCCTTTGCTTATATCGGCGTTATTGGGTCTGTGAGCGGCTATGAGGCCACTGGTACAGGGAACTATGCTTCGGCAATGACCGGGTTATTGGCGGTTGGCTTAATTTATGTAATCATAGCTGTCATTATTAAATTTGTTGGTACCGGTTGGCTGCACAAGACCTTGCCGCCGGTAATCATTGGTCCGATGATTATGATTATCGGTTTGTCCTTAAGTACTGTCGCTGTTAGTAGTAGCGGCTTACAGGGCGGGACTTGGCAAGAAATGGTTGTGGCTTTGGTAGCTTTCTTGATTGTTATCGTCGTAGCGATTAAAGCTAAGGGCTTTTTAAAGATAATTCCCTTTTTGACCGGAATCGTTGGTGGGTATATTGCGGCTGTTATTCTTGGAGTAGTTGACTTCAGCAGTGTCCAGGCTGTGCTTGAAAATCCGGGTTCTTGGTTCAAGATACCTGAATTCATGTTTCTTGGTTGGAAAGACGGGTCTGCCAATGTGCTCGGGACAGAAATTACTTTCTTAAAAATGAATTTTACGGCTTTAATTACTATTGCGCCACTTGCTTTCGTAACTGCCGCTGAACATATTGGTGACCATGCGGTACTATCAAAGATTTGTGACCAAGATTTCTTTACCGATCCAGGTTTGGACAAGACTTTGATGGGCGATGGCCTAGCGACCGCTTTCGCAGCGTTGATTGGTGGACCTGCCAATACGACTTATGGTGAAAACACCTCAGTCGTCGGCATGACAAGAGTCGCTTCGGTTTATGTCACTGGCGGTGCGGCTGTGATTGCGATTATCCTTTCTTTCGTCAATTTATTTACGACATTGGTAGCTTCGATTCCAGCTCCGGTAATGGGGGGAATGAGTATCATACTTTACGGTTTTATCGCTGCGAACGGACTTAAAGTCTTGATTGATAACCGCGTCAATTTAGGCTCGATGCGAAATATCATCATTGTCGCGTCGATGCTTGTGATTGGTCTTGGAAATGCAAAAATCAATTTCAATTCTTTCTCGATTTACGGTTTGTCTTTAGCAGCTTTAGTAGGAATACTGCTTAACTTCATCCTGCCTCAAGAAAAAGTCTAAGTTTGATCAGATAGTTTAAAATAAGTGATATTTTAAATTGTAAACTTTTAAATAAGTGACAAATCCTTTATAATGAAGGGTGTCACTTATTTTTATTTTGATGGGAAGTGAAACTTATGTGCGGAAGACTTTCAGTCGCGGTTTCTAGAGCTGATTTAAAAGAATATCTAAAAGAAAATTATCAAATTGAAATTCTACCGGATTCAATCGAATTGCCAAAATATAATGTCGCCCCCTCTGAAGATTTGATTTCGCTTATCAGTGATGGGGCAAAATATCGGGTAGGTCTATTAAAATGGGGATTTATACCGGATTATGCCAAAGACGAATCAAAACCGATTATCAATGCCAGAAGTGAAACCGTCGATAAACTCTACTCTTTCCAGAAAAGTTTTTTTGAAAGAAGATGCATCATTCTTTCTGACGGTTTCTTTGAATGGGAAAGATCAACCTCTACGAAAACGCCTTACAGGTTTCAACTGAAAAATAAGAAGTTATTCGGGTTTGCGGGCCTTTGGAGCGTTCATGTAAATATGGAAGGCAAGAAGAGTTATTCTACAACCATCATCACCACCAAGGCCAATGAATCGATGAAGAATATTCATGACCGGATGCCTGTCATCTTGACAGAAGCAATGGCGAAAAAATGGTTAAATCCAGCCAATAAGGATACTCTACTTTTAAAGGAAATCTTAAAGAGCGGTGATTTGACAAATCTAGAATTATATGAAGTTACGAGCAAAGTCAATAACGCAAAATACAAGGAAAAAGATGTGATTGAAAAGAAAAAAATATCGACCTGATTAATGGTCGATATTGCTT
>JAKPZU010000283.1 GCA_029559915.1 Bacillota bacterium
AGCAGTTCACGGAAACCCATAAAGAAGCATCAGGCTCATTTGTTGCCAGTGAATCAATAAAAGGTTTGGGGTTGATTGATGCCTTGATACGGAAACATGATGTAGTTGTCTGCAATCCGCCATATTCTGGCAGACGAAATATGAATGAAGCCATTAGGAATGATTTAAAAAGCTTGTACCCGAATAAAGACGGGGACTTATATACAGTATTTATTGACCGTTGTCTTGATTTGACTTCTGCTAGCCATGGTTTCTGCGGCATGGTGACGATTCACTCCTTCATGTTTACATCATCTCATGAAGAAATTAGAAAAAATATTATTAGTAAAACCGAAATTGAAGGAATGGTTCATCTTGGAACACGGGCTGAGTTTGATGTAGCCAACAAAACAGCTCAAGGGTTCACAATGTATACTCTTGGCAGAATTTCAAATACTGTAAAACACTCTGTGTCTGGAGTCTATTTCAGATTGGTTAAAGAAAATGAAGAAGAAAAGCATACCGCCTTTCGTAGAGCTCTCCAAGATTATTTAAATAGTTCCATTTCTTTTGCAGACCCACATGTTTTTGTATTACAGCAGGAGAAATTAAAAGCAATTCCTGGCTACCCTTTTGTATATTGGGTGAGTAATAAAATTAGAAATATGTTTTCTGTGAACTCAGCAGCATGTGATGTTTTAAAAGCAAGAGTCGGATTATCAACTGGTGATAATAATAGATTTTTAAAAAAATGGTGGGAGGTTGGGGTCAATCAAATTAATTTTGATTGCGAGAATAATTCAGAAACAAAACACCATTTTGTCAAATGGTATCCCTTTAATAAAGGCGGAGAGTTAAATAAATGGTTTGGAAATCTTGAAGATATAATTAACTGGTGGAATGACGGATTAGAGGTTAAAAACTATTTCAAAAATAACAAGCAAGCCTCTCGACCGCAGAACACACTTCATTCTTTTCAAAAAGGGATAACTTGGACTTTATTATCTTCAAAAGGTTTTAGTGCACGTTATCTCCCAAAAGGTTTTATGTTTTGTCATGAAGGCCCCGTTGCTTTCCCTAATCATGAAAAAGACCTAAACTATTTATTGGGTTTATTAAATTCAAAAATAGTTAATTATCTATTGTCAATTTTAAATCCAACAATATCATTTACAAATGATGATATCGAAAAATTGCCGATACCCAAGTTTGAAAATGCTAAATTAAAAGAGGATTTAGATAAGATAGTCGGACTATGCGTTATTTTAAAAAGTCAGAACGATAAAAACATCGAAACAACATGGAAATATATTGCTCCAAATAATTGGGAAACGGGTGTTTATGCCCTTTTAACCAATGAAAAACAATTGGCAATTAGCGAAACTGACATTTCCAAGGCTGTTTATCAACTTTATGGCATTGATAAGGATGATATTGTCACAATAGAATCAGAATTAGGCACGTTGTTGGGCGAACTTCCCAAAATTAAAGACATAAATGATTCCTGTCTAAAAATAATTGCAAATCTTTATCTCGAAAAATATGTGCCAGATGAAGTAATTAAGCAAGTGGCTGAAAAGATTGGTGATTATGAAGATGCTTCAGGTGAGGCAGATGCTGAAGAAGAACCATCAAGAGGTAGGGGGCGTCAAAAACGCTTTCTTACCTTTGAAGAACTCTGCCTTGCCTCTGGTTTCCACCCTGAAACTGTCTACAACTATATCGTTGCAAACAAACTTGAGCGTGAAGAAGAACGCTTTAAACTTGCGGTAAGCTGGATTTCTTATGCCATTGGTGTTGTTTTAGGCAGGTTTAAGCCAGGTCAGAAAGGTGAGCTTGGCTGCGGTATTGATGAAGACGGCACAGTGCTTTTAAAATGTGACTTTGCAAAGCTGAATAAACTTGTTGATGATGACGGGATAATGGTTCTTGATAAAGGGCATCCTGATGATTTACCTGCCCGTGTTGAAGAAGCACTTGCCATAATGCTTGGAGAGGCTGACGGTAGAAGTGTAATAAATACCATTGGTGGAGATTTGCGTTCATTCCTTGAGCGTGATTTTTTCATTAAGTGGCATATTCCGCAGTATAGAAAAAGACCCGTATACTGGCTGCTGCAATCTGCAAAGAAGTCTTACG
>JAKPZU010000078.1 GCA_029559915.1 Bacillota bacterium
TCATATAAACTGATAACTCAGTTACGTCGCCCAAATAATCTGTATACGTTAGGGTCAGTTGCTTATAAACCTTAACTCTAAAATAGGTTGGAACATTACTTTGAACTATAACATCCACACGAAGATTTTCAATAAAATCATCTGATGTTTCACTATCGATATTAACCAAATAAACTCCTGGTTTATAAACACCAGGAGCAATCTCTACTTGAGAAGCCGACATTAATCTGGTAGTGCCATCATGAAAATAAATATCCAAATCGACGTCCACAATTCCCATATTCGGATTATATTCTAAGCTTTGTTCAAGCCTTGTCGTAAACCAGGCATAGGTAATAAACACAAAAGAGGAAATTGTTAAGAAAAACAATATCCAAGATAAAACGAAATGCCTTTTAGATATTTCTATCATTGGTTTATCCCCTTTCCAAAAATATCTTTAATATGAAAAATGCCCTTGTCTTCTTAGGACAGCATCTTATATTTCTTTGTAAGAAATAAAAAATGCCCTCGTCTTTATGACAACGGCAACTGGCTACCATCTATCGAAGGCCCTATAGCTTTGCGTCACTAGCTTTCACTAGTTTTGCTATTTACGATTATATTATATTATTAAGGGCAACACTTGTCAATAATATTGTCAAATTTTAGTTTGATTATGCAATAATTTTATAAAATTGGACTTTAGCAACAAATCGAGGAAAGAATATTATTTTCTTTTGCAAAAAATGAGCAAATGACATATAATATGTGACATGTGTTTATAAATATGGAAAATATGGTAAAAATGAGCTTTTCATCACAAAACATTAACAATATTTTTGTTGTTTTTAGACACAAAAAATGATATGATATATATTGCGAAAATTATTAAGGAGTGGAAAACATGAATAACCCATTAGCTAAAAAGATTATAATAATTGGATCGGTAGTTTTAGCCGTTGTCATCGGAGCAATAGTTCTTTCTTTGACAGTCGGCAAAAAAACAATTCCAAACTTGAAAGATCCTAACGGCATCTTCTATGAAAGATTGGATGAACAAGGCAATGTAATCTATACAATCACAAACGAAGAAATCTATGAACAAATAAAAGGCAACAACGGCGTTCAACAATTAATGATGATGGTCGACGCTGAATTGTTGAAAGGATATTTTGACGATATTACTGAAGCGGAGATTACCGATAAGTTGCAAAAACTTACTTACGGTACTGACGATGATGACGCAATCGCTGAAATGGACCTCGAAGAAAAACAGAATAAAGAAGACGAATTCGCTAGATCAATGGTTTTAGCTGGTTATGCTGGAAACGAATACGAATATGTCACTTTAATCATCGCCAGAGAAAAATTCGCTTATGAATCTCTATTGGCAAAAATTACGGAAACTGAAGTTGCTGCAGCATTCATCTCTTCTTATTTCGAAGATATGAAAGCCATCAACATCCGTTTTACTTCGCAAGAAGATGCTAAAGCTGTCTTGGAAAAATACCATTTAGCTGAAATTTATGGAAACACCTTGGCGCTTTACAGAGGGTATGCTTATAATTCAGAGACTTTAAAAGATATTAACGATGATATCGTTGAAGCCTATCAGTCCGTTACTGTTTATTACTTTGATGATAGCGACAATATCCGTGATTTCAACAAACAAGTCGTTTATACTTTAGGAACAAATGGTTTTTATACCGATAAAGACTCAAAGAGTTATTCATTGGACAATGAAGGGAATCTTCTAAACGATGTTCCGGCTATTGTCATTGAAGCAGACTTAATTTTTGAAGATTATGATACTGCCAAAACTTATAAAGATGCCAACACAACTTACTATACAATGTCCAGAACTGATGCTTTCGATAAAGACGAAAACGTCTTGATCAAGGATTTAGATGGCAATTTGGTTTACACCTTGAAATCAGACAATAAAGTATATAACACTGAAGACGTAGACGTCACAACAACTGCTAAGTTAATCTTTAACAAAAACTATAAAGAACAAAAACATGTTTCAACCTTTACACCAAACAATACAGACGAACTTTCTGAACAAGAAATTCTCAACTACTATATCTTGATGTACAATTACGTTTACGGTGAATATCGTGACCTATTGCCAGAAGCCGCTACCAAAACTGAACTTACAGCTTTAGACAACGAAAACTTAATGTTTAACTTTGATGAAGTAAATAAAAAATCAGCTTCTCTGGCTACTTACATATTTAAGACTGTATCGCAAATCAATTCCAGGACTTATTCTTCTAAACCTCAATCTATCGCCGTTTCCCAAGAAACTTTCTACTACATGACTTACAAACTTGAAGAACCGACAAAGCTTAATTTAGGAAAACAAGTTCTTGATTTGATTGAACAAGATATCGTCAACCAAGTTCCAAAAACTGTTGTTGAAAATATAGAACTTCCTACTTCTGGCGAATATAACGCTACTATTGCTTGGGTATCTTCCAATAAAGAAGTTATCGCCAATGATGGTAAAGTAACTCCTCCAGCAGTAAATTCAATCGTTGACTTGAGCTATACCATCAAGGTATTGGGAGAAACCAGAATAGGCAAGATTACCATCAATGTCTTGACGGATGGCAACAACATCAAAGATCTTGATCTGGAAGTACAATATCCTAGCTTGAAAACATTAATCAACAATCAAGAAATTTATGATGCAGTCAGTGCTAAACTGGTTGAAACCAAAGTCTATGGTTCTACCGGAAGTACCAATATCAATAAAGAACTTGCGACCTTAAGAACAGATAATGGTTTAGAAATCTACGATTATTATCTAGCAAAAGATTATCGCGAACTTGATGCTACTTACGACAAAGAAAATAATGGCAACAAAACTATTATCGCAAGTTTGGAAAAAACCCTGGATAGCGAAGAAGCTTTTGAAATCACAGCTGATGATTTATACGCTTACACCTTAGGAAAATCTCCTGCCATTTATACTTTACAGGCAGCACAATTCAAGGAAGTCTTATATTCCTCATTCTATGAAGAAAGTTTTGGCACTGAAAGAAACGTTCAAAAGAATAAATCTTTGAGAATGGATGAAATTCATGCAGTTGTAGCCAATTCAAAATCATATTATATCTACATGAAGAGCATGTACGAACAATACGGCATGACTTACCCTTATAAATCCTTCTTGGATTATGCTTATTCACAATATGGCACAAAAACTGAAACTGAATTGATGCAATATTTCATCGTATCAGAATTAAGACCTTATTATATCAATAGTGTCATCGATGAAGAAAATGTGGTTCAAGCCTTATATTCAATCGTTGAAGACAACTATAACAACTACTTCTCACTAGATGTAACTCAAATATTGATTTATCTGGATTACAATGAAGACGGCAAACCAGACAATTACAATGATTATGTCGCTAATCTAACTCCGGAAGAAAACACTGCATTCCTATCGCAACTTGCGACATTAGAAACAACAATCAATGATTTTGAAGGTGACTTCAAGGCCTTGGTAACAGCCTATAAGAAAGCAACCAGAGAAGATGCAACTTGGGGAAGCTTCAAACAAACAGGTATTCTACTTCTTACCGAAGAATTGAACATGCCTGATGAAGAAGATGAAAAAGTTACTCATTCCTTGCATTACAGCGGTAAATACGGTGTAAAAGACTCTTATGACCCTGACTTCACTTCTGCCTTGATTTCTCTATATGAAGAATATCGTTTGCCACAAAATCTTGAACTTGCAGAATTGAAATCGGATTTGGTTGTTACACAATTCGGACTTCACCTGATCTTAGCTAAGAAAGGTGAAAACTTCGAACAATTCTCCGCTAAATATTTAAGTACGACTGAAGGTGCAGCTGCTTTCGACAGTGCCTCCTACAATGAATTCGATATGCCGACCGTTGAGCAACTCGAGTTGTATGCAACCTATAAGTTTTATTCAATGGTTTATGATTTGAGCAATGCCGACGTTGAGGATAAATATGGTATCACTGTTCCAAAGATTCCTGCCTCTGTTACAAAAGCACTTGATTTTTACTTTGAAGATGTTATCAATCAAGTCTATGTACTTGGCACAGCCAATATTGAAATTGCCAGATCAATGGCTAACGGAAACTTCCTTGGCAATGATTTGATCGATTGGGAAACTTCCGCAATCACGGCTAATCTTCAAACCATCGAAGACGCTTATTACGGTGCGGTATTATCTAAATATTTCGAATAAACAATATCAAAAATAAAACTGTTGGATTTTTTAAAACCCAACAGTTTTTTTTATTCAGACAGTTTGTGTTTATAATATCTTTCTCTTTCCAAGACACCGATAGGCCCCGTTAAATCGCCGTTTTCCACCAACTCAAGTTCTTCACCCAAAACGCAAGCTTTGGAATCGATGTTGTCGATGAAATGAATCATTAACGCTTCAGCGATATTCGGTTTTTTTGGTGAACCGAAGTTTCCGTAATAATGATGGGACAACATGATGTGCTGCAATAACATAACTTCTTCCGAATCGGAATAATTTAAATCTTTGGCAACTGCATCAAGCAAGGAAACACCCATGGAAATATGCCCAATCAGTTTACCCTTGATTGTATAATTGCTGCCCTCAAAAGAATCAAATTCATGAATCTTGCAGATGTCGTGCAAGATGATACCGGAATACATCAAGTCTGCATTCAACCAATCATATACTTCTAGAAACCCTTTGGCCAATTTCAACATTGAATGTGTATGGTAGGCAAGTCCGGAAATATAGGCGTGATGAAATTTGGTGGCTGCCGGATAAAGATAAAAGTCTTCTTTATTATCAAGATAGATCTTTTCAGTCACAGCCTTTATCACCGGGTTTTTCAGGTTGGCTATGATTGACTCGATGTCTTTAACAATCACGGATGTATTGATAGGTGCGTGATTATAAAAGAATTTCATCAATTTTTCTTTTTTTTCATCAGAAATATCGATTTCTGAAAGTTTTTTATATTCCAAGGCTTCCAAATGAACTTTCTCCTTGAATATTACGCCCTCAGTTTTAAAGAAATAAATCTTGTTCAAGGATAAGGTATCATCTTGTTTTAGTCTGACGATGACGCTTTCGTTATTTTCGGTCAAAACGGTAACCGGATAGGTTTCATAGGTCGAATCGTTTAGCTGCAAGACTTTTGCAAAAAAGTCATATTTTTTACCGGCTTCAAACATTTCCCTCATCTCCCTTCTTAAATATATATGTGCCAATTGCTTTTAAATTATATTCAGATGTTTCCTTGACTAAAGTCGGGCTTGAAGAGATGAGAAGGCTATATTCTTCAGGTATGATGATTGTCTCTTCAATATCTGTTGGTTTAAATACCAACAACAAATTACAGGTGTCATTGTAATGAACCAATAACGATCCCGAGTTAAGACTGATACAGTCGGTTTTGGCTTCGAGGTCGCTGGCTGCCTTCAATTTAAAACAATTGAAGTTTTTTCTGATTTTGATTAATTCTCTGACAAATTTGATTTGTTCATCATGATTTTCCCGTAAAGTCCAATCGACTTTATTGATTTCATCTCCTGATATATATGAATTCTCATCAAGATTCTTGGTCCGGAAAAACTCTTGACCCGAATGCAAGAACGGTACTCCTTGCGATAAAATTACCATGGCTGTCGCCAAAAGTTGTTGCTTCCTGATTAAATCCAAATCATCAGTCATGAACAAGCATTTATCAAAGAAAGTCAAATTGTCATGGCATTCAACATAATTGATGCTTTGAGCTGAGTATTTGAACATGAACCTATTTCTGGCGCTTCCCAGCACCATTTCCTTGACCAAATCAAGATTTTGAACATTACCCGTGGTATAGCCAGGTTCTTTCGGATTGAAGGTTGATCCTTTTATGGTTTCCCTGAATCTGTCATTAAAAAAACCGATGGTAGGAATTACTTTTTTACTGGCCATATGAGCCATACGATCAGCGAGGTTTGATGTGTACATATTCCAGCCTTCGCCATAAACGATGATTTGCGGATTATAGTCATGCAACTCCTGAGCCAATTCATTCATTGTCTCATAATCAATCAAACCCATCAAGTCAAATCTGAACCCGTCTACCTTGTACTCACTTGCCCAAAAATGGGTAGCGTCGATTATTAATTTTCGCATCATTTTTCTATGAGTTGCCAGGTCATTCGAACAACCGGAAACATTGGTATTGATGCCATTTCTATCGACATGATAGGCATAACCTGGAACCAGTTTTTCCAAAGAAAAATTGAAGGAATCGTAGACATGATTATAAACCACATCCATGACCACGGAAATATTTTTTTCGTGCAACTTGTCAATCATCATTTTCAATTCATTGACTCTGGAATAAGCATCGTTTGGTTTTGTGGCGAACGAACCCTCAGGAACCAAATATTGACTTGGATTGTAACCCCAGTTGTATTGAGTTTCAGGAAATTCTTCGTCTATTCCTTCAAAATCGAAGAATGGCATTAACTGAACATGGGTTATTCCCAGTTCAACCAAGTAATCAAGACCAGCTGAATACCCATTAGACGTTTTGATTTTTTCTTCAATGAATCCCAGATATTTTTTAGGATTATTGAAACTAACGTTTTCATCACTTGTAAAGTCCCTGATACTAGTTTCATAAATAATCGCATCTAGTGGATTTCCGCTAAATTCAGGCTTATTTTTCATTTGATAAGTCTTTTTGAAATCAATTACGAAATTATATTCACCATTAGCATTGGCAGCTTTTCCATAAGGGTCCAAAACCACTTGTTCCTTACCATTGACATAAACCAGATAACGATATTTGTATCCATCCAAATCACCGCCAATATAGATTCGCCAGACTCCCGCAACCCGATTTTCCAGCTCATAATATTTTAGATTGCCAGACTTGTCAATCAGTTCTAATTTTACATATTTAGCGACTGGAGTCCATATTTTGAATTTTGTGCCATCCGGACTATAGGTAAAACCTAAATCACTTTTTTTGTAGTTGTAAATATTGTCGAACAATTCTGTTCTAACAATCTTGCCAGTATATAGTTCTGACATTTGTTTTTTGGTATTTTCGACAAAATAAACTTTGGTCAAATCAATATAAGCGTCGAAATTTGCAATTAATTTGATTTCTACGCCCAAGTTTATTTTTTGATTTATTTTAAGTTTGATTATCTCTTCATTACCAACCAAGAAATATTCGAGGTTGTCCTGATAATTTTTGATGGGTATGATGATTGTGAGTTCATCAAAATTATCAAGGTAACAGTAAAACGGTCTTTTATCCATCTAGTCTCTCCATCAGTATCTTTGCGTATTCTTTTAATTTTTCAAAATCATTTTGTAGGTGACGGTTGACGACTTGGAATTCCAATTCTTCCAAGACTTCACCGATTATTTCTTCATTGTAGATTTTCTTTATCTCCAATAAATCCGAACCGTTGATTTGCATTTGGTCACGTCGCTTTATCGGTAGATGTTCTTCAATCTCTTCAATCAACATTTCTTGATCGTTATTAGGAAATCTTATCAACTGGATTTTGTTCGCTCTCAAACATGCAGTTTTTCCCAGTTTATAAACTAATGAAGGATTGAAACGTGAGTTTTTTATCGTCTTCAAAATATGAACCATCCGATACATCAGCATTTTTTCTTTATTGGAAAAACGCCAGTATTCAGGGATTTCCTTATTTTCAAGACATAAACTGAAAGCGAAAAACTCTGTAAAATCCAAGTTTATTTCGCTATTAGAATATAGTGCGATTGATTGGGTGAAAATTGGAAAAGCTCTCTTAATATCAATGTCCACCATATATTTTATTGCTTGTTTTTGGTTAATCTCCTTAAAGATATACTCTAGCTCGGGAATCACTCTTTCGCTCGGTAATAGGTTAATTTTTTCTGCATTGTTCTTCATGCTCTTCAAAGTTGATTCTTCGATGAGAAAACCGAATTTACTGACAAATCTCAATGCTCTCAAGATTCTTAATGCATCCTCATCAAAACGTTCATCAGGATTGCCAATCGCTTTAATTATGCCCTTTTCCAAATCATCTTTTCCATTGAACAAATCGACAATATTACCACCCGAATCCATAGCCAAAGCGTTGATGGTAAAATCTCTACGTTTTAAATCGTCGATAAGTTTGTTGGTATATACAACCGATTCCGGTTTACGGTGATCTTCATATTCCTTATCAATCCTGTAAGTCGTTACTTCAAAAGCATGCTCTTCAAGATATACAGTGATGGTACCATACTTCTTTCCGGTAGCCTTGGTATTTTCAAACAACTCTTCTACCTCGTCCGGTAAAGCGTTGGTGGTGATATCAATATCATCTGATTCTTTATTTAACAGATAGTCTCTCACAAAACCGCCTACAAAGTAGGCTTCATATCCGGATTCAATTAGTTTTTCCAGAATGGTTCTTCCCAAAGCATGCGATCTATTCATAAAATCACCAAAATAATTATACCATAATCATTGATATTATACTAATTGTTTTACAGTAAATCATTGATTAATGTAGAGCGTTTTCCTTCAAGATTTATGTTTTTAAATTGCTAACTTTATGTTATAATACTTTCGGTGAGAAAATGAAGTCAATAGCTGGTTTTTCCCAAGTTGAATATATCGAAAAAAAGTCGAGATTCATCGGTCTTATTTTTCATGTCGAAACTGTCGAAGAAATAAATTCAATCTTGGAACAAGCCAGAAAAGATTATCCTGAAGCAAATCATTATACCTATGCTTACATCCTGGATGATTTCCAACAAAAATATTCCGATGACGGTGAACCAACTAGAACAGCCGGTTATCCCATCCTTGAAGTCATCAAGAACAATAACCTCAATGATTGCCTTATAATCGTCATTCGATATTTCGGAGGAATTCTATTAGGTGGAGGCGGCTTGATCAGGGCTTATTCTCACACCGCTGCTTTAGCTGTCAAGCAAGCTGAATTCACAAAAAAAATAACCACATTCACCTGCAAGGTTACTTGTGATTATGAATTGATTGGCAATATCGATAAAATCATACGTGAACAAACCCGGCTCGAAAAAGTGGATTATAGTGATGTTGTTACCTTTTACTTTCAACTTGACGAACATAATTTTTCAGAAATCAAGGAGAAAATCTTCAACCATAATAATTATCAGGACAAACTTGAGATTATCTCCCAAAAAGAAGGTTATGTCAAAGTAGATTATTAAGATTTTCAAACAATGATACGATGGCATCAACGAAGAAATATCCAAGTATTACCGAAATGACCATATACAAAAAGCGGATTTGATCTCCGGAATTTGGTTTAAAGACCTTTGCTAAATCCACTGCTTGAATTGTTTTGAAAATGAACATTGTTGCTACAAAAAATAAAATTATTCTTGAAATCAAAAATACGCTATTGTTGACAATTACTAACATTTTATCACTCCAATATTGAATCAGGTATGAATTGATCACTCTCAATGTCGGTGTAGACATTGATTACCAATTCATTCGGTAAACAAACGATAGGAACCAAAGGTGATGAAGTTGGTTTTTGAAATTGACAAAGATCTTTCGGACTTTCTTGATAGGCTACGCTGATTTTTTCATCAGCCACCACTACTTTTATACCGACAATTTGATTTGTTTCGGCATATTCGTCAGTCACATAAAGTTCTGTCATTTCGGTTGTGGTTTTGCCCGGTACATAATAGATGCCTTCTTGTGCTCTAGCTACATGCACTTGTTCCTTATAGATGGTATCATAGACATGATACTCATTATTTTTTAAATTTATCATCAGGATTACTTCGTTTTGATAAACTATCTTTGCGTAAGTATTGCCGGTATCATTGATTTTTTCAATGATTTTAAATGCCAAGCCGCTAAGCAACGCAAACAGCAAAATCAATCCGATGAAAATAATATCACGCTTTTTAATAATATCACCTGCTTACAAAGATAATTATATAACAAATTCGACTATTTTTAAATAAAAAAGGAGACTCGACATGAAAAAAGCTTTATTGCTAATCATACTTACGATATTTACCGTTACATTAACTGCCTGCGGTGGCGAAACTACAGTACTGACAAACCCCAATCCTGACATTTGTATTGATAACGGCAATGGTGTGTTTACCTGTGAAAAACGTTATACATCCTATTTTGATACAGTATTGTCATTAAAAATATATATTAGCTCTGAAACTACTAAACCAGTAAATGAAATTTTCCAGGAATTTGAAGAGTTGACGATAAAGTATCATCAATATTTCGATAAGTATCACGCTTATTCAGGCGTCAACAATCTTTACAGCATCAACAACTCAACTGCTCCGGTTAAAATCGATAGAGAATTATTCGACGCCATCGTCTTTGCCAGAGACAATGAAGATATTTATAAAGATGGTGAAACTTTGCTCTTCAATATCGCTCTTCATCCACTTTTGGAAGTTTGGCATAATGCAAGAAACAGTGGCGAATGCGATTCATTCATCGAAATCGGCGTTGATTATTGTCCGGTACCCACCGCTGAACTTGATGGTGTAACCTTCAATATTGATCCTCAAGACATCATTCTGGACGAAGAAAATCTGACCATTGATTTTGCCAAAGATGATATGGGGCTTGATTTAGGCGGATTTGCCAAAGGATACTTCAGTGAAATCATGGCTGAACATCTCAACCAATACAATATCAATTACATTCTCAATCTTGGTCAGTCAAATGTTTATGCCCATGGTCAAAATTTGACCAAACAAGATGGTTTATTCTATATCGCTTTAACCACTCCTTTCAGGGGTGAAGGCGATCCGGCTTATTACGCTGTTGTTAAGCTGTCAGACGGACTGAATCTGGTCTCCAGCGGTAACTATCAGAGATATTTCAAGAATGTTGATAATTTTAGCGATGAAACGCTTTATCATCACATCATTGATCCAAGAACATATTATCCGGGCGGTGAAGTCACCAGCCTTACTGTACTCTATGACGACGCAGCCATTGGCGACATCTTGTCAACCACGCTATATTTAATGACTCTTGAAGAAGGGCTTGAATTCGTGAACAACACTGAAGGTTTGGAAGCACTGTGGTATGTCGACAAAGACAATATAGTCATGAGTGATAATTTCGCAGATTACTTAATGGAACCAATCAATTAAAAAAGCGCCTCAGCGCTTTTTTTATTTGAAGTTCTTGATGGTATCGGAAAAATTGGTAATTATCCTTCTAGCTAAATAAGCAGTTATCAATCCTGTTGGCACACTTAAGGCAATCATGTATGGCAAAAGGTAAATCAAGGTTTCCGTATTGGAAACGACGATTGCCGCTGCAATCTGTCCTACCATATGCAATAAAGAACCAAATACAGAGATACTAAAAATCGATAATTTAGTTTTTTTAATCAAAATCATTCCCAAGATTGCGAGCATTCCACCAGAGATACTAATCCAGAATGAATTTGAAAATAAACCGCTGTAAGTCAAAGCTACAATTAAAATCCTGATAAAAACTACCAGAAAAGCATCCTTCTCACCCAAAGTCATCAGCACAATCAAAGTTATGACATTGGCTAGGCCAAGTTTAACCCCCGGCACTAAAAAAATCATACCGGAAATCGCTGTTTCGACGATTGATAAAACCACCGAAATCGAGATCATTATAGCAATAAAAATAAGTTTACGTGTCTTCAAAATCCCAAATCCTTTACTTTTTTACAGATAAGTATCTAAACAACATGCTGATAGGCCAGAATAACAAAGCGATTAATATCAAGATGAACCATAAGATATCAGCGAAAAACTGAATAAAGGTAAAATTGATATAAATGGCTATGCCACTGACGATTAAATATCCCAATAAAGAAAACAGGAATTGATGTTTTCTTTTTTTTATGATTTCTTGTTTCTTGTTAAGTTCTGGATAAGCTTCCAAAACGTCATGAACATCACCGAACTCATTAATTGATTTATCGATGGCTTCTTCAAGTGGAGTTCCGCTTTGAACCAAGTCGTCAACTTTTTCTTCCAGACTGGTGGTTAAAATCTCAATCAGTTCTTTTTTATCTTGATCGTTAAAATAGTCTTTCAATAATTTACTTACAAAAGTCTTAATCTTGTTCATTTGATTCTCCTAACATATTGAACATGATTTTTCTTAGCATGTCCCATTCGGAAAGCATTTCCTTGAAATAAGCCCTTCCCAAAGGACTTACTTGATAATATCTTCGCTTGCCACCGAAGGTTTTCTCCCCTAGATATGAAGAAATCAACTCTTTTTTCTCGAGTCTTTGTAAAACCGCATAAAGAGTTGCTTCTTTTATTAAAAATAAATTGTTGGTTCTTTCCTTGATTACGTTAACGAGTTCATATCCATACATGTCTTTTTCCATCAACAATTTCAGGATGATGGTTTCGATATGTCCTCTGATAACATCACTGTTAATCATATGTACCCCTATTGTTTTAAGAGATATCCGATTGTAATCGCTCCTTGACCGGAGTGTGCGGCTACTGCCGGAGCCAATAAATAATCCTTGATTTCCCCAGTTTCTGGTCTTAAAGTCAAGACTTTCTCCCTGATGTATTTTACAGTTCCCGGATTGTTGGCATGAACGATGAAAGCTTCAACATTCTTGCCTGCGGTTTCTTCCATGAATTTTTCAATGACTCTGTCGACCGCTTTACCGAAAGTACGAATTTTTTCTATACTAACCACTGCACCGTTTTGATCTATTTCCAATAGCGGCTTTATCTTGAGCATTTTAGCCATGAATCCGGCAGCGTTTGAAAGTCTGCCGTTCTTAATCAAGAATTTCAAGTCATTTACCGCAAAATAGATTTTATTGTTATCACGAATGAATTCCAAATCCTTGATGATTTCTTCCATTGATTTGCCAGCCACGAAATCTTCGTGTGCCTTAAAAATCATTTTGCTTTCAATATAGCCGACTGATTTGGAATCAAACACATGAACTTTGACACCTTCAACCATTTTTGAAGCCATGATGGCATTATCATAAATACCGCTCATTTTTGATGAGATGGTTACGAACAAAATTGTATCGCAGCCTTGGTCGCGCAATTTTTCGTATGCCTCCAACATTGTACCTGTTGAAGCCATGGAAGTTCTCGG
Organism: Bacillota bacterium; assembly: GCA_029559915.1. Lineage (GTDB taxonomy): Bacteria > Bacillota_I > Bacilli_A > Izemoplasmatales > Hujiaoplasmataceae > UBA2289. Next base: position 13,128 of record JAKPZU010000078.1, read on the forward strand.
TAAAATGCTTGGGTCTTTATCGAGCATTTCATAAAACTCAGGTGCCGTCAATTCTTCATAATCGACGTATTCCTTATTGCCCATAATGACCATTGATCTGATGATAGTAACGTCAAAATCATAATCAAGATAATCTATCGATGAATTTGTGCATACCATTAAGCCTAATTTTTTCATAAATATCCCCCTTAACCTTACTATTTAATTATAATCGATAACGGCTAAAAGTCAATATTCACACAAGATATTACTATCTTCTGCCTTTTTTAGAAACGGATAGGATGACCTTTTTCCCTTTTAGTTTTTTATTCTTACAATTGCTCATGATGGCTGTCGCATATTTTTTATCGACGGAGAAGAATGAAAAAGCAGACAAGATAGCAATATCTTGAATTTCCTTGCCATTCATCTTGACATTGGAAGTGACAAAATCTAGCACATCGGAAACTGTAAGACTTAAGTCTTTGCCAACATTAAGATGGAAACGAACCCAATCTTTTTTATTGATTGATGTATTTTCAGTATTGAAACTTTCATTGATGTCTTCAATATTATTATGATTAGTTTCAAGAGCATTCAATTTTTTTAATAAAGCCGCAATAATTTCATCTTCTTTTAAGTTTTCGGCCACCATTTGATTTAAAACTTGATACTCTTTTTCTAGTGATTCGTTATTGATGATATCTTTAATTTCTTCGATAAATTTGGAATTCTTCACATCGATGACTTTTTCATAAGTCGGGATACTGCGTTTTTTGATTTTTGTGTTGGTCAGTCTTTCAATTTCATCAATTTTTCTGACTTCACCCTTTGATACAAGGGTAAAAGAATAACCAATATTGCCTATTCTTCCGGTTCTGCCGATTCTATGGATATAATATTCAGCCTTTTCCGGTACGTCATAGTTGAACACGGCTTCCACATGTTTAATATCCAAACCTCTAGCCGCGACATCAGTCGCTACCAAAACTTCGATGACGCCGTTATGGAATTTATTCAAGACATCAAGTCTGGTTGTTTGTGGCAAATCGCCATGGATTTTGTCACAATTGATTTTTCTGCCTATCAATTCTTCGGTAACTTTGTCGACCTGTAATTTGGTATTACAGAAAATCAGTGCCAAATTTGGGCGATAGATGTTTAACAAGCGATAGATGGCTTCGGTTTTGTTTTCTTTTTTAACTTTGTAATAGTATTGCGAAATATCTTGATTTGTCTTTTCTTCACCGACAGAAGTTACCAATTCGGGATTGATCAAGTATTTTTGCGCTAAATCAACGATTCTTTTTGGCATTGTCGCTGAGAACATCAAAGTTTGTCTGTTTTCCGGAGTATATTCAAAGATAGTTTCAATATCTTCGATAAAACCCATCTTCAACATTTCGTCAGCTTCATCCAAAACCAAATATTTGATATTGGAAAAATTCATCGTTTTTCTTTTTAAGTGATCGATGATTCTTCCTGGAGTACCGATGATGATTTGCGGTTTTTTCCTAAGTTCTGCGAATTGTCTGGTGATAATTTCGCCACCATAAACATTGACGATTCTTGCGCCATTGATATATTTGGAGATATTGGTCAATTCCGCTTTTATCTGAACTGACAATTCTCTGGTAGGAGTAATGATCAAGGCTTGGATTTCATTGCTGGTGAAATCGATCATTTCCAATAAAGGAATACCAAAAGCAGCGGTTTTCCCTGTACCTGTATGCGAATTCCCGATGACGTCCTTGCCCATTAATAATAAAGGAATTGTTTGCTCCTGGATAGGAGTCAAATTGACAAATCCCATTTCTGTTATTGCTTGTTGAATTTCGTTCTTAATTTTCATTTTTTCTCTTTTCTTGAAAAAAAATCAACTGTTTAGTTGATTTTTTACGTCTCTAAATCTATTATTTCAATTCCATTAAGTTGTAAATATGTAGCGGTGATTCCTTTGCCCTTTATGCGGGTGCCTGAAAAACTACCGTCATAAATACACTTAAAACCACAAGACGGTGAACCGTCTTTGAGGATGATGCTTTTGGCTTCAGCTTGTCGCATTATTGCCAATGTTTTTTTCGCTCCCAGCAGAAAGTTGTCAGTAACGTCTAAACCCTCTTGGTTCATGACCTTACCATCTTTTTGAATTTCACTTGGTATTCTCGGTGTAGAAAGTCCGCCCAATTCTTCAGGGCAAACCAAGACAACCTCTTTTCCTTTTAGGTATTCAATAACCTTAAAATTGAGATTGTTTTTCGCATTATATTTACAATTAACACCCAATAAACAAGCACTGACAGCTATAGTTTCTCTTTTCATCTTATTCAAATGAATCAATATCGATTTTTATCTTTTTTCCTTGCTTGGATGCAGCAGCGTATGATATCGTTCTGATTGCATTGGCGATTTTTCCGCCCTTACCGATTACCCTGCCTAAGTCTTCCTGGTTAACTAGGACTTGGATTGTAATAGAATTTTCATCTTCGGAAAATTTCTTTACCAATAGATCTTCCGGATGAATGACTAATGGCGTAACCAAGTCGAGGACTAGTTTTTCAAAATTAACAGCCATTATTATACCTTCTACTTACTATTCTTTTCAGATAAAAATTCTTCGATAACCCCAGCTTTTTTTAATAAACTTCTAACCGTGTCTGTAGGTTGGGCACCAGCATGTAACCATTTTTTTGCTAATTCGTTATCGATTTCGACAAATGCAGGTTGTTTAGTAGGTTCATAAACACCAACGATTTCCAAATATCTACCATCTCTAGTTTTTCTAGCGTCGGCAGCTACGATACGATAAAAAGGCTTTTTGTGTGTACCAAATCTTTGTAATCTTAATTTTACCATAATTAATAATCCTCCTAAATAAATTTCCTGTCAAATTATAACAAAAAAAATATGGCCTGTCAAGTATTTTCTATTGACAGGCTAAATTATTTTTTAGATTGAAAAACTTAGTGATTCCATCTCTTGTTTTGATGCTTCTATTTTCTTCACAAGACGGTGGTTTTTAAGGTTGTTGTAAAGTTCGTCATATCTTTCTTCGTCGATATAACCGGTAAGATACTTAAGATTGTCATTGACATATGTAACGTTGACATTGAATTCTTTAAGTTTATTGACAATTTTCTTATTTCTAAAATAGATGATTATGCCTTTTCTTTTGATCATTATGAACCCCTGTTTATCTGTTTGTTTAGTTAATTATACCATATTATAGCGCTTTTCCAAATAGTAATGGTCAATTTTCTTTATTTTTATAATTGAAAGTGTTATAATTTTCTTGGTGATAAATATGTTATTAAATAAAGATATAATTATGGATGGTCATCCAACTTTAAGATTGAGAGCCAAACCAGTTGACCTGCCTTTATCAGATGAAGTTTTCAATACTCTGAAGGATATGATGGAGTATATTGAAAACTCTCAAGATGATGAAATGGTGGAAAAATATGGTTTAAGATCTTCAGTCGGTCTAGCCGCTCCACAAATCAATAAATCATTAAAAATGTTTTGTATGAAAACACTTGATGAAAATTTTAAGGTCCTGCACAAATATGCAGTAGTTAATCCCAAAATTATCTCTTACTCTGAGGCGACAACATATCTTCCAAGTGGAGAAGGTTGTTTATCGGTAGACGAAGATACTACTGGTCTTGTTAAAAGACACAAGAAGATAAAAGCCAGAGTCAATCTGGTAAATTTGGAAACCAAGGAAGTAAAGGAAACCATTCTTAAACTTTCAGGTTATCCAGCAATTGTCTTTCAGCATGAATATGACCATTTAATGGGTGTCTTGTTCATTGACAAGATTTCTGATGAACTTCCTGAAAGTGAAGCTATAGAATTTCATTATGAAGAAGATTAAAGCCTATCGTTGCGATAGGCTTTTACTTTTATAATATTTTCTTTAATTCTTTGACAAAATTAATACCGAATTCCCTAACTTCTTCTTCTTGGGACTTTGATGGTCTAAACTTGATTTTTAAGCCTGGTAATGGTTTCATCTTCAATTGTTCCAAGCGTTGAATGATATTGTCGACAGCTTCTCCGCTCCAACCATAAGAACCAAAAGCTGTTGCTATTTTTCCCTTTAATTCTTCGTAGTGGACTTTGGCAAGAATTTCCCATATTGTCGGTAAAGTGTCTCTTACAATTGTGGCGGAACCGATTAGAAAGGCATTGGCTTGCTTGATTCTTTTGACAACGTCGTCGACTTTGGTCTCAATCAAATCATATAATTCTACATTTATTCGGCCAGAAAACTCTTCTATGATTGCATCTTTGATGATGTAAGCCATAGTTCTAGTATAGTTATATGCACTGGCAAAAGGAATCACTACAAGCGGGATTTCATTGGTAATTTCTTTGGACCATTCTTCATAAAATCTGATGGCCTTCGGAATATAATCGCCTTCTAAAACCGCTCCATGAGAAGTTGCGATAATTATTGGGTTATACTCTTTGACTTTTTGTACGCCTCTTCTTACGGCTGGCATGAACGGTGACATGATGGCATCAAAGTACTCTTTCAAGCTTCTGTCATAATCCTTGATATTTTTCAATGTCGAAGACATAACACCGTCGAAAGCATAATGAGCTCCGAAGAAATCACATGTAAAAAGAATATTATCCTCTTTAAGATAGGTAAACATCGTGTCTGGCCAATGAAGATTTGGCTGTAGAGTAAACTCCAAAGTTTTGTTTCCTAAACTCAATGTTTCTCCTTCTTTTACTTTGTGATACTTAAGGTCGGATATATTGACGATTTCTTTTAAATTCATGTAAGCCGGTATGGAACCATATATTTCAATATCAGGGTTCTTTTCCAAAACATATTCTACACATCCGGAATGATCAGGTTCTGCATGATTTACAATCAAATAATCAATATTTTTAATATCGATAATATCATTAATTCTCGAAAAGAATTCTTCCTTGAAAGGTTCTTTGGCGGTATCGATCAAAGCAGTTTTTTCACTGCCGACAATTAAATAAGAATTATATGTAGAACCGAATTCGGTCGCCATGACTATATCAAAAACCCTCAAGTCATAATCAATCGTGCCTACCCAGTAGACACCTTCAGTAAGTTTATACGATTTCATATTTTCACCTCAGTAATATTATACAAGAATTGCAACTTTTAGACAAATAATTAACTTTTTTAATTTGATATTTGCTAAGTAATTGACAACATGGCCTTTTTTTGATAAAGTACTATGTGTGATAGAGTAGTTTTTATCAAGGAGGAAATAATATGAGTTACAAATTAATCAGCGATTCCTGCGTCGATATCCCAGCTAGTTTGGCCAAAGAACTTGAATTGGAAATACTTCCATTAAAGGTTACCGTCAAAGGTAAAGAATATGCGAATTATCTTGATAATCGTGAAATCAAGCCCGAAGAATTTTATAATCTTTTGAGAGAAGAAAATACAGCTTCAACGGCGCAATTGAACCCTAATGATTTTGTGGAAACTTTCACGCCGTTTTTAAATGCTGGGCAAGACATTCTCTATTTAAGTTTTTCCAGTGCTTTGTCAGGAACCTATAATTCCAGTATCATTGCCAAGAAACAACTTTCGGAAGAGTATCCTGAACGAAATATCGTATGTTTGGATACCGCATGCGCTTCCATGGGTCAAGGTTTATTGGTAACTTTGGCTGCGAGAAAAAAACTTGCAGGAGAAAGCCTTGATGAAGTCAAGAATTATGTTGAGGGCATCAAATTGGATATATGCCATCTGTTCACGGTCAGTGATTTGGGACATTTGCGCAGAGGTGGTAGACTCTCTGCCAGTTCCTTGGTTTTAGGCAATTTACTGAACATCAAGCCACTGCTTCACGTTAATCTAAAAGGTGAACTTAAGGTTTACGGTAAAGCTAGAGGCAGATACAAATCCCTGAACAATCTAATTAGCAGAATGGAAGAAACTTTTGATAAAGATCGAAATGAGATCATCTATATCTCCCATGGCGATTGTTTGGAAGACGCCATTTATGTCAAAGACGCTTGTAAGGATAAGTTAGGATTAAAGGAAGAACAATTCCTGATAAATCATATCGGCCCAGTCATCGGCGCTCACTCAGGAGTCAACACCTTGGCCATCTTCTATATCGGTAACGAAAGAAACATTAAGTAGAGATTTTTCTCTACTTTTCAGAGTGTTGACAAAGTACCTTAGAAATAGGGTACTTTTTGTTTTAATGATAAACATTATAAAAGAGAGTATAGTTTAGTGAATAATGAAATAAATAAAAGCGCTAAAATTAGCGGACAAGCGAGACATTTAGCGATAAATATGGTATAATATAGTTGGTGATAGAGATGATAAGTAAAAAAGATGAACAATCAAGAAAAAATATTCAAATGATAGATATCGATACCTTAGTACCGAAGAATCATTTGGTAAGACATATTGAAAAAGTAATCAACTTTGAATTTATAAGAGAGTATGTAGAAGATATGTATTCAATGGATAAAGGCAGACCATCAATCGATCCGGTTGTGTTGTTTAAAATTGTCTTTATCCAATTTTTATTTGGAATAAAGTCAATGAGACAAACAATCAAGGAAATTGATGTCAATGTCGCATACAGATGGTTTTTGGGATATGGGTTTACTGAACCAATACCTAACTACTCTACATTTTCTCAGAACTACCGGAGAAGATTTGTCGGAACTGATGTCTTTGAAAAAATCTTTAAACATATCTTGTCATCGCTAATAGAGAATGGACTTATAAAAGAAGACACTTACTTTATTGACTCTACCCATATAAAAGCTTATGCGAATAAAAGGAAAGTGGACACTGAATACATCGATGTAGATTATAATATTTACGCAAAAAACTTACATGAAGAAATTAATCGGCAAAGAGAGAAAGAGAATAAAAAGAGAATTGATTTTAATCAAAAGAAGAAAGTAGCTATAAGTAGGACTGATCCAGAAAGCGGAATGTTTCATAAAGGAGAAAAAGAAAAACAATTAGCGTATTCAGTCCAGACTGCAGTCGATGAAAACGGCTGGGTTATGGGCTGTAAGACGACAGCTGCCAGTGTAAACGACAATAATGCAGGTATGGAATTCGTTGATGAACTAACAGATGAGTTCAAAGAAACTAAAGCAGTGGTGATGGATGCAGGATATACATCACCCCTCTTACAAGATATCTTATTAAGCAAAGGCATAATGCCTGTACTGCCATACAATAGACCTAAAGGAAAGAAACTAAGTAAAGAATCTGGAGAAGTTGAATTCACATATACAAAACACTATTTTAAATATGACGAAGTAAACGATTTATATCTTTGTCCATACTTAAAACAATTGACCTATAGAGGAATAGATTCACAAGGATATAAAGTATATCGCTCAAGAACCAAAGACTGTAAAGACTGTCCATATAAACATAAATGTACCAATCAAAATACCAAGATCATCAGTAGGCACTTACTGGAATATACCAAGAAACAGAGTATGGAATTCAGATTGACTGATGAGGGTAAAGAGTTATACAAAAAGAGAAAATATACCATCGAGCGACTTTTCGCTCAATGTAAGATGAGTCATTGTTTAGGTTTTACTCTTTTAAGAGGTAAAGAGAAAAACCACAATCGTAACTTAATCATTTATAGTGCCGCTAACATTAAGAAGTTAGCGTTATTGGTTTGGAAATATGAGTTAGAAATAAGGAAGATATCTTCTCTTACACAAGCTTTTTTGACTAAAATTAGACGTTTTTTATTAGTTTTACTTAAAAATCAAAAAAACAACCTAGTTTTCATCAACTAAGTTGTTATTTGTCAACACTCTGTTAAGTAGAGATTTTTCTCTACTTTTTATTTTTATCAAACTTAAATAATGTTATAATTAATTAAACTAACTAAAAACGAGGTTTAGATGATGTATGAAATACTAGAAAAATTGGAACTGAATAAAGATGTCGATCTGTTCAAAATCAAGGCACCACTTGTCGCCAAGAATACAAAACCTGGTAATTTTGTAATCGTTCGTGTTGATAAACTTGGCGAAAGAATTCCTTTGACAATAGTGGAAAGCGATTCTGAATCAATTACGATAATTTCTCAAAAAGTGGGATTTTCCACAAAATTGTTAAGTAAAAAGGAAAAGGGAGATTTTATTGAAGATGTGGTTGGTCCATTGGGTGAAGCCATCAAGATTAAAAATATCAAGAACTTGATTGCGATTGCCGGTGGAGTCGGCGCAGCACCACTTTACCCACAACTTAAAAGTTATCACTCTAGCGGTACAAAAATTGATCTTATAATCGGTGCTAAGGATAAAGAACATTTGCTGCTGATGGATAAATTTGCGGAAGTTTGTGAAAACATCTTCGTAACTACCGATGATGGTTCCGTTGGAAGAAAGGGGTTTGTCACAGAAGTCTTGAAAGAAAGACTTAAAGACAAGTCCTATGATTTTTCCATAACAATCGGACCTTTGATTATGATGAAAAACGTTCTTTTAATAAACAAAGACTATAACCTTCCTACCGATGTATCTTTGAATCCAATCATGATTGACGGAACCGGCATGTGTGGAAATTGCCGCGTCAGCATCAATGGCAAAAATCATTTTGCCTGTGTTGAGGGCCCTGATTTTTCAGCTGAAGGGATTGATTTTGATGAATTGATCAGCCGACAAAGATATTATAAAGATAAAGAACATGTCTGTAATTTAAGACTGGGTGAATCAGATGATTAAACGTACAATTATGCCAGTGCTTGATCCATCCATCAGAAATACTTCATTCTCCGAAGTGGCTCAAGGATATTCACTGAATCAAGTGAAAATTGAAGCCTCAAGATGTCTTGATTGTAAAAATCCTAGATGCGTGACGGCTTGTCCCGTCAATATTGATATACCAAGATTCATCAAGTTAATTCTTGAAGATCGTTTTCGAGATGCATACTGCACAATTTATTCAGACAATATTCTTCCGGCTGTTTGCGGTAGAGTTTGCCCTCAAGAAAAACAATGTGAGGGTGCATGTGTTTTGGGAGTGAAGTTTGAACCAGTTGCGATTGGCGCTTTAGAAAGGTATCTGGGAGATTATAGTTTGGAACATAATGTCTTCCGACAAGAAATAATAATTGATAACGGTAAAAAAGTTGCGATTATCGGTAGTGGACCTGCAGGTCTTGCCTGTGCTGCACAAATCAGGAGAATGGGTTATTCAACCGATGTCTATGAAGCTTTGCATGAATTCGGTGGAGTTTTAAAGTATGGCATTCCCGAATTCAGGTTACCTAAATCAATTGTCGATACCGAAATTGATAGATTAAAATCTCTAGGTATCAACTTCTATAAAAATGTCATTATTGGAAAAACTTTGACTATCGAACAGTTGTTTAATGAATTGAATTATCAAGCGATTTTTATCGGTTCAGGCGCTGGTCTTCCAAGTTCTCTCGGGATAAAGGGAGAGAACTTGAACGGAGTTTACTATGCGAATGAATTTCTAACCAGAGTCAATCTCATGAAAGCGAATAATTTTCCATTTTCAGCTACACCGATAAAAGTCGGTGAAACCGTAGCGGTCGTTGGTGGCGGTAACGTAGCTATGGACGCAGCCAGAACCGCAAAAAGGCTCGGAGCAAAAAAAGTAATTATCATCTACCGCAGAGATATGGAATCATTACCAGCAAGGCTTGAAGAAATTCATCATGCCGATGAAGAAGGAATTGATTTTATGCTTCTTCTCAATCCAGTTGAAATAATCGGCGAAAATTATGAAGTGAAATCAGTAAAATGTCAAAGAATGGTGTTGGGTGAACCAGATGAATCAGGCCGAAGAAAACCAATACCTATTGAAGAGTACGAAACAATTGACATCAATAATTTGATAGTCGCAATCGGTCAAAGTCCAAATCCGATAATCAAAAAATCAACTCCAAATTTGGAAGTTGACAAATGGGGTTGCATCAAAGTCAATGATTATCAAACATCTATTCCAGGGGTATTCGCAGGTGGCGATATCGTCACTGGAGCGGCTACAGTTATCTTAGCTATGGGTGCTGGAAAAACTGCTGCTTTTAATATCGATAAGTATATAAAGACGCTTTGAGTTTTAAAAAGCGTCTTTTTTTAAAAAAATCATGACAGGGTTGTCATAAACACTTGACAAAATAAAAAAATAGGAATAAAATAACATTATGACAAGGTTGTCATAATTATGGAGGTCAAAATGCCAAGTAAAACTTTCATCAATCTAGAAGCGGAAAAAAGGAAACGAATTGTTGATGCGACTGTTTTTGAGTTCGCTTCAAAACCCTATGAACAGGTAATGATTTCGGACATTATCAAAAAAGCAAAAATTCCTCGAGGAAGCTTTTATCAATATTTTATCGACAAGGAAGACCTTTACATCTATATTATCGATGTGATAAAACAAGAAAAAATGACTTTCTTTGAATCAACTCTTAATAATTATAATGGTTTAAAATTCCTTGATTTAGTGAGAAAGCTCTATGAGGAAGGTGTCCAGTTCGCTCTAAAATATCCTAGATATGTCAAAATCATGGATTTTTTGATGAAGAATAAAAATCCATTATATGATAAGATTATGGCCGAAAATGTGCTTTATGCCGAAAAAGTCTATGCAAATTTAATCGATCAAGATAAAGCCAAAGGTTATATTCGTGAGGATATAGATTCATTGACCTTTGCAAAAATTATTGTTCAGTTGACAACCAATATTGCCGTTGAGGAACTTGATATCGATAATGAAGAAGAAAGCTTTAAAAGAATGTTGGAAAGAAATAATCAAATACTTAAAATCATCGAATATGGTGTGCTGAAAGGATAAATCTATGTTTAAAGTTCAGAATTTAAAATTCCGTTACAAAAAGAATGATGAAGATGTTTTAAAAGGTATTAGTTTTGAAATTAAAGAGGGAGAAATCTTTGGCTTTTTAGGGCCTAGCGGCGCAGGAAAAAGCACAACACAGAAGATCATCATTAAAATCCTGGAAGACTACCAAGGCAATATCTCCTATAAAGGTAAAGATTTAAAAGAATATAAGAATGATTTCTATGAAGAAATTGGTGTTAGTTTCGAGATGCCAATCCATTTCTCCAAAATGACAGCCATGGAAAATATTAATTTCTTCCTAAGACTTTATAAGGAAAACGCTGATGTCGAAGCCTTGATGAAACGAGTCGGACTTTGGGAAGACAGAAAAAAAATGGTAGGAGAGTATTCCAAAGGTATGAAGATTAGACTGAATCTTGTGAGAGCTTTAGTTAATAAGCCGAAGATGCTGTTCCTGGATGAATCAACTAATGGATTGGACCCTACCAATGCCAAGATATTAAAAGACTTAATCAAGGAATTTCGTGAAGCTGGAGGGACTGTATTCATTACTTCTCACATCATGGCTGACATCGACCAACTTTGTGACCGAGTCGCGTTTATAGTCAATGGTGAAATCAAGGAAATTGATTCTCCAAGAAATTTAAAAATTAGATATGGCAAAAAAGCCGTTACCGTCGAATACAAGGAAAACGGTGGTACCCAAAAGCAAGAGTTTCCTTTGCAGGAAATCGGTAAAAATAGCGACTTTATCAAATTGTTAGCTAACAAGGATATCGAAACGATTCATAGTGGCGAAACAACCCTCGAAGATATTTTCATCAAAGTGACAGGGGTGAAACTAACCAATGAAGAACAATAAACTATTACTTCTTGTCAAAGGTGATCTATACCGTTTGAACAAGTACAATGTCTTCTTCATGAGCCTTTTAATTGCCTTGGCTTGGGGGTTGATTTTATACTTTGTCAACGCCGAAGTGTTCAACGCACTATTGCCTTTTATAATATTGACGGACGCTACTTTGATGAGTATATTTTATATTGGGTCAGTAATGTTCTTTGAAAAGAAAGAATCTACCCTTTCAACAATTCTCGTTACTCCAGTATCCAACCAAGAGATTATCTTATCAAAGGTTTTGTCAAACACTCTTCACAATCTCTTCTCGACAGCTTTGATAATTATCGCTTTCGTCTTTATCAAAGATACGGAAATTAATTATCTATTGATGCTTCTGGCGATAATTGTAGTCACTTCCGTTTTTACCAGTTGGGGATTATTGATATCTTATTTTCAAAAGGACTTTACGACCATGTTGACGAATATCATGGCTTTGATGTTTGTCTTCCTACTGCCAACCGCATTATATAGTTTCGGTGTTTTAAAATCCGCTATTTGGGAATATATCTTATTGATCAATCCAATACAGGCAGCCCAGGAAGTTATAATGGGTGGTTTTAAGGGCATTACGCTTGATTGGCAATATTATTTCAGTTTGGGCTATCTACTCATTGGTGGATTTTTAAGTTATAAATTTCTTATCGTTCCGTATTTTAATAAATACGCCGCTTCGATAAGTGGAGTGTGATTTTTATGTTTAAAACAATTTTAAAATCGGAGCTCAAAAACATTTTCCGTGACAGCATGTACATATTCTTCATGGTCTATCCAGTTATAATGGGAGTCGCTGGATATTTCTTGGTACCATATCTTAGAGAAACACTCGCTCCAGGCAATATTATTCCAGAAATCACCGTCATGTTGTTCATCTTGATGACAGGCTATATGTTTGGCGCTTTGACTGCTTTTACGCTTTTGGATGATAAAGACGATAACGTCTTGATGAGCTTAAAGATAACGCCGGTGTCAGTAAAACTGTATGTGATATTTAAACTTGCGATCAGCTTCATCTTTGGATTTATTGCGACGTTGGTCATCATTCTTGCAACTGACTTTTTGCCGGGTTCAAGTTTTTGGATCATCCTGATGATTTCGATTCTTGGAGCTTTGCAAGCTCCTGGAGTTGCCTTGATTGTCAATTCATTCGCCAATAATAAAGTCAGCGGCTTTGCAATCATGAAGATGAGCGGATTGATTTTGATGGTTCCGGTAATTGCCTTCTTTGTTCAGTCCTGGCAAGAAGTTTTCTTGATTTTCGCTCCAGGATTTTGGTCGGCTCGTTTGATTCAAATGGAACTGATAACTGCGCTTGAAACCAATTTTTCAGTTATGGTCTATTTTGTTTTTGGAGTGATTTACAATATTTTATTCACATATTTATTTATGAAATTATTTTCAAAAAGAAGTAATTTATAGGAGGAAATTATGAGAGTATTGAGTATTATTTTAATTGTTTATGGTATCATTTGCTTCTTGATTGCAGCTCTTAGACCTACCTTCATCATGCAGAGTAAGAAGTTTCAGTTAATGGAAAAATACATTGGAAAACTAGGAACAATTCTGTTGGTCTTGGGCTTTGGAATTGCGGCTTTAGTTGCAGGAATTCTCATCTACGAATAAAAGATAAAGAGGTCAGTTGACCTCTTTTCTTTCTGTTTTATAATTTAGTCTTTATTGAAGAAACTTATCTGTAAAAGTCTGATTTTGGTGCTTTCCTTAATGTCGCCGTCACTCTTTACATTAGCAACTTTGATCCAATAATCAAGTGCAACTTCCAAGTGTTGTTTAACGTGGGCTGTAGCCAATAGATGACCTATGCTTCTCAAATAATTTTTCATCAAGTCATCATGGTTTCTCGCTTTAGCGTGAATTATGAAAATCATTTTTCGAAGAGATTTAAGTTTCGTTCTTTCTTTGTTGTATCTTTCGAACTCATTAACTGCCATTTTGATAATTACATCTTTTTCATAATCGTAATCGATGTACAAAGAACAGTTATTAAGTAAAAAAATGCAATAATCATAAATTTCATTTTCAGTAAGATTTTCAATTTTCTCAACTAGTATTGTCCTTAAACTATCATCGTCAATAACCTTGATTTTCATAATCGTCCATTCTTTTCATAAATGACAAAAACACGATTATCTACATTTATTTCGCCAACAGACTCATTATGGATGAATACCTGTCGGTTGTTCTTCAATATCATGACAAAGTGACGGTAGTGGACATATTGTCCGATTCTAAAAGAATTCAAGGGATCGAAACCAATCACTTCTTCACAAAGGTGAACCTTGGGATTTGATTCAAGGATAGTTGTGATTCGATTTGTTATCGTTTCATAATAATCAACCAAGAAATTAAGATCCAAACTCGTTTGTTCGTAAAAGACGGGTTGAGGTTTGATTCCCGTAAACAATATCTGGTATATCGGTTTTGTTTCCTCACCGATTTTATGGACAAAGTTCAAACCATATTTGTCTTTTACCAGTAACATCAACGCTCCTATTTCATAGGATATGCTCCTGGAAGGAATATAATTCCTGATATTCTTTATGGTGTTTTTGAGTTGATCATAGGCTTTTTGATATTCCAGAACATCAAGTTGTTTCAATACTTGAAGTTCGACGTATCTTGCCATACCTTCTACTGTTTCAATACCTTCTTCATAGTATAATTCGTTGACATAATCACTTCTTCTTTTTTCTCGATAAGAAACAAACTTTTCTAGAGCTTCTTTATCTTCTTCATCATATGCTTTCAGTAATAACCTAGTTTCATCATATTTAAGTGAGATGTTATATTTTTCATATAAGTAGCCTAAGCCCACAAATTCATTGGGAAATCTGATTTCTTTTGAATCCATTTGCCAAGCATGAAACATCTCATGTACAATCTTACTGGCAAGAACGTTGAAATGAACATAGATATTTTCAATATTCCAGATTGCTAGATACTTGCCCTCAAAAATGATGGCTGTGTTACCGGTAAAGCGATGGTCATGAGCGATAACTCTATCTCTCATCACAACTATTTTACTATTGTAGAGGGCAAAGTCATATGGTGAAAAATCAGGATAAATCCCTGAAAAATCGAGACTAGTTATTTTCCTGTCAATTTCCTTAAACAATTCTACTAGTTCTTTTTTGTTGTTTTTCATTATCAATAACCTCTATAGATATTAATTACATCTTCAATTATAACAAACTATTAAAAGTTTATAAATGTTATAATTAATAATAAAACTTATCCGGGAGCTTAGATAACTTATGATTAAATGTCCATTGTGTGATTCAAAAACTAGCTTTTACCTTTCTTTTCGCCAGAAAGATTACCGAAATTGCGATAATTGCCACTCGGTTTTTCTTGATGAAGAATATACCATATCCGAAGAAAAAGAAATGAAAAGATATGAGTTGCACAATACCAATATCAATGACTCTGGTTATCTTAAATTCATCAAACCTCTGTCGAACTATGTTGAGAATAATTTTACCAACAGTGACAAAGGCTTGGATTTTGGCTGTGGTAAAGAAGGTGTGGCAGCTGAGTATTTAAGTTCTAAAGGATTATCTCTCTCCATGTATGATCCCTATTTTCACGATAACAAGCAATTATTGAATGAAACTTATGATTTTATTATTTCTATTGAAGTGATTGAACACTTCAATAATCCTGACAAAGAATTCGCATTATTATACAAAATGCTGAAAAATGGCGGTCAACTAATCTTAATGACAGATTTATTATCAGAAGATACGGATTTTCTAAACTGGTATTATAAAAATGACGAAACTCATGTGTTCTTCTATAGTCCGAAGACGTTTATCTACATCAAGGAAAAATATGGCTTTGACTCCATCGCTATTAGAGAACGATTAATTGTTTTGACCAAATAAAAAAACGGCTTATCGAAAAGTCGTCTTTTAAAATTATTTTTTAATTAATTTAATTGTAAATACAATCATTGATACAAAAGCAATCAAAGCGGTAATAATTATAATTACTAAAACTATTATTGAAGTTTCAAGGCTCAGGAAAGAATACCACGGCTCATAGGTGTCTATATATTGATATAGTGGAATGGCAATCATAACCCCAATGATCAATATAATAGTCGATAAAACAAAAAGGATTATTGATGTTTTTTTAGTCATAGTTAGTAAGTCTCCTTATTTAATGGATTGTAATGGGTAAATGACAGAGATAAGGGTTCAGTTCAATAATGACAATTTTTATATATTATAACATTTACTCAGATATTATGAAATGCCTGTTCTTATTTCTTATAAATCCAATCATCAAGAACTCTACCAAATAAAAAAAGATACTTTGAGTTAAAGCATCTTTTAATCGTTAAATCTGTCTTGTCATAACCAAGTTTGTGCCACTTTTGAGGTTGTCATAACCAAGTTTGCTATGTAATTAGTATGGAGTTTGTTTTGGATGCATAAGGTATAACAACCGACTGTTCAAAAACCGTACCAATCCAGCACACTCTTCATTCTTCCAAGCATATGATATGAATACTTTGGAATTTTCAATATCTGACATCATCCAACTCTTAATTATTATTTGTGATTCATCATCTTCCATAAAACCATTGGATGTTCTTTTAATCTATCTGCTATTGCTTTATCAAATAGTAGTTCTGGATTAAATTCACCAGCATTAAAGGAATCTATATATTTTTGTTCAGTTTCAGTTAACTCAAATAACGTTTCAATAAATTGGCTTACTGTTTGTTTAAAAGCATCTGTATCTATTCTTTCACCAACATGTAGCAATGGAATAAGATTACGTTTTATTGCACTAAATGACATGTTTTTCATGTTTTTCTTAAACTGATTCAATAAATCACCAAATGGTTGAAATTCATTTGACATTAAAAGATAAAATATGCTGCATTTTTTAAGTATATCTAACTCGTTGTCCAGTAGTATTTGATTATTAACAAGTTGAAATACGTCGAACACATCTCTTGCAGTAGTTCTTCCTATTAATGCTGCTATCTTACTTCCATATAATTCAACCTTGTTAAGAGCTAAAATAGATTCATTATCTATTATTTTTGAGCTTAATTTATAGTTCACCGGTTCAAGAATCTGAATACGGTTTGAATAATTCAGTTCAATCTTTATGTTATCTCTGCTTCCAGCTGCATTTGTATACTTTAAAAGATATGAATCAAGCGTAAAAGTAAATCTTGATTTCGGATCAATAGTATATCCATCTAGAGCAACAAAAGCACTAATGAGTTTTCTGTGTAGTTCTCTCATCTCCAACATTTCTTCTTTGGAGGAATTAGAATTAAAATCCATATCAATATCAACTGACAGTCTAGGAAAATCAAACAAGCATAAATTAATTGCTGTCCCACCCTTTAGAACATATTTTCCTTTAAGTTCTTCATTTTCATTAAATAATTTTAGCAGTTCAGATAATCGAAATACTTTTTCTAAAGTATCTCTATTAAATTTATTATATTGAGCAATCTTAGTTAAGTCTCTTAAATTATAATTTCTCATCTTCATTCTCCACCAATAACTTGTCTAAATTGTAACAATATAGATTCCATTCTTTGTAGTATTTGTTTAAACGATGTTTTTCGTTTGTGAAATACTTCACACCCTTAATACCTAGGGTTTTCATTTGATTTAGAATTGAATCATCAACCAAATATCCATCATTAAAATGCGATAGTACTAATCCTACTTTATTAAAGAGAATTTTTTTATTCACAAATAATAAATATTCCATAATCTCTGATCCATTGATTACTGGGAGTGCAGATAAATTATAAATTAATTCTTCCATATCGTCATACGATTTTGCATCATCTATACAATCTACTATTGTTTTTGGTAGCGTGCTTACGCGTACACCATTAATAGTATCTACATACTTATCATTTGATACATTTTTATACTTATATTCGTTATACTCAAATGTAAAATCATAAAATCGCTCTATACTAGCAGTTACAACATCATTATAAACTTGATTATTATATCCATAGTATTCAAAGGCACTGTAATGAGATACATAAGAACTTTTTGTGATATTTGATGCTATTTCATACTTACTAGGTATAACACCAGTCGTTTCGAAACTCATAGTCACATATAAGTTTTTCTTAACTCTTTTTATATACCCTTTTTTTAAATAATTTTGCAATGTTTCACGAGCCAAGTTTTCACTATTGGTTATTCCAACAACGAAGGAAAAATCAAACACTCTTTTCTCAGAAAATATTTCCATGTATTTCATAGTTATCACTCCTCATTTATATTTTACCTTATTTTGAATGTTATAACAAGTATTTTTGTATTATCATTCAACTATTGTAAATAAATTATTGTATTTCTTAACAAGAAGATAATGAAAAGTCTGTATTTGATGCATAAAAAATGCAATCCAAATAATTTTTGCAACGATCTTTCTATTTGTATAAGAAATTCCGTTGCATTTATATGAAATTTCTAAAGAACGACATAAGTTTTTTTTCATATCCTCATTAAAGCATTGCACTAAAAATTTTTCATAAGTTCTATTCTGTATATTGTTGTCTCATTATATACAATATTATTAGATAATTATTTCTTCTAAATATTCCTCCCTATTTGCAATCTTATATCCATGCTTGTCTACCTGTATTTATATCATAAATGTAAAAAGAAAATTTTGAGTATTAACAAAAAGAAAACACCTGTTAAACAGGTGTTAAACACATATGGAGGACCCTGCCGGATTTGAACCGGCGGTGGGGGAGTTGCAGTCCCGTGCCTTACCGCTTGGCTAAGGGTCCGTTTAATAAATAAAGACTAAGTTGCCTTAGTCTTTGATTTAACAAGTGGTCGGGAAGACAGGATTCGAACCTGCGACCTCCTGGTCCCAAACCAGGCGCTCTACCAAGCTAAGCTACTTCCCGTATAAAATGGCGCGCTCATCAGGAGTCGAACCCGAAACCTTTTGATCCGTAGTCAAACGCTCTATCCAATTGAGCTATGAGCGCATAAGTGCCATGAATTGAATGGATTATGCATTTCGAAGATAAAAAGGGTTAATCACATATCCTAAATTAAAGGCCGATATATATATTATCAAAGATTGAAGTAAAAAGCAACTTTTTTTTACTTTATTTTTTTATTTTCTTATTTTAATTAAACAAGCATATTGAACCTGCTTTTCCAACATTTTAGGTATAATAGCTTGTAGAAGGAGTGAATGAGATGAATTATTACTACCATCAAGATGCAATTCATGTTTCACGCGTTGATCTCTATGTAAAAAACCTCGATAAAAGTCTTAATTTTTATCAAAATTCACTGGGTTTTTCCATCCTTGATCAAAACGAAGAATATACATCTTTAACCGCAAATCATAAAAATGAACTAATCCGTTTATATGAAAATCACAAACAATCAAAATCAAATAAAATGAATATCTACCACTTTGCCTTGCTTTTGCCAACAAGGAAAGACTTGAGCAGATTTTTACATCACTTGATAATCAAGCAAATACCTATTGATGGTGCAGCCGATCATTTGGTCAGTGAAGCGATATATTTAAGAGATCCTGATGGCATAGGAATCGAAATCACCTGTGATAGGGATGATCAAGATTGGCAAATCAAGGCTGAAAAAATCATCATGGATTCAATGCCATTTGACTATAAGGGCGTGTACTACGAAACAGAAAATCATCTTCCTTTCAGCAATCTGCCGGATGATACGGTTATCGGACATTTGCATCTACAAGTCAGCGATTTGAATAAAGCAAAGGAATTTTATCAGGAAATCATTGGTTTTCGTGTAACCAACGACGAGATTAGCAATGCTATATTTATGTCAGATAAGAATTACCATCACCATTTGGCGATAAATACCTGGTATCGCCAAAAAGAGAGAAATGATGAATTCCCAAAAATGCGATCGTTTACCATTAATTATCCGAATTGCGAAAAATACCTCAACACCATCGAAAACCTGAAGAAAGCCAACATCGATATCCAAGAAACTAGTGAAGGTATCTACATTAAGGATATCGACAATACCACAATCTGCCTAAAAATATAAAAAAGTCTTATCATGCGATAAGGCTTTTTCTTTTGATTATAATAAACCGTAAGTTCTAAAAAGTAATATCAGAGCGAAGATGGTCAAAATCGAAGTTATCGTCGTCCATACCACCAGCTGTACGGCCAAATCTTCGTCGCTGTGCAACTCTTTTGCATATATCGCACTGGCTATAGCCGTAGGCGATCCGAAAAGCGCAATCAGAGCGGGATAAACATTATTGTCAAAAACGAAGTAGCTAGAGTTAAAAGCAAGGATGACAGCAGTTCCCAAAATAAGTGAAGGCGCTAAAAAACTTCTCAAGAATGTTCCAAGAATAATTTGATTCTTTAATTTCTTGATAACATGAAACTTAAAAGTGCCACCCAAGACAATCAAAGCCAATGGTGAAGCGATTTGACCCAACTAAAGAATTGGGGTATATATAAAAGGCAAGTTCTTTTCTAAAGAGAAGACCAGTTCATTGGTGATAGGGTCTGTGGGAATATAGCTTCGGAGCCAAATCAGAAGAAACCCTAAACCGACGCCGATAATCGGGGGATTCTTTATCACTTTTAAAAATGTCTGTTTTAGAATGTTGCGTTTTTCCGTTCTATCATTAAACAACGATAAAACAATTACGGAAAAACCGTTCGACATTGGAAAAGAAACAAGGGTAATCAAAGCTACATTCGCAACTGCCATATCGCCGCCGATAGCTGCGGCTAATGGAATCCCGATAATCGCAAAGTTAGGATTGATAATCCCTTGGGTGATGACTCCTCTTTGTTTTAAATCCTTGACAAAAAATTTGGAGACGAGTAATCCGATCATCAGCAAAACCAAAATGCCTAGGGCTGAAAAAAGCATTACGGACCAATTGATATCGCTCAAGCTTTTTACTGAGTAAATATTATTAAACAACAACGCCGGTAAAGCGATGCGAAAAACGATTTTATTGGCAATTTCTAAGAATTTATCATTGATGAAACCGGTGGCTTTCAATAAGTAACCCAAACCAATCAAGATAATTATTGGCAAAATAGCATTTAATGCAAAAATAAAAGTAGACATAATTTCCTCTGATAAATAATAATTTTCTAGCAAAAAGCATTTTAATTATATCAAAACTGATAAATTAAAACCAGCAGTTTACGCTGCTGGAGTTATATTCATTAGATTGCACACTTCTCATAATCGCAATTGTTATTGCTACACTGGATACAGCCTTGTTTTTTTATCAAGACAGAATGGCACATTGGACATAATTCCTTTTCCATCTTTTCCGGTTTATATTCATGATTTTCAATGTTGATATGAGTAATATACTCTTTTTTCTTTTCTGAGATTTTGTTGAACCATGATTCTTCCACATGCATATCTGGAGCTACTCCTGGATTCAAATCTTTGGTATCGGCATTGATTCCTGAGAGAATACCGATTTTTGCACAACGGTCTCTAAAGACGGTTGCTCCTTTAAGGTTTTTCTTCCAGGCTGTTAAATAAATGTTCATTACGTCTTCTACAGTCGCACTGTTTGGAATGTTAAATGTGGAACTGATAGCAGTATCAACATATTTTTGGATAACCGCCTGAACGTTAGCGCGATCCATAAAATCGATATTTTGTGATGTTATTTTCGCCCATTCCGGTAAATCCTCCGGATCAATATTCATCGTTTTAGCCATGGCCATCGGTGTTTTTTCCCAGACTGTAATTTTCTTTTCTTCATCAAACATGGAGATTATTCTTCTAGTATAGGAAATCTGGAAGAAAGGTTCTACTCCACCACTGACGCCTAAAATATTGGAGATAGATCCTGTAGGAGCGATACTGAGGAGTCTTGAATTTCTCATTCCATACTTTTTGACCAATTCATCCACTTCCGGAGTTATAACAGTCTTATAGAATCTTGAAGCAGAAACTTTATTGTAATCAAAAGCCGGAAAAGCACCTTTTTCTTTGGCGTTTAAAGCAGTAGCTTTCGTTGCTTGATTAATCATTCTGCTCATTAAAACGTCAAGGAAATCCAGAAATTCTTGCGAACCATAAGGAAGTTTCATGCTTAAAGCCAAATCCGCTAGTCCCATAAGACCAAGACCGACTTCACGATATTTCTTCACGTGTTCTCTTTGTTCCTTCAATGCATGACGATTTCCCAGCAGCGTCAACAAATCATCTAAGGCGTAAATCATTTCTTCAACTACATGATCAAATCTTTCCCAATCATAAAAACAGTCTTCTTTAAAAGGATTCTTAACGAAAGCGTTGAGATTGATGCTGCCTAAGTTACAAGAACCATGAGCCATTAAAGGTTGTTCGCCACATGGGTTCGTGGCTGTGAATTTCACGTCTTCATATTCACTCAAGAAATGATATTCATTCATCTTGTCAATAAACATGATTCCTGGATCGCCCATGGTATGAGCGGAGTAAGCGATTAATTCCAGTAAATCTTTTGCTTTTACTCTTTTTTCAATTAATTCATATGGTGTTTCGAATTTCATTACCCAAATTTCATCTTTTTCAACTGCGTTCATGAAATCATCCGTAAGAGCAATAGAGATATTTGCCCCATTGATTTTATTCAGGTCCAACTTCGTAGTGATAAATTCGATAATATCCGGATGATCAATATTCAAGACCAACATCAAAGCTCCACGACGATTGTCTTGTTGGGTATTAAG
>JAKPZU010000079.1 GCA_029559915.1 Bacillota bacterium
TTTTTATACTTAAAATATAAATTTGTGTACTACCCGCGGTCACATTTTGAATACTAAATTGTGATACTGTTAAGTCAGTATAAGTCACGGTACTATTTGCAGTAAGCGCTCCATTGAACTGAATAGTTTCTCCAGTTTTAATCAGGCCACTGTTAACGGTAGCTCCAAACACGAACTCAACACCAGTAATAGTATAAGCAGAGTCAATTGAAATGGTAAGTATGTTTCCATCGCCATTAGCATCAGCATATAATCTAATTTGTCCTGCAGTATTTAATCCTATATGGAGTGGGTTAATAACTCTTTGTGTGCTAACAACATTAAATACTAGTGGGTCAAGTCCTATTGAAGCAGCGTTATTGTCTGCTGTCATATTTGTAGTAGTTCCGCCAGGATAAGCAGCAGTAACAATTGTAGGTTCTGTTCCAGCTTCTACTTCAGCTTTAACAGTAACATTAATAACAACATCAATTGGTGTTTCTGCACCAAGAGTTACTTGAATAGTAACTGTACCTACTAAATCCGGATTACCGATTGCTGGTTGAGTAACCAATAGAGTTCCAGGAGTAGTTGTATAGTCAATGTTTGCTTGAAGTTCTGTAGATACTGCAGTTACTGTATAAGTTGAACCGTTTGCTGGTGTAGGAATTACATAATCATCTGATAATGTCAATGTAGCTGGAAGAGCATCAGCATCCCATTGAATGTATTCAGCGTCTGTGAATTCAACTGTAAGAACATCCAATTGTTTTAACCCATCTCTAAAGTTATAAAGAACGAAATTAACAGCTGGGATTGCATCATCAATTGCGTAATTAGAAGCTACCAACACTAGGTCTGCCCAGTTTGTATAGTATCTAACTGTTACTGTGCCAGTTGTAACTTCGTCAGCCAATGTATAACCTAAAGTCATTGTTGTTCCAGAAATGCCTTTATAAACAAATCCGTCAAATGTAAATAATGATCCAGCATCTGCCATAGCGAATGCATGAATATCATCAGCGGTTACTGTGTTATAAATTAAAGCATTGCCAGTTGAAAGTTCTTCAAGAAGGATACCACCGGTTGCTAATTGTTTAGCATTGCTGTAAGAACCGATACTGCCTTTGTAAACCACTTCATCTCCGATTGCAAGTTCTGCTTTTGAAGCTGGTCTGTATAGGAAGAATCCTACACCGTTAGCATCTTGAATGAATGCACCGTCAAAAGAAATACCAGTAACAACGCCTTGAACATACACTAAAGTACCGTCTGCCATAGCAGGGATTAATGATAAATCAGTGATGATTGGAGCTGGAGTAACAGTTACTGTGAAGTCTTTTGTAACAGGAGTTTCTTCACCTAATGTGATAGTTGCTTGTAGCATAACTTCGAAAGCTGTTGCAGCATTTCCGAATGTTAAAGTGGTTCCGTCAACTGCAAGTACTGCATCTCCAGAAACAACTGTCCAAGCTACTGTAGTACCGTATAAACCTGTAAGAGGTAATAATACCACGTCATATCCGTCACAATCTTCATCAACACCGAGTCCGGCTTGAGCAGCTGCTAATTTATCAGCAGCTGTCATTGGAACTACAGTGAGAGTAACATTTACCACTACCGCTTCTTCTGAACCTAAGGTTAGAGTTGCGGTAACAGCATAGTCGTTTTGAACTTCAATTGAAGGCATTACTACTTGACCAGTTACATTGTCATAAGTTCCGCCAGCAGCAACTAAAGTTGTTAAATCCCAAACGATTGTTGAACCATAAGCACCTAATAAAGGAGTAGTTTCAACAGCGTTAGAAGTTGTTAGTACAGTTAAAGGAATGTTTGCTACATCTAATGCCAATTTTTCAGCGTCTGTAGTCATTGTGATAACTGTTTGTGCAGAAATCGCGATTTGTGGAGCATTGTACCAACCAAGAATAGCTTGAATGTTGATGATATCGCCAACAACCAATCCTGTTAAAGTGGTATTAAGTCCCGCTGGAATCACATAACGTGAATCCCATCTAGCTGCGATTAATGCGTTATTTGACAAGTCTTTTAATGTCAAACTGATATTGCCATAAGAGTCTGTAGATTTAGCAGTTACTTCAACAGCAACAAGTTCGATTAATTGACTTTGGAAAGGTAATAAATCAGCTTCGCCATTCACATTAACTGCGGCTGGAAGAGTTCCGGCTTCAATCAATGTAGCAGTAGTAGTTGATAATTGATTTAGACCATTATATGTGTCTCTTGTGCCCACTAACTCAATTAATTGACCAGTGTTAGCGCTGAAGAAATCTCTCAAGCCGCTTGGTACATAAAGACCGATTGCACCAGTAGCGTCTTGAATGTAATATGTAGAGTAACCGCCACCGATAATTGTTGCGCGAACTTTAAATTGATCGTTCTTAACTCCAGCCAATGCTTCAGCTATAGTTGAAACTTGAAGTTCACCAACTTTAATTGTAAAGACTTTTGTAACGGTAACTTCACCTCTATTAGCTGTAACAGTCAAGGTCACTGTTTGTTGAACAGTTTGACTTGCCGCATCAACAAATCCAGTTTCAATATTGATTGCTGCATTATTGGATTCATAAGATAATGTAACCCCATACAAACTAGCTGGGAAATCAAGAGTTGCGTCTTCAGTAATTGTTGTAGGATAAGTTAAAGCTGCTAATGCTGTAGCTACCGCTTCAGCGTCGTCAGCGATGTTGATTTCAACGTCTGCTGCTGTTCCGAAGAAGTTTGCATACCATACACTCTTATCTGAACGCCATCCTTGTGTGATGATGTCGATAGTAACTTCTTGTCCATGGAATGCCGCTAGAACGCTCATGTCAGATTTATAATAAATCATGATTGAGTCGCCATTTGGTTGAGTAGCGCCAACTGCTAAAGGAGCTTCAAAGTCATAGTCGCTAGGAACTAGGAATACTGAATAGTTGCCCCAAGCTGCGTTGACATAAATTTTAGCCGTTACTGTGTATGCCTTGTATTGGAATAGATTTTCTGGAGTAGGCATAGTTTGTTCGGCGATAAGATCGAGAATACTTGCTTTCACAGAGATTGGAGCTGCTTTAGCCGCTTCTGTCGAAGCTTCCGCTCTCAATGGATGAGTGTCATTTCCAGTCAATTGTGGCGCGTTATAGTAATAATCCACAACACCGGTGATGTCATAAACACCGCCAACTTCAGATGTGAAGGTTGGAGTATAGATATAAAGGATGTCTGTACCGTCTGTAAAGAATACGTCGCCAGATGCATATTTAGCGATTACGGTTACGCCAAGAATTTTGACATAAGAATCTTCGCCCATAGCCACCGCTTCAGCGATTGTGCTTACAGGAGTGCCTTCTTCCATCTTGGAAACTGTGAAAGCTTTAGTTTGAGAGAATTCAACTTCATTGATTGTAATGGTAGCTGTCAAAGTAACAACTATGTCTTCACCTTCAGGTTGAACGATGGTTCCGTCAACTGCGATATACTCAGGATGACTTGATACCCATACAACTGTGTATGATGCGCCGTCAGCGTCTTGAGCTGTTGTCAAGAATTCCAAAGAATCGCTGTCTGCTGAAGACCATTTTTCCTTAAATGGGAAAACCATTACAGCTGCAAGAGCTTCTGTTGCTCTTTCAGCATCAGTTTTAGCTAAAGCATCAATAGTTACGAAGAACATTACTTCATGATCTTGTGTGCCAACTGTCAAAGTTGCAGTCAAGATTACTGTTTGATCACCTATAGAAAATGCAGGTTGAGTAACAGTACCGTCATGTCCTAGGTAAGTAGTGTTGCTGCTTGACCAAGCGATTGTTGCACCAGAAATTGTCGTGATTAAATTCAAATCTGCGGTTGCCACAAAATCATCATTGTCAAGAGTTTCACTGTAATGAGCTCTTAAAGCTGCTTCGATAGTAGCCCAGTCAACTGGAGTTTCTGTTGTTGTTGGAGCTTGTGTTGTCGGAGCTACCGTTGTTGGAGCTTGTGTTGTCGGAGCCACCGTTGTTGGAGCTTGTGTTGTCGGAGCCGCCGTTGTTGGAGCTTGTGTTGTCGGAGCCGCCGTTGTCGGTGCTGCTGTCGTTGTAGTTCCTCCACAGGCAACTAACACGACTGCTAGTAAAGCTATGAAGAAAATACTTAAAAACTTTTTGTTGAATTTCATATTATCCTCCTTTTTAGAATAATGTAAATAATGCAATTATATGTTAAATTAATACTTTGCATATAAACTATTAATTTTAGCCCGATATTAAAATTTCTTTTATTTAGCCGAGAATTCTATTGGTGTTGGCAACTGCCGCAGCGATTGCCGAATCAATGATTTGTTCCTTTGTCGTACCTTCCAATGATCCTAAGATTACTCTTTCAAAAGCTAGTTCGACTTCTGCTCTAGCAGTTGACGAACCAATGAAAGCTTGATCGTAGAATAAGAAGTTTGCTTGTTCTGCAGCGGCATTGGCAGCTGCTGACTTCATCAACATTTCTCCTGATGCATTGTTGGCTGTTGCAGTCCAAACTTTGTTTACCGTATCATAAACTATTTCTTTTCCATCTCTGAATAAGTTATAGATTTCTTCACTGTAAACAGAATTTCTTACCGGTGAATAACCGGTTTCCAATGCGAAGTCCAATTGAATGTCTTTGCTGGTCAAAAATTTGAGGAATAACCACGAAGCTAATTTTTGTTGATCATTGCCAGCGGTAGTGATTGACATGTTGGTTCCTTGTTGGATTGCTGTTCTTTCGCCAGGGAGATCTTGGTTGTAAGGCATTGGCATAACGCCGAATTCAAATACGAACTCATTGTTGACAACACTTGGAGTGTTATATCTAGCGCCGCCGGTTGAGCCGAAGGTTACAGCTGTTTGAGCAACCTTGAAAGCGTCTGATGCATATTCTGTGCCCCATTTTCCAGGTAAGGTGAAAGGATTGTCGCGGTTATCGAAGAAATAGCTTAACATTGCTCTTGATTCAGGGTTGTCGAATAAGACAACACCATTTCTAGCTGAATCGATACCAGTATACTCTCCGCCCCATTGTCTTGTTAAAGTAATGAAAGCATTGGCTGGGGAGTCATAAGTAATTGGTACGAAATTATTTTTGATAGCTTGAATTTCCTCTGGAGTTTTGTGTAATGAAAGTGTAGTTGATTGATTTAATTTAGCTGCGACTTGGTCAATTACACCATCTTTGATGGCCATTAGATCTGGACCTAAGGCAAATAATTCTTGCCAAGTGTTTGGAACTTCGTCAATTGTCCCGTTAGCAATAAGAATGTCGAACATTGTCTTATTATAAATCATGACTTCTGTTGATTTATTGAAAGGCAAGGAATAGAATTCACCGTCATTAGTGTATTGAGAATTTTCGCGACGATAAGATAATAAGATATCGAGGAAAGATTCTTCTTCAACTGCAGGATTAAAACCATGAACTGGGTGATAAATATAAGGAGTCATGGAGATAACACCGTTGTTGTTGATATATTCCATTACATGGTCAGGATAGTTTTGGATAATGTTAGGAATTTGTCCGCCTCTGATGGCATTGACCATATTTTCTCTCAACTCATCATAGTTGTTACCATTTTTGGTAATTGTAACGGTGATGTTAGGATATAAATCCTTGAATTCCAATGCATAACGGTTTAAAGCCGCTTCGATTGTCGCACCGTTTGAATGCCATAATTCAATAGCAATTGGATCGGTTGTAAGTTCGGCTGGGATTGCATAAGCCGATGCCGATAATTCCTTGACTGTTAGAGTGATAAGTTCGGTAATGACGTTGCCGTCAGAATCTTGTGCATAGGCATAAACTTCATAAGTACCTACTCTTGTAGTCGAGAAAGCTCCAGCAGTCATGACATCCAATTCGCCGTCTTCAGCGTCGATAGCTTTTGCGCCGGCTAGAATGTCATAAGTTTGCGAACCCTTATATACTGTTTGTTTTGTAAATAAACCAACGAATTGAGGTGCTGTGTTAGTCGTAGGTTCTTCTGTAGTGGTTACTTTTGAAGTTGGTCCTTCTGTCGTCGGCGTAGCAGTTGTGCCGCCGTTTGTCGGTGTAACCGTTGTAGGTGCTTGCGTAGTTGGTGCAGCAGTTGTTGGAGCTGCCGTGGTTGGTGTTCCAGTGGTCGGTGTTCCAGTGGTTGTTTGAACGCCACAACCAATGAACGCGATTGTCAGCATCAACAACATGAACATACCAATAAATTTTTTGGTGATTGTCATATAAATCCTCCTTAATTAAAAGTTAAACTTTCATAATAACTTTATTATATACCATAAATGATATTTTTTCCATATGTACTACTCTTCTGGAGCGACAATTGTTATGACTCCGGAAATTTCAGCTCCTGCGCCTTCGGAGTCTGTGACTCTCATAGTGAAAGCGAAAGTACCTCCAACAGGGGTAATAAACTCTATCAGGAAGATTATCCGTTGATCCAGAACATATTTCCCTTCTTCATCTGTTTTCAACGTTCCCCATAACGCTTCATCTGCCTCATCAATAACTCCGTCTCTATTGGCATCGGAATCATCTTCCCATCTTTCATAGAAATTGGTGATGATAATGGCATCGGAAATATCTTCGTACTTTCTATCCTTACCCCAAACGACTTCAGTTTGGTTATAATCGATGGCGCGAATATTTTGGTTTTCTACCAAATCGTTGATTAAAATTGATGGGTCAAATTCAGTGCCCTTAACATGATTGTAAGTGACTGAGTTGATACTTTGCGGTACGCCGTCTACCATTTGCACAAATACCGGTGGACGGTTAATGATTGTCGGACATCCCATCATGGAAAATGCCAAAACTACAAATAGCGTTAAAGTCAATATTCTTTTGATTTTCATATTTTCCACCTCTTTTAACCTTTGGTTCCGCTTCGTCCGATTCCGTTCATGATGTATTTACGGAACATAAAGAAGACGATTAATAGTGGGACAGTTACCAAGGCACTGGCTGCGATTTGCAAATTGTACATTACACGGCCAGAGTCTTGAACAAAGGTTGAATCGCGTAGAGCGTTGGAAATCAACCAGTAATTTTTAGCATCCGGATCACCGACACCTGTGATGATACGCGGCCAAATATAGGCGTTCCAGGAACTAAATACGTTAAGGATTGTAATTGTGAAGATTGTTGGTGAAGCTATTGGCACCATAACTCTCATCAAATACTTGAAATCGCTACAACCGTCTACTCGAGCTGCTTTATATAATGATTCAGGTATTTGCTTGAAATTTTGTCTCAAGAAGAAAATGTAAGAGATGCTGGTGACGAATGGTATAATCATTGCCAAGAAATATTGATTCTCGCCAGTTGGCATACCGACCCATCCCAAACCATTTTTACTGACGGTGATGAAGTTGGTGATGATGTATAATTCGCCAGGAATCATCATGGTCATAATCAAGATTGAGAATAATAATTCACGGCCTTTAAATTCGATTCTGGCAAAGGCATAGGCCGCTAATATCGTTGTGACAATTGTGCCTAGAGTTGAGAATACTGCTACGATAATTGTATTTTTTAGATAAAGGGCAAAATTAAGTTCTGTCAAAACAACCTTATAGTTTACCCAATTCCAACGTGAAATCGATAAGAAAAATTTAGGATTTATAGAAACTGATTCTGTAAAAGTCTTGAGAGATGTCAGCACCATCCAATAAAACGGAATAATGATGATTAAAGCCATCAGCACCAAGAATAGATAGGTACCCAATATACGTAAAGCACCAATGGTATTTTGACGACGAATGCTTCTTTTTAAGGAAGCTGAATATTCATCAATCTCATCTTCATTGATTTTTTCTTTTTTGACTTTTCTATCCGCAAACCATTTCTTGATTGCAGGAATTATGCTTTGGAAAAACTCTTTAGGACTATAACCTTTGACGAATTTTATTAGGATGAAGGTGTTATAAATTCTTAATCCCGCGCCAACAAAATTAAAGGTTAACAAATTAATCAATGCTTGAACGAATTTTGAACCTACTGCATAGGAATCAACTTCATAAATGGTTCTTGTTTTATTCTTTTTGATGTTGATGAACAACATCGGAAAAGTTACGACCAAGAAGATTACCAAAACGGAAATGATACTGTTCATCTGCCATTTATCCAAATTTGAACCCAATAATTCATATGTAGGAGTTAAAAACTCGAGATTATCCAAATCCATGCTGCCACTGATTGGATCGACATCAGGTAATTGCAAGAGATTGAATAACATCAGGAATAGAGCAATATAGGCGATAATTGCCAAGATGTCAAAGATAAAGGTTATGCTTTCTATTTTTTTAGATTTTAAAAATAATTGTTTATCCATTATATATAGCCCCCCTTTCCTAGTAGTGAACACGTTTTTTGCTGACTTGCATCTGGACTATAGTAAGAACTAATATAATCGCAAACAATATCAAAGAACCTGCGGCTGCAACAGACAATTGTCCCTCTTTGCTGCCGTCGATGAATTGGTAAATGTACATGACGATTGATTGGAGGTTGTAGTTAACTCCCGGAGGGGCTCCTTGAACACCAAACAAGGCGACGATTGCATTATAAATCTTGAATGCGCCAATTACCGATGTAACCGTGATATAGAAAATCATCGGCGAAATCAATGGTACGGTGATTTTGCTGAAGATTCTTCCCTTTGGTGTAGCGTCAATCGCTGCCGCTTGATAGTATTGTTTGTCAATTCCTTGAATACTGGTCAAGAATACCATGATTTTGAATGCTAAAGCTGACCAAATGCTATAGAAGATCAAGACAAACATGCTTCGCCAATAAACCGCGTTGCTTTCAACCCAGGAAAGACCTGCGGTATCGACACCGAAAAGCCCAATGAATTGGTTTACCAATCCACCGTCAGTTCTGAACATATAGGCAAAGACCAAACCAATCGCGATTGTGTTGGTTACATAAGGCAAGAAATAAATGGTTTGAAAGAAGCCTTTCAAAGGTTTGATTGAGTTTAAGGCTACCGATACGCCCAATGCTATGAAAATGGAGATCGGTACGCTGATGAAAACGATGATCAGGGTATTGATGACCGCACTTGAAGCTGTATGCGAAGCCGGTACGATGAAGGATTCATCGGTTAAAACTCTTAAAAAATTGCCAAAGATGGTATAGCCGGTAATCGTATTGTTTGTCATATTGTAGTTTTCATAAACTACCAAGGCAAACGAGTTGATAATCGGCCAAAATGTGAATACCGCTAGGACAATCAGCGCTGGAGATAGGTATAATAACGCTTTAGCCCAGCCGGGGAATTTACCGGCAGGGTTGATTTTATGCTTATCCAGAAAATTACTGATTTTCCTTTTGAAATTGTTAATGATTCTCCTAACGTTCCAAAAGAAGGTTTTAATAATGTTTCCGATCTTTATTAAAAACCCCTTGACGTTTTTAATAAGATTACGCATGGTTTACTACCTTTCCAGTTTCTTTGTCAAAGATATAAACTCTTTCCGGTTTAATGGTTAAAAGCACAGTTTTTTGGTTGTCCGTCATTGAATCCGAATCTACCAATGCTCTTACATTTTTGCCGTTGAATTCAAAGTGAATCATCGTATCTCTACCGATGTGGAAGATATCTTTGATTTCCGTTTCGAAACCTTTTTCATGAACACGGAAGTTTTCCGGTCTCATTCCCACATCATATAAACCATCAGGAACATTGACGTTCATGAACGGTTTGTTGTTGATGATTAATTTCTTGTTTTTTACTTCTGCTTCAAAAGCGTTGATTGGAGGATTTCCAAGGAATCTGGCGACGAACAGGTTGTCAGGTTGATTGTATATATCTTGTGGCGCATCATATTGTTGTTCTTTACCGAAATCCAGGACAACCATCTTGTCGGAAATACTCATCGCTTCTTCTTGGTCATGTGTAACGAAGATGGTGGTAATGCCGGTTTCTCTTTGAATACGTTTGATTTCTTCACGCATTTGGAGTCTTAATCTTGCGTCAAGATTTGATAACGGTTCGTCCAAAAGCAATACTCTTGGCTTTTTTACCAGAGCTCTGGCGATGGCAACACGTTGTTGCTGACCACCGGAAAGTTGTGAAGGTTTACGGTCCAATAATTCACCAATACCAACAAGATTTGCCATTTCCTTAACTCTTTGGAAAGCTTCATCTCTTGGCACATCCATGTTTTCCAATGGGAAAAGGATGTTTTTGAAAACCGTCATGTGAGGATATAGAGCGTAGTTTTGGAAAACCAAACCAATTCCTCTTTTTTCCGGAGCTAATTTTGTTACATCGTCTTCGCCGAAAAAGATTTTTCCCGATGTCGGTTTAACCAAACCGGCAATCATGAATAATGTAGTAGATTTTCCGCAACCTGAAGGCCCTAATAAAGCCACTAGAGTTCCTGACTCTATCGTGATGTCAAGATTGTCGACCGCTCTTGTTTCCTGTCCGGTTTTATTAGTGAAAACCTTTGTTAAATTCTCTAATCTCAATTCCATAAATTATATGTCCTCCAAATACTATATGTATATTTTTTAATCGTATTTTTTTCTTCTAAAGAAAATCAAGTAAGTCGAAATAATCAGTATCAAGAAATAAATCAATAATCCCTTGATAAACAGGCTTGGATCCATTCTGACCTCATCGTCAAGATGGATTATTCTTGGAGAGATGAAATCATCTCTAAATTTGTTGATGTCTTCTTCTGTTGGCAGTTTATCTTCTTGTTCAAAGAAAATCTCTAGATTCTCTTTTACTGTAAAATCTGTCTCCGCCAAACTTAAAGCGCTTTCAAATATTGTATCTTCGTTGTCGTCAACCAACTTTATTGTATCAAACCCATTGTCTAAAAACAAATCTTTAGACAGGTAAACGTATCCTTGGTCGTTTACTCCATTCAAAATGTTAAGTGTTTTGAAACGGATTAGGTAAATATCCTTGTCTTCCGATGAGTCACTTCCGGTCAGGACCAATTTATCCAAAACTGATAAATCTTGGGTATCGCTGTAGACAATGATATAAACGTATTCTTCAACAATAAGCTCATTAGTCTCATTAATTTTAGCTTGCACGACTTCATAACCTCTTATTTGGTATTCCAATTGATCAATTGAAATAATTGGGGTAGATTTATGATAATCGGGTATTGAAGTGTAAAAATAATAGAAGTTAGGTAAATCTGATTCTTCATCAGTCAAGGAACCGCCGAAAACTTCTTCGATATATCTATTGGCCGTTAAGTCCAAGGTGTAAGTGAAAACCAATAAGAATAATCCAACGGCCAGTAGAGCATATAGAATTCTGCCAAAAAGTCTCATCCGTGGATTCCGTATCCGTTCTCTTGGGCTGATAATTGCGCATCCTGGAACCAGCGATATAAATAACGGTTATCGAAAACAAGTTTTGACGCACTTCCATAATAGTTGTAGGAGAATCCATTTAGAACCAATTGATAATTCAATAAAATCCAACCGCTTAAATGTTCAGTCCTTATAATATTCTTATCATCGTCTTCAATATTGATTGTCAATCCTGTTTCACCGAGATTGACCCAAACCAAGCCTAGGTGACGTCCGTAACTTTCGGTATATCCCAAATCAGGATCGCTCTGAATGTAAATGTCGATGGCATTGTTGAGAATGAATGTCGTATAAGCTTTGGCTGCCGGTCCCCACGGATCTTCTGTAGGATGAGTTTCTGGGGTGTCAACCCCTAAAAATCTTACTCTTTGACTATCAGTGAATCCCGGAGAAAATGAAGCAGTATCACCATCGTTAATCCAATATAACGTTACATTGTCCATTCCGCCCAGCAAATCGTAGAAAGGTCTATTTATGAAAGTGAAGGTTATGTTGCTAGGAGTAGATACGGGATGAGTTCCCAAAGTACCGATATAAGTTGGAATATATGCGTTCCACTGAGTAAACACGTAGTCTCTAGCGCCTTTTACAACATTTGCTTTTCTGATGTAAACTTCATTGTCCATGATGAAATCTGTATTGCCGATGTGATAGATGGAATCAATGTAAGTATTGTTTTTATAACGTAATTGGATGGTATCATTGCCATCAAAATTAAGTTCAAAGAAATACTCGTCGGCTTTTTTTAATAAATTGCCATTGGTCGAAGCTTTATTGGCAATGACATAAGTTTCACCAGGTAATAAATCAACATCTTTGAAATTGATAATGTTTGTAACTTCATAAGAACCGTTATTGTACAATGCCAAATGATAATCGCCTAAGAAAACGGATGTTTCAGTTGGATTATAAATTTCTATCGCTTGGTCTTGGGTATCATTTCCCCCATCGACATATTTTGAAATTATCAATGAAGTTGCGTTATCAGTAAAAGTGTTCTTGTACAAAACGATATTGACAATACCTTCTTCATAATAATCGCCAACTTCAAAATCCTTATATTCAACAAAAGAATCTTCTGGATAATTATCGTCAACAACATATTCAAAAGCATATTGAATCTGATTTTCGGTCAAAACCTTTTCAATTTCGCCTTTCAACTTACCTGTTAAATCAGGTAACTTAGGGGTATTGAAACCAATATATATGATGATTTGGGTCTGTGCGTCTATTTTATCTCCTGGTTCCAAGTCGTTACCATAACTGGAGAACGTTTGGTTGGGAACATCGTTGTTAACTTCTACTTCAAAAGTGAAAAGCACGCCTTTGCCCAGTAGCAACAAGAAAATTTCACTTTGGGTCAATCCGCTAAAATCAGGCAAAACGTAACTTTCAGTCGCAAGAATTACCTCGATTTCAGTATCTACTGAGACAGTATTACCAGCAACTAGCTCATTGCCATAGCCAATAAAAATGTCTTCTGAAACATCTGTTGTTTGCTGGTATTTGAAATAATAATTCAGAGATAATTCGTCTAAGATCGAAATAATCTCAGTTTTAGTCTTGTTTGACAAATCAGGTAAAGTGACTTCCGGTTCTTCAGTCACGGTAGTTAGGGTTGTTGTTGGGTTTGTTGTTGGCGTTTCGGTGGTTATACCTGTGGTGGTATTACCGCCGCAAGCTACCAACAAAACTGCCACCAAACTTATTAAAATAAATGTAAATATTCTGCTTTTTAACACTGTAAACACGCCTTTCTTGTTGAAAAAATCTGCTTTAATGATATTTATGAAGGATTATTGGCATAATCCTTCATGGTTTGTTTTTTTAGATAAAAAAAAGAAAGCCCATTATAAATGGTGTGCTTTCTTTAAAATGATAATTTGAATAAATTGATTGAGAGAATGCTGTCAAGATAGCCTTGAGAATATACAAACCAAAAAATGGCAGCCAATACAGCTAATACCAGGAATAATTTAATGAATTTTTTCATAAAAACGAATAATCCAACAATTACGAAAATGGCGATTGAAAGCAATACAACAGCTTGAAGCCAGAAATCGAGTCCTGTAAAAATATCAACTACTTGGGCTAAGTATGGTTCTAAAAAATCATTAATTGTGTCCATTATTGCTAGTGAATAAACTTTAAAAATGGATAACATTTCAATCACCTCAATTTTACTACATATTATTATATCATAATAATAGACGTGTAGTAGCGATTTTTTTTAATTTTTTCTAGATTTTTTTGCGATTTTCGATTGCCTTGGATAGAGTCAAATCATCAGCGTATTCCAAATTCAGACCAACAGGTACGCCATAGCCAATTCTACTTACCAAAATATCAGTTTCTTGTAGAACTCTTTTAATGTAAAGGGCTGTGGTTTCTCCCTCCGGTGTTGAGGAAGTGGCTATGATGATTTCTTTGATTTTATCGTTTACAACTCTTTTCCAAAGACTTTCAAGATTAATATCATCTGGCCCCATACCTTCCATCGGTGATAAAACACCGTTTAGGACATGATATAAACCGTGATATTCATTGCCTTTTTCAATCGAGAAAACATCTTTGGTATTTTCAACAACTAAAATCGTCGATAGATCTCTTTTTTCGTCTTTGCAGATGCTACAAATTTCTTCATCTGTAAGATTTCCGCAAGTTGTGCAATGATGAAGCTTTGCTTTCGCATCAGAAAGCGATTTGGTTAATTGGTTAACTTCTTCTTCTGTATATTTATTTATGATATGCATAGCATATCTTTCAGCTGTCTTCCTGCCAACACCAGGAAGTTTTTTAAATTCTTCTATTAAATCCTCTAACGCTTGCGGAAGGACCATTAGAATAATCCCGGCATGTTTACGCCTTGAGTAACTGAACCGAGTGATTCTTCCAATTCTTTGTCAACTTTCTTGAAAGCGTCATTCAACGCCGCAACAATCAAGTCTTGAATCATCTCGAGATCGTTTACGTCAACCTCTTCTTTTTTTATGTTGATAGAAACAACTTCCTTCGTTCCTTTTACCGCCACTTTTACCACTGAACCACCAGCTTGGCCATAAAATGTCGATTCGTTGATTTGGGTTTGAATTCTTTTGATATCTTCTTGCATCTGTTTTATTTGTTTTAACATTTGTGGATTGATCATGATAACCTCCTAATCCTTGACTCTGACTTTATCACCGAAAAGTTCGATTGCATCTTGAAGAATTTGTGGTTTAGTATCTTGGGTAGCGGCTTTTTCCACTTTAGAAACGTCTTTGAGACCTTCACACACAATTTTCGATAATTTTATATATTTATCGCCCATGCGATAACGATCCATGAATTCTCTTGTGATTTCATTGAAAACGCTGGTTGGCAATGCCATATAATTAATTATTCTATTGAATTTTTTATTGATGATTTTCATGATTATTTCTTTATTCGCAGGTATCATCAGCGTATTGCAAATGGTCGTGCTGGCAAAAGTAATGATTATCTTGTCATAAGCAGATGCCGTTACCGTTGCTGTTTCCAAAAGCGTTGCTAGGTATTTTGATTCTTCTTCGCCGTCTATTTCCGGGAAGTTATACCAACGATTGATTAAAGAAACTTTATCTTGCTTGTTGGGGTTATTGAGAACCTCTTCGACAAAAGAAATATCATAAGTATTGGAAATATCGTCGCAAAGCTCTTCTTTTATTTTTTGAGAACTTGGGATGACTTTGGTTTCAACTGTTATTTCTTCCATTAAATCCTTTTTTGCCAAAGGCGTTTCAACAACTTCCGAGTTTTCAGTTTCGACTTCTATTTCGTCCAGTTTAGCTTCTGGTTCTTGGTCGCTTGAACTTTCAAGTACCAGTTCTTCTTCAACCACTTCATCAACCGAAACGGTTTCTTCTTCCGCAAACAAGTCTTGAGTTGGAAGTTCTTCAGAAAATTTAGATTCCTCAAAGATGGTTGGTTCTGGCGCGATTTTAGTTTCAATGATTTCTTCAGGTTTCTTTGCATCGGGTTTTTGTGCGGAAGAGATAATATTTTTAATTATTTCCTTTGATTCCAATTTATCTTTTTCTTCGGCATTAGCCTTAAATGTTTCTAGTTCATGAATTCTGATTTCAATTTCATCAATTGCGGCCAATACATTGGAATTGCTATTTTCTTCATTGTCCGCAATCTTAAGAAAAGCTAGTTCCAAATGAATTTTTGGATTGTTGCTCCAATTTATTTCATTGAGGGCTTTGCTTAAAACTTCGATAATGTAAAAAGCTTTGCGATTAGATATTTCCTTGGCTATTTTTTGGAACTCAACGTGTCCATAAAGCAAAGAAGCCTCATCAAGTTTATGCAGATTGGAATACATCAAGATATCCCGGAAGAATTCAATTAAATTAAGGGTAATTTTCTTAACTTCTTTACCCTGACCAAGCAATTGGTTAAGCAAAGATATGGCTTTGGTTGAATCAAAATCAATCAAGGCTTTTGCCAATTCTATTTGGGTGTTCATTGAAACTGCGCCGCAGATTTGATTTACGTCTTCCAAGGCGATGGTTTCGGGATTATAGGCATAGACTTGATCCAATAATGAGATCGCATCTCTTAAGCCACCTTCAGCGTAAGTAGCTATTTGTTTGATGGCATCTTCTTCGATTTTTATATTTTCTTGCGCAATAATCTCTTTTAATTTCTCAATGATGTCGACGGTACTGATGGCCTTGAAGTCAAAACGTTGACAACGGGATTGTATTGTCGGCAATACTTTTTGCAGTTCAGTTGTACAGAGAATAAAGATAACATGTGCTGGCGGTTCTTCCAAAGTCTTTAGTAGCGCATTGAATGCGCCTTGCGAAAGCATGTGGACTTCATCGATGATGTATACTTTATATTTTACATATCCAGGCAAATATTTAACTTTATCCCTCAGCTCTCTGATTTCATCGACGCCATTATTGCTGGCAGCGTCAATTTCAATAACGTCACTAATCGTCCCGTCTTGAATCCCCAGACAATTTTCACAGACATTGCAAGGATTATCTGCTGGAGCTTCAATACAGTTTACCGCTTTTGCCAAAATCTTTGCAATTGAAGTTTTGCCAGTTCCTCGAGGACCGCTGAATAAATATGCATGAGCAACTTTATCGTTAGCCAATGCATTCTTTAAGGTCTGAGTAATATGTTTTTGCCCGGCAACTTCATTGAAATCCTTTGGGCGATATGTTCTGTATAAAGCTTTATAACTCATGACGGTGCCTCCAAAACTTAAATTTTAACCAGTTCTATTATACCTTAAAAAGAGTGTTTATTCCATCGTTTTTTGAGATTCTCTTATGTAATCCAAGACATAGCCAATCGCTTTAAATTCAATAGTTCCCTTCTTGAATTTTCTTTCGATTTTGTCAATGTTATAGATTTCATTCTCACCATTAAGATAGATTTGATAACCTATTTTGAGCGTTTCTTGAAATTTGGGGTTTATTTGTAACCGGCGATAATCTTCAACCAGAAAATCATTGCTTTCTCTCATGCGCTTAGCGATTTCTTCAACAAATTTTTCTTCATAATTTATTTGCTTTTTCTTGTTGAATAATTTATCAAGAAGCATATCGCTTCCCATATAGATAACAATAAAAATTAAAGGCAAGACCCAAAGGCTGCTTAGATCTGATACTGGCGTTCCGTCTTTCAGGATTTTATATAAAGAATAACCAGCTACAGCTAAAGATAAAATTACAAACATCAATATATAAAATTTGAATGGTTTTCTGAATTTTCTCATTTTAATCACCTTTGTTATATTATACATTATTTTTGGAAAATATGATAAAATATTGGTGGTGATAATTATGATTTACGATACAATCGTCGCAAAGACTACTGCTAACGGCACCAGTGCCATAAACTTGATTCGCGTTTCAGGAGACGAAAGCTTTAATATTGTCCAAGAGATATTTAAAGGCCCAAAACTTATAAAACAGAAATCGCATACCGTGCACTACGGTTTTATTCATGATGGCAAAAATCAAATTGATGAAGTTTTAGTCTCGGTTTTTAGAGCTCCTAAAACCTTTACTGCTGAAGATGTAGTTGAAATCACTTGCCATGGTGGGAATTTTATTGCTAACGAGATTGTTAAACAACTTATTGCTCATGGAGCGAGACTGGCGGAAAACGGCGAATTCACAAAAAGAGCTTACTTAAATGGCAGATTGGATTTGACTGGCGCTGAAAGCATTATGGATTTAGTCAATGCCAAAACCAGTAATCAGTTGAAAATAGCCAACTCCCAACTAAACGGAGACGTTTTGGAATTGGTTGAAGGTTTACAGAATGAAGTTTTAGATATTGTGGCGAATATAGAAGTCAATATTGATTACCCGGAATATGACGATGTCATAGAAATGACAAACGATATTATCATTCCCAATATAAAAATATTAATGTCAAAAATTGAAAAGATTCTTGAAGAAGCAAATACCGGTCAAGTCATCAGAGACGGTATAAAGACTGTCATTGTCGGTAAACCTAATGTGGGAAAATCCAGTTTGCTCAATACCTTATTAAAAGAAGATAAAGCCATTGTTACTGAAATCTCAGGAACTACCAGAGATTTGATTGAAGCCGAATTGAATCTTGATGGCGTGTTGTTAAAGCTCATTGATACTGCAGGCATCAGAATGACTGAAGATTTGGTAGAAAAAATCGGTATCGATAAAACAAAAAAAGCTATTGCTGGGGCTGATCTGATTCTGCTTGTGTTGGATCAATCATCCAATTTGACCGAAATGGATCTTGAACTTCTGGCACTAACTAAAGATAAGCCGAGAATAATTATTGGCAATAAAATCGATTTGGGTTCAAAAATCAGTTTAGGCGATGAACATCTCGTCAACATCTCAGCCAAGAATAACATCGGTATCGACGCCTTGGCAAATGAAGTGAAAAAATTGTTTATTGACGACAAATTATTGAGTGAAGACTATACTATCATTTCCAACACCAGACATATTGGTAAACTCGAAGAAACCAAACTGGCGTTGACACAAGCCTTAGAATCTGCCATGAATCAAGTTCCTATTGATATGGTTGAAATCGATTTGAGGAAGGCTTGGAGTAGTTTGGGTGAGATTACCGGTGAAAATTCCAATGACGATTTAATATCCACTTTATTCTCTAAATTTTGTTTAGGAAAATAATGTTTCATGTGAAACCTTATAGTGAAGAGCGACGCAAGATATGCGTCGCTCTAATTAATATTCGTCCAAGAAACTAGTTCTTTCTTTATCGTCTTCATAATATCCCAAGATGCTAGATAAGTTGACATTCTCTGCAGAACGGAAAATATTGATATCGATATTCTTATAGATTTTTCTTAAATCGGTAATTAATTTTTTCATTTCTTTTCTTTTGGAGTCAACATTTCTTTCTTGAAATAAACAACCGCGTGGATTGATGGTAAACTGATGGTATTTTATAAATCTTTCTACATCATTTTCCTTGATCAGATACATCGGTCTGATCAACTCCAATCCTTCGTAGTTTTGGGATTTAGCTTTTGGCAGCATCGTTTTAAATGTTCCGGTATAGAAAATATTCATCAAGGTAGTTTCAATGACGTCGTCAAAGTGATGTCCCAATGCCATTTTATTACAACCAAGATCCTTAGCCGTTTGATAGAGAAAACCTCTTCTCATTCTTGCGCATAAGAAACATGGGGCTTCTGGGCTCATTTCATTGGCTATTTCATAAACCCTGGAATCTTTGGTCATTTGTTCTATTCCCAATTTCTTGATATTTTGTAAATGATCTTCCAGAAATTTTTCGGTGAATCCGGAGTTCATCATCAGATATTTAAGTTCTATTTTATTATTATAATGCAGTTTATATTCTTCAAATAAAGCAGCCAATAACAAAGAATCTTTTCCACCGCTTAAAGCTACGCAAATTTTATCGTTTTCCTCAATAAGTCTATAATCGTCGATTGCTCTTAAAAATCTGCCAAACAAAACTGATTTGAAGGTTTTGTTCAGAGATTTGGATATATAATTTGAATACTTGTTTTCTTCCATGATTATCACCGTATTTATAATATATGAAATGATTGCCAAGTTCAAATTGATTGTAAATAATTAAAAATAATTAAAAATAATTTGCGGTAATTGTTGATAATTCGATAGATATCTGATATAATTACTAATAGGAAGATTATGTATTATAATGGAGGTTGTAATATGAGCAAATTTGAATGGGTTTCAAAAAAGCCTTTGGATGATCTGGCTACGCTTTATGAATCAAACATTACTTTGAATAAATCAGCAACTAGTTATTTTGAATCGGCTTATGTCGTATTATTGGGGCTCGATACAAATAACAAACTTATAGCGGTAAAACCAGTAACAAAGGAACAAGCAAGTTTAAACTACATTCCGGAGGAGCAAAGACATAACATCACGATCAAATCAAGTTATTCTCGTGTATGTAATAAACTTTTCCTGTCGGAGGTAGCGGAATTGCTGAAGTTGGATTTCACCAAAAAGAATTCTTACAAATATAAAGCTCACTGGAATAAAAACGAAGGAGCTTTAATTATCGACTTGAACAAGGAAGAGGTGTAGTGATATGTTTTTAGCTATTGATCCTGCAAATACGATGATTTTCATTTGGTTTGCAATAATAATCTTTGCCGGCGTTACCGAAGCGTTGACCATGGATCTTTCCAGCATTTGGTTCGCTGTAGGTGGATTTTTCGCCTTGATTATTGCTATTTTCTGGCCAGAGATGATTTGGCTTCAAGCTCTTGTTTTCATCTTGTTCTCAACCGCTTTGTTATTGGTTTTAAGACCTATTTTCAAAAGATATGTCAAAAAAAATGAAATCAAGACTAACGCTGATTCCTTGATTGGCAAAACCGCTACTTGCATCAAACCAATCATCGATGGTGAACGCGGCGAAGTCAAGATTGAGGGCAAAATTTGGACAGCTATCGCCAATGAGGATATTCAAGAGCACGAAAAAGTGGTGATCTTGGCAATCAAGGGCGTGAAATTGGTGGTTAGAAAAGAATAATGAGGGCTGGATTTTTTCGAAGACTTTTATCTTCTTTAATCGACATGACTTTGATTTTTACAATTATATATTTAAGTTTCATCGCCATTGGTAGAACTGTTTTACAAGGAAAAATTGAAAATTACGATGAAATAAACTCTGCTTACCAAGAAATAATGGTAGTCTATAATGCCAATATGGATGATATTCAAAAGGATTATGACGTTGCCAAGGCTTTAGCTGGTGAAGATGAAGCACTAAAAACAGCTGCTTTGGATAATTACTTGGAGCAATCCAACATACTTAATGAGCAAAACATCATCGATACCGCTCCTTATATGGAACCTTTAGGTTTATACTTTACCAATGTTGTATATTATTATTTATTTATCTTTTTAATAATGGCAACCCTTTATAGCGTGTTTTTAAAAGGCTTGACTTTGGGTAGAAGGGTAATGAAGTTGAAATTAACCGGTCCGGTTAATTTCATGACAATCTTTTTACATGATATCGCCTTTAAATATTTGCTTGTAGTGGTTTTGGTGCCAATAAATGTGCTTTTTGCTTTAATGTTGATTATGTTTATGGGTTTGATTGACACTGCTTTGATTGGTGCGACCAGAAATAAATTGACAGTTAGAGATATGATTTCAAAAATAACCGTTGAAAGAACGGAATATAAATATTAATTAGGAGGTTTTTATTATGTTAATGCCAATGTTTTTAATTTCTACAGTCGGTATCGTTGTTTTGGTGTCTTTGGCCGTAATTATTCTCGTTTATTTGGGAACTAGAATCAAAATCGTTCCTCAAGCAGCGGAATATGTTATTGAACGCTGGGGTAATTATTATACAACCTGGACAGCTGGTTTGCATTTCCAAGTACCATTTATCGATCGTATCAGAAGAACTTATGATACAAGAGGTATGGTAAGTGATGTAATCAACTTGAAAGAACAAGTTTTGGACTTTCCACCTCAGGCTGTTATCACCAAAGATAACGTAACTATGCAAATAGATACTGTTGTTTTCTTACAAATTACAGATTCCAAACAATTCGTTTATGGTGCGGAAAATCCTGGATTGTTGATTGAACAATTGACAGCTACTACTCTTCGTAACATCATCGGTGAATTGGAATTGGACCAAACACTTACTTCAAGAGATTTAATCAACGAAAGAATGCGCGTTATTCTTGATGATGCAACTGACCCTTGGGGTATCAAAATCAACCGTGTTGAAGTCAAGAACATCATTCCACCGAAGGAAATTCGCGAAGCGATGGAAAAACAAATGCGTGCTGAACGCGAACGCCGTGAATCGATCCTGATTGCCGAAGGTAAGAAACAAGCTGCG
This sequence comes from Bacillota bacterium, assembly GCA_029559915.1. GTDB lineage: Bacteria > Bacillota_I > Bacilli_A > Izemoplasmatales > Hujiaoplasmataceae > UBA2289. Next base: position 21,709 of record JAKPZU010000079.1, read on the forward strand.
ATTTTGACCGCTGAAGGCGAAAAAGCCGCTAACATCTTGGATGCTGAAGGTAAAAAAGAAGCTGCTATCCGCGAAGCTGAAGGTCGTGCTGAAGCCATCCTTAAAGTTCAACAAGCAACCGCCGAAGGTTTAAGATTAATCAAAGAAGCCGGAGCTGATCAAGCAGTATTGACTTTGGAAGCTTATAAAGCTATGGTTAACGTAGCTCAAGGTCAAGCAACAAAAATTATCATTCCTTCCGAAATGCAAGGCGTTGTCGGATTGGCAAGCGGTTTGATGGAAGCTTTGAAAGATCCTAATACAAAGAAATAATCAAAGTTAATAAAAAAAGCTCAAATTTAATTTTGAGCTTTTCTTTTGCCTAAAAATCACATTTTTTTGGCGTTCTTGGAAATGGCAAAACGTCTCTGATATTGTCGATGCCGGTAACATACATAATCATTCTCTCAAGCCCCATACCAAAGCCGGCATGCTTGCAACCGCCATATTTTCTTAAGTCTTTATACCACCAGAGATCTTTATCGTCGATACCTAATTCAGAAATTCTTTTTTCCAGATAATCCAGTCTTTCTTCTCTTTGCGAACCCCCAATTAATTCACCCGAACCAGGAACCAATAAATCCATAGCCGCAACGGTTTTTTGATCATCATTCAATCTCATGTAAAAAGCTTTGATTTCTTTTGGCCAGTCAATGACGAAAACCGGGCCGTCGAAATGTTTGGTCAAAAACTTTTCATGTTCGGTCGCCAAATCTTGCCCATGAACCGGTTTTGTTTCAAAGTCTTTTTCGTTTTTAATCAAGATATTGATTGCCTCTTTATGAGTGACTACCGCAAATTTGGAATCCAATACTTTTTTCAATTTGTTTATTAAACCTTTTTCAACAAATTGATCAAAGAAATTCAGTTCACTTTCACAGGTTTCAAAAAGATCTCTAATTATAAATTTAACCATGTCTTCAGCTAATTTCATGTCATCATTGATATCAGCGAAGGCTATTTCCGGTTCAATCATCCAAAACTCAGATGCATGTCTGGTGGTGTTGGAGTTTTCTGCCCTGAAAGTCGGGCCAAAAGTATAGACATTCTTATAAGCCAAAGCATAGGCTTCGGCTTGAAGTTGCCCAGATACGGAAAGGTTGGCTTTTTTACCAAAAAAGTCATTGCTATAGTTTTCTTCCGGTTTTTTACCCGCAAGAGTCGTTACCTGGAACATTTCACCAGCACCTTCAGCGTCGCTTGCAGTAATGATTGGGGCGTGGAGATAAACAAAACCTCGTTCTTGAAAAAACTTATGAATGGCATAAGACACGACTGATCTAACGCGAAAAACCGCATTGAAAAGATTGGTTCTCATTCTTAAATGCGCATTTTCTCTTAAAAATTCACGAGTATGACGTTTGGGTTGAATTGGATAATCGTCAAGGCTATCGCCATCCAAATTGATTTGAGTTGCTTTAACTTCAAATGGTTGTTTCATTTCAGGAGTCAAAACCACTTTTCCCTTGACGGTAATTGCAGACCCTACTCTAAATTTGGAAATTTCTTTAAAATTTTCCATTGTTGACTCATACACCACTTGCACCGTTTCAAAAGCTGTGCCATCATTCAAATCAATAAACCCAAACTCTTTTTGTGAACGGTTGTTTCTTACCCAACCGTTGATTTCTACTTCTTGGTCTTTAAACCTCTGAAAATCAAGGTATAATTTTTTTGTTTCTATCGCCATAAAAAGTCTCCTTTCAAAATCCTTTTTCTTATCTCTACTGGATATTTTTCTATTGCATATCTCAACATGGTTCTTGGCATTTTTATGTAGTTTGTTTCTAAATAATCCGTTAATAGGTTAGTATCTTTTTTGCCTAATTCTCGAAGCATCCAGCCACAAGCCTTATGCATCAAATCGTGTTTTTCCGTTATAAGAGTATCAATCAAATCCAATGTAACTTGTAATAAATCACTCTTTATCAAATGGTATGTAGCAACTATGGATACCCTTTTATACCATAAATTGTCAGATTTTGATAACTCATATAATAAATCAAAATCATTGATGCCATAAAGGTAACTTCCGAGAATTTTAGATGCCGAAATGTCGACTAAATCCCAATTGTTTACCCAATCCAGATTTTCTAGATAAATCTCGACTAAATCCTTTTGTCTTTTAGCATCCGCAACGTCCATTTGCCTGCACATGATACTGAGGGCAATTGACCTAAAATCATGTATTTTGTGTCTTAAAAGCTTTAACATTTCTTGGTCGTCTATTGTTTTATAATATTTGGTCGCGAAATTTTCTATTGTTTCTGAGTTCATGCCAATAAAATAATCTATTTGCCCTTCAACATAAGACTCTTTATGATATCTTGTATGGTTAAAGAGTGGACTGTCTTTGTATAAAACTTCCAATTCATTTAGTAACATAATTTCCTCCTAAAAATAAAAAAGTCCTTCACAATCAATGTAAAGGACGAATGTTTCCGTGGTACCACCTTAGTTCTGATAAAATTATCAGCGCTCAATACCTTTAACGCAGGTTTTACGAACAGTTCTACTAATTTCTTCTGTCATTCATGGGCGTTTTTCGTAATAAGTTTTATTCTGAGGCTTCCACCATCCCTCATTCGCTAAAATAAAAATCTTTTTACTACTCTTCCAATCGTCAATTTAGTATATTATAACACATTTAAACTCTTTGTAAAGTTGTGATGCTATCTTTCGCAAGTGAATAAAGTTGATACGCCTTGATCGTCAATAATATTGATGATGCCTTGTCCTAAAAGTTCAGCTATTGATAGTTGGACTAACTTAGGGAAAACCTTATCCTTAGGAAGTTCAATCGTGTTGGTACAAATTACTTCTTTTATCGGTGCTTCCATCAATAATTGTGGCGCAGTCTTGGAAAAGACCGGGTGTGTACAACAAGCATAAATATCTTTTGCGCCAGCTTCAGCTAAAGCGTTGGCTGCGGCGAAGATTGAACCGGCTGTATCAATCATGTCATCGACGATTATACAGGTTTTGCTCTTTACTCTACCGATGATATTCATTACTTCCGCTACATTTGGTTCCGGGCGCATTTTATCGATGATTGCGATAGGTGATTGTAAGATATTTGCCAAATCCCTGGCTCTGGCAACGCCGCCATGGTCAGGAGATACTACACAGACGTTTTCTAAGTTTTTACTTAATATGTAATTTGATATGATTGGCATGCCGCGGAAATTATCGATTGGGATATCAAAAAATCCTTGAATTTGCGGGGCATGAAGATCCATGGAGATAACTCTGGTTGCACCAGCAACTTCCAAAAGATTAGCGACTAGTTTAGCTGAAATAGGTTGTCTTGCCTTCGCTTTGCGATCTTGGCGCGAATAACCGTAATAAGGAATGACAATATTCACTTCCCTGGCGGAAGCTCTTTTCAATGCGTCAATCATAATCAATAATTCCATGATATGTTCATTTACCGGATTGCAGGTTGATTGAATGACGAAAACTTTGTGTCCGCGAACAGTTTCGGGAATGTTGATGCTAATTTCACCGTCGGCAAAATGTGTAACTTCACATTTGCTTAAAGGGATACCGATATAATCGGCAATGTCTTGAGCTAATTGAATGTTGGAACTTAGTGCAAACAATTTTACTTTTGATCCATGAAAAACAGCCATAACAAACCATCGCAATACCATTTGTATTGCTTTCCTTTCGTTTTACTCGTTTAGTCCATCTATATTATACAACAGATTAACAAAACAAAAAAGAATGAATTTTTTATAAAATAAAAAACACTGACTAAACGTCGGTGTTTTTGTCTTCTTCTGTTTCTAATTCCGGTAAAGCTTGAAAAGTATCTAAAACCGCTTTTTCAATCATCGCTCGGGTATCACTGTTGATTGGATGAGCGACATCTTTATAATCGCCACTCGGCATTCTACGGCTTGGCATAGCAACAAACAAACCATTCTTCCCTTCAATGATTCTCAGTTCGTGTACCACAAAGCAGTTATCAATAGTTATGGCAGCTACCCCCACTAATCGATTGTCTCCGTTGATTCTTTTCGCACGTACCTCTGTAATCTTCACACTACCACCTCTTTCGGCAAATTATAACATGTTTATTTTTCTTTATTCAATAGGTTAGCCAAAAAAATTATAAAAAATTATGTTTTTTTATCAAGTATTTTTTATTATATCTGGCAATAAAGTCGGAAAAATCATGTTTTTTATGTAAAATCTTCAAAAAGCTCGAACCTGAGCCTGTCATTACCAGTCCTTCGCTACCTAATTCTTTGATTAAAAGCTCTTTGAATTCTTTCATGAATGGATAGTTGTTCAATACTACTTCTTCAAGAGAATTGAATAAATTCAGTTGCAAAGAATCAATATCGTTATTGACAATATCAGAATTAAGTATTTCCATATCTTTTTGGGTAAATCCCTGTTTGTCAGCCAATTCAAAAACTTCTTTTGTGCCGACATATTCCACCGGATTTATCAAAAGCACTTGATATTCGCTTAAATCCAAATCCACTTCTTCAATAATCTCCCCGATACCTTTTACAAAAGCGGGTTTGTCAGTCAGGCAGTAAGGAATATCTGCGCCGTACATTAGGGCTATTTCTCTCATGGTTTCAAGAGACAGGTTTAATTCAAACAATTTATCTATACCCTTGATGACCGCAGCGCTGTCTGCAGAATTACCGGCCAACCCAGCTCCAAACGGGATTTTTTTATCAATTGTAATTTCCAATCCGGAGTTTATCTCATAAGTTTTTAGCATATACCTAGCGACTTGAACGACAATGTTGTCTTGATTTGATAAAAAGATGTCATTTGATTTTATGATAACGATAGCTTCAAAATCAATTTTTCTGAACTCCAAGACATCGAACATGTCAATTTTGGCATTCAACATTTCCAAAGTATGGTATCCGTCTTTTCTTTTGCCAGTAACGTTCAAGAACAAATTTACTTTTGCATAAGCTATTTCTTTAATCATTTTCAATCATCTCGATTCTTTTCTTTTTCTGTTGGTACAAGATTATGCGCCAGCCGATGAAACTAACCAAAAGTGCGCCAAATGATCCAATGATCAAATCCAACATTGTATCCATCAAACCATATGGTTGTGGGTAAATCAAACTTTCATTCAGCCACTGATATCTTTGCATATTACGAGAGGTATCGTTATTTATGTTATAAGCGATGGTATCTACTGCAAATTCATAAAACTCCCATATTACCAAAAGAGTAATGGAAAAACAAAAAGCAAAAATGCTTAATATCCCGGGTTTCAATTGATTTTCTCTCGTCTTTGACTGATTGTATGAGAGAATGATTTCATAGCCAATGACAGAAATCAAGATTCCACTAACAGCGTGCAAAAACTTGTCATACCCCTTTACGGTTTCCAGCAAGCCATGTATATTCCCCAAAACAATGGCAAAGAATAAAAAAGATAAAATGGTAATCTCCAAATAGTTGGGAATATCAAACTTGAATCTTGATTCCAAAATCCATGGCAAAGAAAAAAGAATTATTGCCAATATTCCTAAAAATATATTCGATATTCCTGCATCCCTTTGCTCTGGCGACGTCGCAAAGGCAACGCTAAAGCTGGCAGCTGCTATCTCCAAAATAACAATCGCCAAAAAGATTAAGTACAATATTTTTGGCGATTCTAAAGTTTTTAATTTTCTCATGTTGACCTCCTTATGTTATCTTAATTATAACATTTTAAAGAGGTTTTAAAAAGGGGTGGGTGTGGATTTAACCCAAAACTTCGATAGCAACAATATCTTCAGCGAATATTTGTTCTTTTGTCGTTAAAATCACGGATTTACTGACAAAGTCTAGTTTTTTTACCAAACCATAAGTGGTTTTTATATAACCGTCACTATAATATTTTAATTCAATTTCCTTTTGTTCGGTAATCGCTTCTTGAATGTTTCTGTTTATTGTATCATAATCATCTTCACTTAAAAGCGGTTTTTCTTTTTTCCCTAATCGATGTTGCATCTCTTTTAACATGGAATGATAACCGTTCAAAGCGTCGAAGGCCGCCCATTTAATAATGCCGCGGTCAATATATGCATTAGGCATTGTGACCACCTATCATTTCGTTTCTGGCTTTAATTGTCGATGATTTAAGTTCGCTTGAAGCTCGGTTTATACTATTTTTACCAAATCTTTCTTTAATTACATCAACCGCATGAAACACTTCTTTCTCTTTCATGACGGTTTCGATATCTTCAAAGATATTTACCTGATAATCATGATCGTCAATTAATCCCGTTACTGAAACCCTGACAATTCTGATTGGTGATTCGTTGTAAAATTTTTTCATGATTTTCAAACATAATTGAAAAATGTGAGATTCATTGCTTGAAGGTTGGGGAAGTTGCATTTGTCTAGCAAAACCGCCACCGGTATCTTTGCTGTAACCCAAACCGAAATGAACAGTAGTCGCTTTTTTCTTGCTGACACGGAGTCTTCTGCAAACATCATCGACCATTTCGCGAATAATTTGATAAATCTCCGGTTCGTAATAATCTTCAAACAAAGTTTGGCCGATGCCATAACTTTTGCTGGCAGGTTTAAGTCGTAACTTTTCTTGAATCAAACTCATGTCGATTCCGTGAGTGTGATAGTATAATTCTTCGCCAATTACGCCAAATTTCTTTTTTAATTTATTGACATCATACTTTGCTAAATCTTCAATCTTTTCAATACCTAAAGCATTGAGGTTTCTTTCCATATTTCTGCCGATACCCCACATTTTGGATAGCGGTTTGATTGGCCATAGTTTATTCGGTAAATCCTCGTAAGTCCATTTGGCTATGAATTCCGGAGAATGTTTGCTTTCGATATCTAAAGCCAGTTTGGCAATCAACATATTCGGCCCGATGCCACAGGTAGAATAGATCTTTGTCTGTTTATAAACTTCTGACATTATCATTTTCGCTAATTCATAATCGCTCTTTTTGTAGTAATCCAAATATTCAGTAAAATCAAGGAAAACTTCATCGACAGAGTAGACATAAAGATCATCTTCAGAAATAAATTGTAAATATATTTCAATAATTTTCGTCGAATATTCCAAATAGCGCTCCATCCTTGGCTTTCGGTAGATGATATCGATATTTTTAGGCAATTCGTAAACGCGCAAACGGTTTGGCACTCCTAGTTGTTTTAGATAAGGAGTAACCGCTAAAACTATGGATCCGCCACCTCGTTCCTTATCCGCTACCACTAATGGGGTTTTAAAGGGGTCCAGCCCAGAAATAGCGCATTCTACGGATGCATAGAAACTTTTCAAGTCAATGCACAGGATATTTTTATGCAATTTATACTCTTCCATGGGCCACCTCCTTATAATTCAATTATACAATTTATGATGGTAAAAAACTATACTTTTTGAGTAATTGACTCTATAAAAAACTTTGAATTTTTAGGTTCATAAATGCATTAAAAAAAGCAAGATTTTCACTCAATCTTACTTTTTTTAATTAAATCTTTATCGTTTTTTTTTATTTATCGTATTTAGCGAATGGATCGTCACTATCGTCGATTGTTTTTTCTTCTTTTTTGGCTTTGGCTATTACTACACTCTTAGGTTCCACTACTATTGCCAAAATCAAATACAGCAATAATCCTGTCCCTCCAGCAAAAACCGCCACTAACCACAAAACTCTGATTAATGTAACATCTACATCAAAATAGTCTGATAATCCGGAACATACACCAAATAATTTTTGATTTTCAGTGTCGCGGTATAATCTTCTTTTTTCTGTCATTTTGTTTATCTCCCCTTATATAAGAATTATTTCTTGAAAACTTTATTGAATATATAATCAACTTGTTTTTTATAAAATTCCAATGTGAAACACTCATCAATTTCTGTTTCTGTAAGAGTCTTATTAATAAATGAGTCTTCTTTGAGTAGCTCAATGAAATCTATTTGTTTTGTGAACGCTTCATTGCTCAAAGATTGCACTGCATCATACGCTTTTTCTCTAGAAATGCCTTTATCTAAAAGCTTTGTCAGAACTCTTTGAGAAAAAATGATGCCTTTTGTCAGATAAATATTTTTCAGCATGTTATCTGGGTATACAACCAAATTCTTTATTACCGGTAGATAACGGTTGAACATATAATCAATCAAAGTCGTGCTGTCCGCCAAAACAATTCTTTCTACCGAGGAATGACTAATATCTCTTTCGTGCCAAAGGGCAATGTTTTCATATGCAGAAAGCATATATCCTCGTAAAACCCTGGTTATTCCGGTAATATTTTCGCTTACTATCGGATTCTTTTTATGTGGCATCGCCGATGAACCTTTTTGATTTTCGGTGAAAGGTTCTTTCACTTCATTGACTTCAGTTCTTTGCAGATGTCTGATTTCTAAAGCAATTTTTTCCAATGTTGAAGCCAACAAAACTAAAGTGCTTAAATAATATGCATGGCGATCTCTTTGAAGTGTTTGAGTTGAAATGTTAACGGTATTTAACCCCAAACTGCGACAAATATATCTTTCCACCTCAGTGTCGACAAAAGCGTAGTTACCAACGGCACCACTGATTTTACCCACTTCAATTTGCTCTGTAGCGGATAAAAAACGGTTATAATTTCTCAATAACTCATCATACCATAAGGCAAACTTCAGTCCAAAAATTGTAATATCAGCGTGAATTCCATGTGTCCTGCCAATACAGTAGGTATCTTTGTATGCGTAAGCTTTTTCTTTAAGAATCTTTAAAAATGATTTAACATCTTTTTTGATGAATTCATTGGCTTGTTTCAACAAAACGCCATAGGCTGTATCAACTACGTCGGTTGAGGTTAAACCATAATGAATAAATCGTTTTTCAGACCCCAGATTTTCTGAAACCGCTCTAGTAAAAGCAATTACATCATGTTTTGTTTGTTTTTCTAATTCTTTAACTCGGTTTTGAGTGTATTTGGCATTGTTTTTGATTAAATCAAGTTCGTAATCAGAAACTATTCCTAAATGATTGAGAGCCTCGGTGTTTAATATTTCTATTTGAAGAAAAATATCAAATTTATTCTTTTCAGACCATATTTTCTTAAATTGTGGTCTTGAATATCTGTCTATCATATGTTTAACCAACTAAATTCAAATAACATTTTAAAGTGTTTTCCAACAAACAAGCAATCGTCATCGGGCCGGTTCCTCCAGGCATAGGAGTAATATAACTTGCCTTATCCTTAACTTTGTCGAAGTTGACATCACCATAAATAACTCCATCAATACGTGAAACACCAACGTCGATGACAACAGCTCCTTCTTTAACGAATGTTTCATCGACCATATGAGCCTTGCCAACAGCAGCTATCAATATATCAGCCTGTTTGGCTAGTTCTGGTAAATTCTTTGAGCGGGAATGACAGATTGTAACTGTTGAGTTTTTTTGTAACATCAACTGTGCCATCGGTTTTCCTACTATTTGACTTCTTCCGAGTATAACACAGTGTTCACCTTCGGTTTTAATCTTATATTCTTCCAACAGCCTGATTATTCCAAGCGGCGTACAAGGAACTAGAGCATCTTGATTTTTGCTGAGTTTGGCAACATTTTCATTTGCGAAACCATCAACGTCTTTTTCTGGTGAGATTGCGTTGATTACTTTTTCTAAATCGATGTGATCTGGTATTGGCAGTTGCAGCAAGATACCATGAACTAAAGGATCGTTGTTCATTTCAGCTATTATTTCCAATAACTCTCTTTCAGTTATATCACTTGGTTTATTGATGACAGTTGATTTCATACCAACTTGATTACAAGCTTTTTCTTTAAATTTGACATAAGTTTCACTAGCTGGGTCAGCCCCTACCAAAATCACTGCCAAATGGGGTTGAACATGATATTTATTTATATATTTTTCTGTTTCAATCTTTATTTCAGCTCGCATTTTTTTAGCTAAAGCTGATCCATCTAAAATATTGCCCATAATTACTCCTTCACAAAAATATATTGATCAACTATCTCGCCGTAATAAACTGTGTGATTAGCATTGTTGTTATAATATCGTGATTTAACATTATCCGGCACTGCTATTTGATTCAATGTTTGTTTATAAATCACTTTGCACTCATAATGTAACTGACATTCGGCGATAATCGGAGTTTCTAATTTTCTGCCTTTGACTGGAGTAAAATTGCATTCTTTGAATTTATCATAGTCTCTGAGCGATTTGGTCCCACAAAAAGCAATTTCTTTTTTCATTGGACTTTCCATTGGAATGCTTATTGTGAATTCTTGACTGGATTCGATTAAATTATATGTGGCACGAGAATCGCGAACCAAAACCAAAAAAATAGGTCTTCCCCATATAATATTAATTCCTCCCCAGCCGATTATCATGGTGTTTATCTCACCTTTAAATTTAGTATTTAAGAATATACCAGGAGTCAATTTTTCTAACACCGTATTCGCATGTTCAAATACCGAAATCTCTTTATACATAAGACACCCTCCTCATATTTACGCAAGATTATTATAACATAATAAGTGAAATTTTGGGTAAAATTTATGGGTTAAGGCTTATTTTTTAACTTCATTTAAACTCCTTGAATACTTTTTTAAATATTTATGATAAAATAATTTAATATTAAAGGAGAGATATATGAAAATAGGCATTATAGGACTGGGTTTGATTGGCGGAACAATCGCTAAATCACTAAAAGAAAGACACCATATTAGCGCATACGATATTAATAAGGCAGCATTGGATTATGCAGAAGAAAATCAAATAATACACAAAGGTTATCATGATATAAAAGAGTTCTTGAAAAACAATAATCTAATCTATCTTTGTCTATATCCAAAGGAAATTAAAGATTTCCTTGAACAAAACAAAGATTTAATAATAAACGATACCGTATTCATTGAAATATCCGGCGTTAAAACCTCTATTATCAAGGAAGTGGAAACATTGGGATCAACTAAATTTGACTTGATATATACACATCCTATAGCGGGTAGGGAATTCTCCGGAGTATCTTATTCGGATTCGAAAATATTTAGTAAAGCCAATTACTTAATTATTACTTATGAAAGAAACAAAAAAGAGAATGTCATTTTGGCAGAAAATTTAGCTAATGAAATGGGGTTTGGCAAGATAACTCACGTCAGTCCACAATTTCATGACGACATCATCGCTTATACCTCGCAATTGACTCACGTCATATCAATGGCTTTGGTTAATTCTTTTGATGAAGAAAATGTTGATTTACTAAACTTTACCGGAGATTCGTACCGAGATTTAACAAGAATTGCCAATATAAACATGTTTCTTTGGCATCAATTATTGACTATGAATAAAGAAGCGCTTGTAAAAAGAATTGAAGCTTTCGAAGCAGAATTAAGTAAAATCAAACATGCATTAATCGATGAGGATTTTATTCAGACAACAATGTGCTTGGCTAAGTCAGAACACCTACACAAAAGGTACATGAAAGGTAACAACAAATGAGGGTAAAAGTGTATCCCGGCTTTGCTCAAGGGCAAATAATGGTACCCCCTTCCAAATCACTGCTTCACAGATCCATTATCTGCGCTTGTCTTGCAAACGGAAAATCAGTTATTAAAAATGTTGTTTATTCCGAAGATATAAAAGCGACTATAAATGCTTTTAAGACTTTAGGAATTCAAATCAACAAAATAGAAAACGCCCTGGAGATAAATGGCAGCGATAATTTATCTATTTTTGGTGACGAAATAATTGATTGTCAGGAATCAGGATCAACTTTAAGATTTTTATTGCCTTTATTGACAAATAAGAAAGGTATTTTCTTTACAGGAAAAGAATCTCTTTTAAACAGACCGCTAAATGTCTATGATGATGTTTTTAAAATCAGTGGCATCGCTTTTGAAAGACGGGAAAAATTGCTTTTTCTGAAAAACGAATTAAAACCGGGAAACTACGAAGTCTTAGGTAATGTAAGTTCTCAATTCATCAGCGGATTATTACTTGCTTTACCATTAAAAGATGGCGATTCCAAGATTACAATCACCGGCGATTTAGAGTCAAAAAAATACGTAGACATGACAATTGATGTTATGAGTAAATTTGGCATTAATATAATAATTAAAGACAATGTTTATTTTATTAAAGGAAATCAAAAATATAAACCAACCGAATATAAGGTTGAATCAGACTTTTCTCAATTGGCTTTCTTTGCAGTAGCTGGAATAATTAATGGTGACGTGAAAATTATTAATTCAGCAAATGAATCTTTACAACCAGATGTTGAAATCATTAACATCATCAAAAAAATGGGGGGTAAGGTTTTTAAAGAAAAGAACACTCTGCATTTTGTTAAAAGTAACACAAGAGGACTGGATATTGATGTGAGTCAACACCCTGATATAGCTCCTATCATCTCAATTTTATCAGCCTTGTCTGAGGGATCATCAAATATCCTAAACGCAAAAAGGTTGAGAATAAAGGAAACCGATCGATTATCGGCAATAACGCAAATCCTTACTCTTTTAGGGATTAAGTGTTATTCATTTGATGACAGATACAATATAGTAGGCAGTGATAAATTTTCAGCAAACTCTTTTGAATCCTACAACGATCATCGGATGGTAATGTCTATTGCAGTAGCTGCTCTCAGAGCTGATGGTCCCGTAGTAATCAATGGTGCTGAAACTGTCAACAAGTCATATCCACACTTTTTTGAGGATTTGGAATCATTGGGTATAAAAGTAGAATATTTGTAGGTGATTTTATGAAAATTAATATTAAATCAAAAACTCGTGATTATGAAATCTTTATCGAAAACGGCTTGCTGAAAGAAATCGATAATTATTTGGATGTTTCTCGAAAATATGCCATTATTGCTGATGACAATATTCCTGATGTTATTATAAAACGAGTTATAAATAAATTAAAGTACAATATATTTATTAATTTTCCTCATGGTGAAAAGTCAAAATCCTTGTCTGAATATGAAAGGATTGTTAATATTTTGATTGATAAAGGTATGACAAAAAACTATATCATTATTGCTTTAGGCGGTGGTGTCACAGGTGATTTGGCGGGATTTATAGCGTCAACTATTTTTAGAGGAGTTGACTATATACAAATCCCAACTACTTTACTCTCACAAATAGATTCTTCTGTAGGGGGAAAGGTTGGAATAAACTTGCCAAAAGCCAAAAATTCTTTAGGTTCAATTTACCCTCCAAAGATGGTTTTAATCGATCCGAGCACTTTGGAATATTTACCCACTAAAGAATTCAATAATGGTGTTGCGGAAATGATTAAATACGGATTGATTCATTCTCCGGAAATTTATGATAAAATTAAGAGTGGTAACATTAATGATAATTTGGAAGAACTAATCTTTGAATGTCTCAAAATAAAAAAGCATTTCGTTGAAATAGATGAATTTGATACTGCTCAAAGACAAATTCTTAATTTTGGTCATACTTTTGGACATGCTTATGAAGCTTTCTACAACTATGAAAAATATCTGCATGGAGAAGCGATTGGATTGGGTATGCTACAGGTTATTAGCCCTGAACTGAAAAATGATTTGATTAAGGTATTGCAAAAGTACGCCTTGCCAACATCAGATCCCGCTAAAAAAGAGGATTTGATTAAATTCATAAAACAAGATAAAAAAGTACAAACTAAAGGCATTAATATTGTTCTTGTCAACAAGATAGGTGAAGCTTATCTAAAAGAAATTAATATTGAAGAATTATAAAGCGGAGTGATATGATGAATAACATTGGAAATAATATAAAAATTACCTTCTTTGGTGAATCCCACGGCGAATATCTCGGCGTGGTTATTGATCAAATACCCGCTGGTATAAGAATTAATTTTGATTTATTGGATTTCAACTTGATGAAAAGACGTCCAAAAGAAGGAATTTCAACTACCAGGGTTGAACAAGATCAATATACAATAATATCTGGATTCAAAGACGGCTATACAACAGGTGCTGCTTTAACATTTTTGGTTCCGAATACAAACATTATTAAGGAAGACTACTCAAAATTGAAGAACATACCAAGACCTGGTCATTCTGATTATGCGGCTTATGTCAAATATAATGATTTTAACGATAAATCTGGCGGAGGGATTTTTTCTGGTAGAGTAACCATATTATGGGTAATAGTCGGATCTATTTGCCAACAAATTCTCGAAAAACAAAACATTTACATTGCGTCTCATATTGAATCCATAAAAAACATCTATGATAATTCATTTGAAAAGAATAGCTTTGAAGTGGAGATGTTAAAAACCCTCAATAAGAGTTCATTTCCACTAATAAACACTGAAATTAAACCAAAAATGGAAGATGCAATCATGAAAGCTTCTTCAGCTGGTGATTCTGTTGGTGGAACAATTGAGTCTGCCATTGTCAACTTACCTGCCGGAATTGGAGAGCCTTTATTTTTGTCAGTTGAAAGCTATTTGTCAAATTTATTGTTTTCAATCCCGGGAATTAAAGGGATTGAATTCGGTGAAGGATTCAACTTAACTCGTTTGAACGGGTCTGAAGCTAATGATCAATATGAATTTGTAGGTAATGAATTGAATTTTCTGTCAAATAATAATGGTGGAATTTTGGGTGGAATATCCACAGGCAGACCTATAATTCTTAGATTGGCGGTCAAACCTACTTCGTCAATCGCTAAAGCGCAAAAATCTGTAGATTTATCTAGAAAAGAAAATGTTATTTTGGAAACGCCAGGCCGTCATGACCCACAAATCGTTACTCGTGCAATTCACGTTGTAAATGCTGTTTTAAACTACGCTATTTTGGATCTGTTGCTATTTTCAAAAAAAGGTTGGAACTGATTGTGTACGGTTTGATTGGCAAAAATTTGAGCCATAGCTTTTCTAAAGAAATTCACGAATCTTTTGGTAATAAGGAGTACGAATTAATCAGTACAAAAAACATTGGAGAAATTATCGATTCTAAAAATCTTTTGGGATTCAATGTGACAATTCCTTATAAAACCGAGATTATGAAATTCATAAATAAATTTGACCCGATTGCGCTGAAAACCAATTCAGTCAATACTGTCGTACTTAAAGAAAATGAATACTATGGATATAATACAGACTACTATGGTTTTTTGGAATTAATCAAATTTTACCAAGTTGATATTGAGGGAAAAAACATACTTATACTTGGTAACGGTTCCGTTTCAAACACTATCGTTTTGGCGCTCAATGAGTTAAATGCCAAATCCATAGTTAGGCTTTGTCGAAACAAAAAATACCCCGAAGATGATTTATATCAAAACTTAAATAAATATCACTATTATGACATAATAATCAACACCACCCCTGTTGGAATGCACCCTAATAACACCGATGAATTGTTAATTGAGCTTGATTGTTTCACTAAATTATCATTAGTAATTGATTTGATATACAATCCTTTGAGAACTAAATTACTATTAGAGGCAGAAAAAAGAAATATCAAGGTTATTAATGGTTTATATATGTTGGTTATGCAAGCTAAAAAAGCTCATGAGCTTTTCTTTAATTGCGATTTACCTATTAATTTAGCAAACAAAATTTTTAAAAAACTTCTTAAAAAGATGTATAATTTTGTCTTTATTGGCATGCCTCTAAGCGGTAAAAGCAAATATGCTAAATTATTTAGCGATAACCTGACTAAAAAATTATATGATACCGATCAAGAGATAGAAGATATTTTAGGCTGTACAATTTTCGACTATTTTCAATCTCACAGCGAAGAAGAATTCAGAATGTTCGAAATTGAAATCATAAAGATGCTTTACAAAAACCACAATTCAATCATATCAACCGGTGGTGGAGCAATCAAAAAATATATTAACATCGATCTCTTGAAGCAGAATGGAATTATTATTTTCTTGAACAAGAATCCTGAAGAAATAGCTGAAAAAAATATCCTGGGACGCCCTTTAATAAAGAATAAGGATGATGTTCTAAGAATAGCTCAAGAACGTTTGCCACTATATGAAAAAGCTTGCGACATTTCAATTGCTATTACGAGGGATACAGTGTATCATATTAATGAAATAAAGGAGAAAATTGATGAATATCTTAATAGTCAATGGTCCTAACCTTAACTTTCTAGGCAAGAGAGAAGTAAGTGTTTATGGCAATAAAACTTATGATGATTTAATTAAATATCTCTTGGCTTACGGTACAAAAAAGAATCATCAACTAGAAATATACCAAAGCAATCATGAAGGAAGTATCATTGATTTTTTGCAAGAAAAATACTCGTTTTTTGATGCAATAATCATCAATCCCGGAGCTTTTACTCATTATTCTTATGCCATCTATGACTGTTTATTATCACTGAATAAAAGGATTGTTGAAGTTCATTTATCAAATATTTATGAAAGGGAAGAATTTAGAAAAATTTCTGTAATTAAACCTGCGTGCGAAGCACAATTTTATGGAAAAGGTTTTGAAAGTTATATCGAAGCAATAGACTATCTAAGCAAAGAGGATTAATTATGATAATAAAATTAAAAAATAATGTTTTACCAAGTGAAATAGAAGAAATCAAAAACCATTTAATAAGCAAGGGATTTGGTATCCACGAGAGTATCGGAAAGTCAACGGTCATCATTGGTGTGATTGGGGACACTACGATTATTGACCCAAATAGTTTATATGCTTATGAATTTGTTGATACAGTTTTAAGGGTTCAGGAACCTTTTAAGAAAGTCAATCGCAAATTCAAACCAGAGGATACAGTTGTTGATGTCGGTGGCGTCAAGATAGGTGGCAAGAATATCGTGATAATGGGTGGTCCTTGCGCGGTGGAATCCAATCAACAAATCGATGAAATAACACCAATGGTCATCGAAGCCGGGGCGAAGATTTTACGTGGTGGAGCATACAAACCAAGAACTAGTCCATATTCCTTTCAAGGGCTAGAACAAGAAGGTTTAGAGATTTTAAACCGTGCCAAGAATAAGTATGGAATACCTGTCGTAAGTGAAATTATGAATATTGAAGATATCGATGATTTCGTCAAAAATGTTGATTTGATTCAAGTTGGTGCAAGGAACATGCAAAACTTTGCTCTATTGAAAGAATTGGGAAAAATTAACAAACCTATTCTTTTAAAAAGAGGTATTGCGAACACTATTGAAGAGTGGTTGATGTCAGCGGAATACATTCTTGCTGGCGGTAATACAAATGTGATTCTTTGCGAAAGAGGCATAAGAACTTTTGAAACCTCCACCAGAAACACTTTGGACATATCAGCAATCCCTGTAATAAAAAAATTATCACATCTACCTATCGTCATCGATCCGTCTCACGCAGCGGGCAGATGGGAATATATCGAATCACTATCGTTGGCAGCTATAGCTGCTGGAGCTGATGGTCTGATTATTGAAGTCCATCAAAATCCAGAAATAGCCTTAAGTGATGGGCAACAGTCTTTAAAACCACATAAATTTTCCAGCTTAATTGCTAAATGTCGAAAAGTTGCTGAAGCAATTGACAGAACTTTAGAAGAATTTGATTAAAGATACTTTTATTATTTATATACAAGTGATATAATGGCCTTAAAAAGCCAACTATTTAAAATAAGTCAAGTTAAATGAAATAAATAGTGGTTATGATATGAAGGCATACTAAAAAGAATGTCAAATGACACATCAAGATCTTTGAAATTTAAATATGTTAATGAGTATTTATTGAATATGTTGAATTGTTCTTCAAGATAGAACGAATGACTCTAAGGATCTTTTTGGTGACATGGCCAATGATAACACGATGACGTTTACCTTCAGATTTCTTTTTGAGGTAGTAAGCTTTAAAAACAGGATCAAACTTAACTGCAGCTTGCGCGACATGATAAATGGCGAACCTTAAAATAGATGACCCACGTTTTGATATTTTATAACTACCTTCAAAGTTTCCTGACTGATAAACAGATAGATTTAGTCCAGCGTAAGCTAGAAGTTGATCATCGGTTTTGAAACGATGAATATCGCCGATTTCAGCGAGTATAATCGCACCTGTCGTGTAACCAACACCAGGAACGGATAAAAGTGTCGTATGAGATTCATCGACGTGATGCGTGATTTCATGTTCGATATCACCAATCTGTTCTTTGATCATCAAAATTCGTTTAATGGTCTGTTTAATCGAAAAAGAAAGAGCTGAACTATCGATACCTATTGAAGATGATGGAAGTTCTTTAATCATTTGAGCTTCTTTGATACCGTGGTGTCCTTTAGATGACTTTCTAATCAGTTCTTTAAGCGTTTCAAGTCTAACGCGTTTAAATTCTGATAAAGAAGCATAACGACTTAACACCTCCATTGAGGCTTTAGAATTGATTTTCTTAAAGATCTTATAGTATTCAGGAAAAGCTTGAATCACATAAGCATGAAGAAGATTCATTTCTTTATTGATTTGGGTTTTCAGAGATTTTCTCTGTCTAACGAGTGTTTTGAGTTCATCAATGTGATAAGATGAGAGTGTATAGGGTTTGAAATCATTTTGATTTCTAATGAGAAACATACAAATGGCCTTGGCATCAATAGCATCTGTTTTCGTCTTACGAACAGAGGCGGCTTTACGGTCCATATTGGTTAATAATGGATTAATGAACATCACCTCAAACCGTGCAAGGATGAGAAAGTGTAGAATATTTCTACTGTAATGTCCAGTTGATTCAAGCCCTATACGAACATTTAGATCATTGAAGAACTCTTTAGCGGAACTTATTTCACTAAGGAGTTTTTTATATCCCTCTAAATCATTTTTAATCGAGAAAGCTTTCTTGAAGAGTTCTCCCAATCCATTTAAAATTACGATGTCATGTTTGGTTGAGGCGACATCAATGCCTACATAAATCATAAAAATCCATCCTTTCTTTGATGATAAATCAGCTTAGCGCTATGAGTCTTTAATCGATGTAACCTAATAAGAAATAACCAGTCAAAGTGCTGTATCCAACTCATTACCATATTTAATTAAAGTCACAGCCATATCCTTTACAAACCAGTCACAAGTGCTGTAAGGAGGAAGTAAACTAGTCTGTGATATCATCATAAGTTTATTATAGTAGACAATTACTTAAGAATAAAAAAATAACATGTAGATTGTCCTACATGTATATATTAGGAGGAAAATATGAAAAAATTATTTATGTTGTTCATCATGATGTTTGCAGTACTGGGATTCGTCGCTTGTAACAACAACGGCGGTTCTGACGTTGAAGTTAACTATGATGAACAAATCGCTTTCCCAACAAACCTCAGGATTGAGGGTAAAATTCTGAAATGGGACGCTGTAGCCGAAGCAGACGGATATATAGTTTATGTGGACGGAGAAAAAGTTAAATCCGTAAGCAAAAACGAATATGATTTTTCTGGACTTGACGGAGACAGATTGGTTTTCACTGTTGTAACCAATGCTCCAAGAGGAATGCAAGATTCAGAACATAGCGTATCCATTGCCTATATGGCAAACAAAACAGAAGAAACAGCGGCTATGAAATTGGCTGTTTCCACATCAGGGTTACCACTTAGCGATGAATTCGCTGAAGAATTGGTGAACAAAGGTATGTTGGCTTCTGAATTTGAGGCTATGGTTGATGCCATTACAACAATGACTGAAACTGAAATTGACGGACCTGAAGAAGCTTATACTGCTATAGACACCATGATGGAAAGTGTCACAAATGTTGAAGCGGTTATTTCTGCATTTGTCAAAACAATGTTACCTGATTTAATTGATGATCAAATCGCATCTTTGGAAGATGACAAAGAATACTACCAAGAACAAATTGATAATGGTTGGGATTATTACGGTTATTGTCAAGATAGAATTGATGAGTTAGATGATCAAATTCAAGTCTTGGAAGATTTAAAGGATCAAATCGCAGCTTCAAGTGAAGATGTAGTCAAAACAATTTTGGTTGTTATGGAATACATTATGAGCATTGAAGAAATGGTTACTGCTGATTTAGTCACCAATATCCCCAATCTCTCTGAAACTTCTTCCCCAGAAGATCTAAATGTTGAAGAATTGGTATTGGTTAAGGATGAAATTGTAAATATTCTTACTCAAACAATGCCGACTCAATCAGAATTAGTTTTGGTTATCAACACTCTTAATTCATTTGTTGGATTATTGGAAACTGTTGAAGAAGTTCAAATTAGCGAACTTGCCAACCCAGAAAAGATGGCCGGAACAATGTTATTGTCATTTGAAGCATACTTGAAATTTATTGAAAACTTTGATTTGGACTTCTTTACTAAACTCAAAGCAATCGCAATCAGCGATGATTCTGAAGCAATGATTCAAGCTCAAGTAGCAATTTTGGTAATTACTTATTTCGATGATTTCTTGGCGGAAAATGAAGAATTGTTGGATAATATCGAAGCAGTTTACACCGATGCTGAAAAAGAAGAAATGTTCAATGATTATATGGATATGGTGGAAAGTTATTGGGCAGAAAATGAAGATGCACCTATTACCGAAGTCAACTTCTTGTCATTCCAAAAAACAATGGCATTAAAAGCAATCTTTGAAGAAGCTTTTGAAGATCTATTGGATGCATTCGTTGCTTCTGAAGGTGAAATTCTATTGTTAATCGCTGAACAACAAGATTGGCAAGATACATTCTGGGATCAAGATGATCCAGTTTGGGAAGAACATGACTATTTCAGTCAATATTATCAATTCAAGATTATGGATCAAGCCGTATATCTATTGAATTCAGTAATCAGTGGTCGTTCTCAAGATGATTTCATCGAGGTAAGAGGATTATTCATTGATGCTTACAAAGAGTTCATCAATGAAATAGTTCCTGATGCAACTTATACACAAGTACAAAGTTTAGTTACTGCTATTGATGCATTCCTAGCTAATACCACGGAAGAAGAATATGAATTGATTCAAAGTTTAGCTGCTTACATGGATGAAGAAGACGTATTCCTAGATTATGCAAATGCTTTTGAAACATTGTATTCAGATGATTATGATGCAATTTACGGAGATGATTCAAATTACTTCCAAATCGCTTTTGCATTTGACGTTTACAGCGGTTACATGACTAGTGGAAATCGTGCCAACATTGATGTATTGATTGATGAAGCGGGCATTCTACTTGCTACTTCCTACTTTACACAATATAATCTATCAGAATATCCAGAAATAGCTAAAGACTTGTTGGATTACATTGATACAGTTGACAACGAAGTTGCTGGTTTCGATTATACAAATCTAACAACTGCTAACAAAACAAGAATCGATGAAATTTTAACTGAATTGCAAGAAATTGTAATGCCTACAGTTTAATCAAGGCAAGTTTAAAATTTAAATAAAAAGATTAAGACAGAAACTCGATAGTTGACGAGTTTCTGTTTTTCTTTTTGTGTTTAGCATAAGTTCGATTGCCTTAATACTATATTTTTTTCTTATTTTAGAAAAATAGACTGGGGAATTTCATTTTTATGTCTTTAAATATTTGTCAGCATGTGATAATATTTAGGTAATAAAATAAGGAGGTATTTTTGTATGAACATTTATTTCTGTGAAAAATGCAAGAGAATTTGCTATACCTATCCAGTCAACTCAACTTTGGTTTGTTGTGACGAGGAAATGGTTTTGTTACAACCGAAGAAAACGGAAGAAGGAAATGAGAAGCACTTACCGGTAGTTAAGAAAATCAATGATTTTCAGATTTCGGTTAAAGTTGGTTCCGTGCCACATCCAATGTTGGAAAAACATTTCATTCAATGGATTTTTATTGAAAACGGTGATAAATACTATATCAAGACCTTTAAGCCTGAAGAAGAACCTTATGCAGAATTCTTCGTAGACTTTACAAAAGCAATTAAAGTTTATGAATATTGCAATCTTCATGGTCTTTGGATGAGCGAATTTAAATAAAAAAAAGAGTATTGAATAAGGAAAAGCCATTTTGTTTCTTTTGGGCTTTTTCTTTTGTCATAAACGGGGGTGTGTATTTTGGGGTTTAGCATTTTGGAGTTTTTGAAATTTATCTTTTTGGGTTTAGTTCAGGGAATTACTGAAGTTCTTCCAGTATCATCAAGCGGACATGTCCAACTTTTGAAATCCTTGATTGGTCTGGAAATGGAAGAAAATGTAGTGTTTTTGATTTTGTTGAATACGGGTTCATTGGCTACTTTCATCATAATTTACTTTAAAAGATTATGGATTTTGGTCAAAGCATTTGTTATCTATATTTTTAAGCCTAGCAAACGCCAAGAAAACCAGGAAAATGCAATTCATTTGACAAAAATACTTGTGGCATCGATTCCGGCCGGTGTCGCAGGACTTTTTTTCAAACCGATTATTGAAAATAATTTAGCAGAATATGCTATCCTAATCTCGGGGTTGGGTTTATTGTTTACAGCTACAGTAATATACGCGATCAGTACTTTGAATTTTCGACAAGGAGTGACTAAAATAACTTGGGTGGATTCAATATTGATTGGTCTGGCTCAAGCTGTTGCAATAGTTCCGGGCATATCGAGATCAGGAATGACGACTTCGATGGCGTTAAAAAGAGATAATGGCGTCAATACAGCCCTCGATTTTTCTTTCTTGATGTATATTTTTATTTCCTTAGCCGCAACAGGTCTTTTGATTAGAGACTTATTCGTGACTGAAGTGGTTATTTCATCTGTTCAATATGTTTATTTCACTTTCAGTTTCTTGGCCGCAATGGTAGCGACTTTTATTGCTTATAAGATGATCTTCAACATTTTTAAAAGTGGAAAATTACGGTATTTCAGTTACTATTGCTTTGCAGTTGGAATACTCGCCGTAATTTTATATGTAATCTAAGGAAGATTAGAAGGAGATATGTAAATGCAAGCAGTTATTGAAGTACTTAAATATATTCTTCTTGGTTTTGTCGAAGGCATAGCTTCCATTTTGCCTATTTCTTCCAATGGGCATATTCTTTTTTTGAAAGAGATTCTAAATATTGAAGCAGACAGTAGCGTTTTACTGCTATTGATTCTCAATTTAGGTTCAATGGTAGGAGTAATATTTTACTTTAAAAAAGAAATGAAAATTTTTGCAAATAGTTTTTTCTGTTATTTTTTCCAAAAGAAGTGCGATAAAGTGGTAATTGAAGGCCGTCATAATGTTCGCAATGTAGTCATCGCAATCTTTCCAATATTGATTGTGGGTTCGGTTATGACGTATTTCATTGAAGACATCTTCGCGCAGAACATTATGGTTATAATTGGAGTCGGTTCATTGATGACGGCTACGGTTTTATACGTAGTCAGAAATTTAACGAATTCTGGGGTCAAGAAAGTCATTTCCGCACAAGATTCATGGTTTATCGGTCTTATGCAAGTGTTTGCGTTGTTTCCGGGATTTAGTCGTCTGGCCATTACTACTGCAGCCGGAGTAAAAAGAAAACTGTCCATGGATACTACACTAAAATTTGTTTTCTTGATGTATATACCGGTTTCTCTTGCCACTTTTTTTGGTACATTGTTATCATACCAATTTGACTTCAATTATATATTGGCCGATTTTGATCCCAGCAACACACTTTCTTACATCAATTTCTTTTTGGGATTTGTGGTAAGTGCCATCAGTACCTTTTTTGCCTTAAAATTGATCTTCGTCATATTTAGAAAAGGCAATATGGCAATTTTTTACATTTACAACCTCATTTTTGGTCTTACAGCCATTTTTATTGGTATAAGTTAACGAAACTAAGTTAGTTGTTTTATTTTTTGATTTATAATATAATATTAGGGATGTCTATAACAAGGAGAATCATATGAACGAATTCAATGTTACTAATGCTTTGGAAGAATCAGAAGGAATAAGCCTTCAAGAACTTTTCAAGATCATTTGGAACAATATAGCCTTAATTTTGATTGTGACCATGTGGGTGGTAGTTTTGGGAGTGGTTTATACTTTCTCCATCGTAAAACCAAAATACACTGCCAACACCAGTTTAATTGTGCAAGTTAACATAGAAGAAGCTGGTACAAACGAACAATCAGCCATCGTCATCGCCAATAACTTGATTGGTACTTTCAAAGAATTTATAATTTCAAATACTGTAGTACAAAGCGTCAAAGATGAAATTCCTGAATTGGCAAATGTTTCTATAGCTTCAATCAAAAAATCAATATCGATTACTACGACGGCCCAAGTTCTGATATTTCATATTTCAGTTGTCAATGAATCGCCTGAGTTGGCACAACGAATTGCCAATACCCTAGTAGAAAATGCAATTGAAATCGCCAATGACGAAACGGATCCATACGTATTCTTGCAAAACAAGCTAAAAATCCATGATGAAGCTTTATTGCCAACGGCACCAAGTTCACCTAATAAGACTTTGAATATCATAATTAGTGTTATACTGGGGGGAATTTTAGCTTTAGGCATAGTCTTCATGAAGGAATTCTTCACTAACAAATATAAAAATGTTGATGAACTCGAACGTCATTTGAATTTAAGAGTCATGGCAGCTGTTCCTGGAACAATCAAAGAAAGAAAGTTGGTGGACTAAATGGAAGTTTTTGAATATAAAAACGTCGTTATAGAGACACCAAATTCACCACAAGCGGAAGCTTATAGAAAACTTGAACTAAATATCAGAATGGCTAGTATCGATAAACCTTACCAAGTAATTCAAATTTCATCAGCTAGTCCAGAGGATGGAAAAACCACAACAGCCATCAACTTGGCGTCGGTTTACGCTGAAAGAGGAAAAAAAGTAATTATTCTCGACTTTGACTTAAGAAGACCGAAAATCCACCGCGCTTTTCATAAAATCAACGATCTGGGCCTTTATGATTATATTGTCAACGACAAACCGATTGAAGATTTAATCATCAAGGATGAATCTAAGATCGATTTGCTTCTGACAGGGAATATGATTGATTCCCCTCATGTTATTCTCCAGTCGAAGAAAGTAGCTGAATTAATTAAATATGTAAGAGACAACTATGATTACGTGATTGTCGACTCTCCACCAGTTTTAACTGTAACCGACGCATTGCTGATAAGCAATCTCGTTGACGGAGTCGTCTATGTCGTTTCTTCCAAAAAAACCAAAAAGACTCAAGCTAAACTTGGTTTAAAACAATTTAAAGAAAACAATGCCAATATGATCGGTGCAGTGCTATCAGATATAGATATGAAGAAAAATGCCGATTATTACGATTATTATTACTATCGTAAGGAATAATTTTATATTACTATGCAATAATGGGTGTTACTTAAATGGTAACACCTATCTTTATCACAAAAAAGACATATTTGTGGGGTATAATAAAAATAATTCAATATACCTCTCCCCCTTAAAAAAATTGGTATATTGAATTTTCTTTTAAATTAGGATGTGATGGATATATGAAGAATACTTATGTTTTAATTGTCGACGATGAATTTAGGATTAGAAAATTGTTGGCGGAATTCTTGACTAGAGAAGGATATAAGGTTTTGGAAGCAGGGGATGGCGAAGAAGCTTTGGATATTCTTTTTGAGTCCGGAAAAAAAGTCGATATGGTTATCTTGGATGTCATGATGCCGAAGTATGACGGTTGGTTCGTCTTAGAAAGAATTAGAGAGTATATGACAATTCCCGTTGTCATGCTGACTGCTAGAAGTGATGAATATGATCAACTGAAAGGCTTTAAATTAGGGGCCGACGATTATGTGACTAAACCTTTTTCGCCCAGTGTATTGGTAGCTAGGGTCAATAAAATCTTCAGTAAAACCAATAAAGACGCATCAGAAATAAATTTTGGTGTTATTCGAATTAACATGGCTGCCAGAAAAGTTTATGTCAAGGAAACTGAAGTTAATT
This sequence comes from Bacillota bacterium, assembly GCA_029559915.1. GTDB lineage: Bacteria > Bacillota_I > Bacilli_A > Izemoplasmatales > Hujiaoplasmataceae > UBA2289. Next base: position 47,554 of record JAKPZU010000079.1, read on the forward strand.
TGACGCCTAAGGAATTTGAACTATTGCGATATTTTATCGATAATAAAGGGCTAGCCTTGTCTCGTGATAAAATTCTTAATGCCGTATGGAATTATGATTATTTTGGCGATTTACGAACAGTTGACACTCATGTCAAACAGTTGCGTGCCAAATTGGGAAAATATTCATATTATTTATCGACAGTAAGAAGTGTGGGATATCGACTAGATATCGAAAATGAAATCGACAATTAGATCTAAATTATTCCTACTGACTTATGGAATAATTTTAGGATTTATCGTCGCTTTGATTATCTTGAACAATACATTTTTACGCAGCTATTATATAAATAACCGCGAAAACTCGCTGGTTGAAGCTTTCGGAGAAATCAAAAACGTAAGTATCGATGATTCTGACCTGCATGGGAAAATATTGGAAATTGAAAGTCGCTATAACTTGAGCGTACAGATATTGTTGCAAAAACAAGAAATCCCGACTGACATTCAAATTGATGAATTTATCGATTATCCTGACCTTTATCAAAGGTTGTATGGAAATGAGTTTACGATATCAAAGGAAATACTTTCCAAGATTATCATCGACTATAATTTGAGTGAATCTAGAAACATGGAACTCAATTTTGGTAGAGCGGTAAAAATCGATGATTATGACGCTTACTTCATGGATTTGAATTCCGAAGTCATCAACTTCCATGAAAACTTCCAGATGTTGGGTTTATTCGTTGCAACGGAAAACGATAGTGGACCATATCTGTTTTATATTGCCAGCATCACCTTCAGTTCAATTCAGGACAGCATCAGAATCTTTAACTCCTTTACCATTTTGATAGGGTTTATTTTTATGATTATTGCTGGGATGATGATGTATTTCTTGAGTTATCGCTTCACCAATCCGATTTTGGAAATTAACCGTGTCGCTGATGAAATCTCCAAGTTGGATTTTTCTCATAAGGTCACTATAACCAGTGATGACGAAATCGGTGATTTGGGTTATAGTATCAACAAGATGAGCTCTCAACTGGAAATAGCGATAAAAGAGTTGCAACTCTCCAATGATAAGTTGGCCAAGGAAATCCTTTATAAAAACAAGATTGATCAAATGCGTAAAGAATTTGTGGCTAATGCTTCTCATGAACTCAAAACGCCTTTATCACTGATTATGGGTTATGGTGAAGCGTTGAAGCTCAGCGGCTTGGATGAAGAAACAAAAAAAGAGTATTTAGATATCATCATAGATGAAGCCAATAAAATGAATAATTTGGTCCATGAATTACTCAATATGTCGCAGATTGAAAGCGGCAAGAAGGAGTTTAAGTACCAAGAATTTCCGGTAAGAAATCTTCTCGAAGAAACTTCCAAATTGTTTGCCTTGGTATTCAAAGACAAGGGCATACAACTAAAATTGGAAATTGAGGACGCGATAATCAATTCTGATTATGATCAGTTGCAATCAGTTTTAAGTAATTTTATCAGCAACGCGGTAAATCATATTGATTTTGAAAAAGTTATAACCGTTAAATCAACTGTGATTGATGAAAAATCCCTACTGATTTCCGTCCATAACACCGGTAAAGAAATTCCGGAAATGGAGATGAAAAATATTTGGGAAAGTTTTTATAAGGTTGACAAAGCTCATACCAGGGCCTATGGCGGACAAGGATTGGGTCTTGCGATTGTTAAAACCATTCTTGAAACCATGGGTTATGACTACGGAGTCAGAAATCTGAACAATGGCGTTGAATTTTTTGTGAAAATAGAAAAGTTAGATTTTTAAAAGCCAACTAGTTTGGCTTTTTTTATTGTTTTTTTTGCATGATGATGTAGTCGTGCATCATTGACAATAATCGATTTATGAGATATGATAATAAACACACGTAAACAAAGAGGGTCAATATGAATTCTAAATTAAAAAAGAAGAAAAGAA
>JAKPZU010000302.1 GCA_029559915.1 Bacillota bacterium
GCTGCCATTTAATCACATATTCATTTGCTCTTTGAAATTCATTAACCAAAACATCAACTTCTTGGCCGACCAGATTAAAAACCGATAATCTGACTTGACCATCTTGAGGAATTTGATAAGAAATACAAGTAGAAGAATTAAGGGATTGGGATAATTCTGGAAAAGATTGAAAGTTAGCGGAATTTGTTCATTTTCATCAATTCCTACTGGATTAATAACCACCCTTAGAAGATCCTGCCAATTGCTTAAAGAATTGTGAATTCCTCGTTCACTCCAAATGTCTTTTGCCTGAACCTTGATTTTGTATTCTCCGGCTTCAGTAAACACTTTGGAAAAACAAAATTTAGCGCCAGAAACATCATATTCTTGCCAATCAGTTGTATCGCCATCAGCCCAATCAATTCTCATACTGACACTATCTTCATTTGGGTCATTTACTTGGATAATAAATTCCAAAGTATCACCCGCCAAACCGCTACTTTCTCCCTGAACCAACTGAATTTCTGGTGAATCATTCCAAGAGTAGAGTTCTACTTCATTATTATCACCACTAAAGCTGCCAATAGCCGCGACTTGACCGTCAGCCAAGGTTACTAAATTATGATGAGAGCGATAGTGGTTCATATCAGCCACTCGTTGCCATTGTCCTTGTTTAACATTATATATTTCTGTAACACGAGAAGTTAATAATTCGGTATCCGTCCGATAGCCACCAGAAACAATTATATTTCCATTCGGCAGTTTGGCTGAAGGTTGGCAAACTCCACCCCGAGTTAGAGAATCGGTCTCTTCCCAATCTTCAGTAATTGGGTCAAAAATCCAGCATTTTATTTGATAATTATTCCCAGCTCTTCCGCCGATTATTAGCCCCTTTTCTTGGCCATTCTCAATAATCAATTGGCCTTGATTAGCTCGATACTGATTAGCCGAGATAGGAAGCGGAGTAGTAAAAGTCCACTGGCGGGTAGGGATATCAAATAATTCAGCGGTGTTAGAATTATCATCACCAAGAGTTAAAATCTTTTGGCAAGATGGAAAATAGATTAAAGTATTGTCCATTCTTCCTTCGTTTAACTCATTAGTTATTTCCCAAGTTTCAGTTTCTGGATTATAGATTTCGCAAGTTTTTCGGCCACCGCCGCAAAATCCACCAACAGCTAAAACTTTGAATTTTCCATCAATATCTTGAAAACCAATTGCTCCAAAATAATTATGATAATAATTCATTTCACTAACCTCTCGCCAAGTATTAGTTAAAGGAGAATAAGCAAAACAACGTTCAGCTTGTTCATGACCAGGCCAACCAGTAGTTCCACCTAGTTTTAAGTATTCTCCATTGTTTAATTCAATTAAATAATGGTCACGAAAAGGAATTGGCAAAGAATCAGTAAAACTGGATCGGTTGGTTTTAAAATCAAAGATTTCACAATGGCTGGTTATTATAAGTTCATCAGTTGCATAACCACCAGTTATTAAGACAGATTGACCATCAGGCAAAAGAACTGACTGGTATCCTTGGTCTCGGCCGACATTTAATTGGCCAGCAATTGTTCATTCATCAGCTAGGGCTAAAGAACTGAAAAACAAACAATAGAGAATGATTAAGCAAAATTTTTGTGTTCCCATTCCTACCTCCTTATGCTACTTATACTACATAGCTTATTTAATGGATTAAAATTAGACAATTTATAATATTATGTCAAATTTTTTGGAGTTTTTTGGAGTCTTTTGGAGTGCATCAATCCCGCAGCGAAGCGTGGCGGGGCTGATGCATGCACCGACATGGTCGGTGCACTCCAAAAATGCACTCCAAATATAAGTCGGGAGTTAGGGACACGTTTAAGTGCTCCTAAGAAATTAAAATATTTCCTCTGCTGAAATCAAGCTTCGCCGGATTGTTCCTCAGCCATTAATCGCACGATTTTCGCTCGGCTTGCTTGGACTTTTTCCAGGTCT
>JAKPZU010000304.1 GCA_029559915.1 Bacillota bacterium
CAACCTTGAAACAGCCAGATTAGCATTAAGAAAGGTTGGTGATTTATTAAATATTGAATCCAATATACTAAGAGTTGATTTCAATAAAGTACAGGCTTTATTTGATGCAGGTCAATATGAATCTGCCAAACGGGAAGTTGAACAAAGCATAGAAAAACTGCAGTCCGATCATCCTGACTATGCTGCTTGCAATAAATGGCTGAAAGACATTAGAAAAGCCATAAAAAAGAATGCACCGGAAATAATACGGCCAGTTGAAATTCCTAGAACATCATTCCCAACACAAATAAAAAAGGATGGTGAGAGACTTCAGTCATTAATAATTCAGCCATTTAACTGTCTTGGAATTTTTAGTCCCAAAAGTGAAAATTACGAAAGCGTTGATGCTGTTTGGCTGGGAATGATTAGAAATGGTGAAGTTGATACTTTTGCTGCCTGTGTTGAAAATAGCCCTGCGTATGAAGACGATCCGAATTGGCAAGTCTTCGGTTCAGAGTTGGAATTACTTGAAACACTAATTCAGAAACTGAATGGTGAGGCCACTTTTATTTGGGGAGCAGATAAGATTCTATCCTTGCTTAATCAGTGGCACTATCGTTTAAAAGGTCAGGTGTTTGATTCAGTGAAATTCTATGACTTGGAGAAAATTTCAAGTGTGTTTTTTCCGTTAACACACCGAACCGACCATCCCGAATCTTTTTGCAAACAACGCCAAATCAACTTTACTGATGAAATGGGACTTGGAGGCCCTTTGTCAGCTGAAATTTCAATCCTAAATACCATTGTAGAATTCGGAAAAAGTGAACTCTCCGATGAATTGAAGGTTTCGTTAAAAAAACTACTGAAGAACCAATCAAAGGTAAAAGAAGGCAAATTGATTATTGATGCCTTTGATATTTTCAATTCTGATTTTCTTTCGGAAGAATGGCTCAATATATTATTTCCCACAAGCCAAGAATACGAATCAGATACAGCAATCAAACTTATTAAAGCTTATCATGAAAAATTAGCTCCAGTCTCCATTTCAAGCACAGAAAAAGAAGGGAGCTATTCAGATGATGTGTCCACATTGGAAATTTTGAAAAATGGAGGTGTGTTGAGCCAACTCAGTACTTTTGGATATGCAGAACGCAAAGAGCAGATTGCTTTTAGTCAAAAAATTGAGGAATGTATGTCATCCTCAAAACCTTTTATACTTGAAGCAGGCACTGGTATTGGCAAAACCATTGGCTACTTAGTTCCATCGCTTTTATTGAAGAATAAAACCTATGTTGCGACTCATACGAAAGCCCTTCAAGACCAGGCGTGGTTTAAAGATATCCCTATTGTTTTTAATGCCTTATCGCATATTGGCGTAAAGAAAACAGCAACAATAATAAAAGGAAAAAGCAATTATGTATGCCTTCAATCTTATGCTGATATTCTTGATTCCATTGATGAACATATAGAATCTCCGAACGATGGATATTATTTGGCAAGTATTCTACATTGGTTATTGATAACAGAAACAGGATGGTTGAGTGAAGTTGAACATTTAGGCAATTGGAAACTATCTCGTTTACTCTCCAGAGATATGGCTCCACCTTCTCTACGTGGAGAATGGTCTGATATTGATCCACACAATAAAGCAAAAGAACTTGCATCGAAGTCAGATTTGGTTGTTGCTAACCATTCTTATGTAGTTTTAATTTCCCAAAGCTCTGGACAAAACAATGAAGGCCCTGATACGCTGATAGTAGATGAAGCACACAATATTGAAAATGTTGTTACCGAAGTATTGACGAAGCATTTCAAACCATTTGAGCTGCAGGGAGAACTTAATTCTTTATTAAAACGTGATAAAAACGATAAGATTCAAGGCTTATTAAGACCGCTGTCCGAGCACAAAGAAAAAGAAAATAATGAGCTAATCAAACCATTTAATGAAGCACTTTTTGAATATGAGGTAGCTTTAAATAGTTGGTGTGGTAATGCATTAAAACGATTGAGAGATTTGCTGACCAACATAACTGATGCTGATCCTGATTACCCAATACCATTTGAATTAAGTGACTTTTGGATTCCCTCTCTTTTTGATGATGCCAAACTTCTCAGTGAAGTCATTTCTAAATTGGCAAACAAGACCAGAAATCTTATAGAGGCATTCCAAACCTTATCAGGTATTCCTGCCAAACTTCATGGCTCATTAGGTTCATTTGAGCAGCGATTGAATGAAAGTAATACTGGGCTATCGGATTTGTTTGAGAAAAAGAATGATTGGGTGCACTGGGGTGAAGCAGTAGCTAAAGGAAATACAAATGATTCAAAAGACTTTAATTGGATTTTTATACTTCATAGCACTCCAATTGATATTGCGGGTTGGTTAAGAACGAATTTCCATCCAAAGTTTAACCATGAAGCCTTTGTTTCAGCCACTTTAACCGTGGCAGGAAGTTTTGATCCGCTATGCACCAGATTGGGAATAGACTCATCAGATATTAATACGGCTCCTGTAACGGGTATTTTCCCCTCTCCTTTTGATTATAAGAAGCAAGCTCTTTTGGCTGTCCCTCATGATATGCCTTTGGCTGACTCAAAATTAAAAATAGACCCATATTACATTGAGGAACAAGCTAAACATATCGCCAAA
>JAKPZU010000321.1 GCA_029559915.1 Bacillota bacterium
TTACAAATATAGGGCGCATAGTTTGTCTTGAATGAATATGATACAATGGTTTTTTCATACTCATTCAAGAATGCAGCCTTAATATGCTGCAAATTCTCCACAAACAAATCCTCATTAATAAGGTAACAAGGCGTCCCAACTTGTTGATGGACAATATCACATTGGTTTATTGTCAGTTTTTTCATGCGATAATTTATAACGACTTAAAAAGTTCTATAAACCTAAATGGAATAACAGAAGAGACCGTATTCCCATCTTTTTCGGAAATTCTATTCAATAGGAATTTGATTCTACTTAATGCATTTACTTCAGTAAAATCTCCAGCACCATATATCATATTTGCCATGTTAAAGGCATTATAATCGTTCTCTTGATTATAAACAAAGTAGCCTCCTATAATTTTAATTCCACATGCTAAAGCTTCATTCATTATTGTGGACGCTGGCAAAATTGCAATGTCAGAAATAGAGAATAGGTTTGCGATATCCTCAGCTGACAGGTTCTTTTGATAATGAACTTTAGGGCTTTTAATCATTATCTCTGATGAGTAAGCATCACCAACAATCGCTGTGATTCTATTAATAATATCCATTCCTACGATGTTCGTAATCACCTTACTAGTCAGATTAAAATAGTCTGAACCACCAAAAGCTACAACCACATCAAGTTTTTCTATTCCTTTTGTGGGGTGCTCTTCTTCCTTTTTTTTACAAGCATCAAAAAATGGTTTTCTCAAAAGAGAGTATCCCAGGCCAAAAGCAAATCTTGTATATGACTCACATGAATAATCTTGTATCGATACATTTATTGCTTGATTAATAATCAGGTCTGCTAAATAGTGCTTATCATGTAAATCATCAATGCAAACGAGTTTACACCCTTTTGCCTTTATTCTCCGCTGATAGTCTGTAGTGAAGAAGTAGTTATCAAGCACTACAATTTCATCACCTTTTAGACAATCAAGAAACTGATGAAACTTGTTTTTCTCTTCCAAAGCGACAAATGAACACACGCCCTTCATTTGAGCCACCTGATATGGCGTTGGTTCTGAAGTATAGAAAATACAGTCAAAATCACCTTTCAGCATATCAGCCAAAGCTAATGTGCGAATGAAATGGCCATAGCCTATACCAAATCCCGCATCCGCGCGGAAGAGAATCTTTTGCATTATCCTTTCAATAATTTAAATTTCATTTCAGCCAACTGCCAATCAGTCATTGTATCAAGATCCTGCACCTCTGTTTCAGGGAGTGTACCAGACCCCTATTACTTGGACAAAAAAGTCAAAATGGTTGAGCTATTCCCGTATCATAAATTGGGGTTGATGAACAAATATACTCATTTGTTTGGTGATTCGTAAGATACTGACTAATTGTTTCCTTTTTCAAAT
>JAKPZU010000339.1 GCA_029559915.1 Bacillota bacterium
TCATATCCCGCTGATGACCTGCAGACCCTTCCGCAGCCCGCACCATACATCGTCTGATATTGCCATTAGTTAAAATGTGGTGAATTAGGTTTCTATGATTTTGGTTTGCTATGAGTGTAACTTCAAATTTTAAAAACTCTCAATATGAAAAACAGGTTACTTTCTGGGTTCGATAATGGCAACATTTTTCATGCATGTTATTCGAAACAGAAATCAATTACATCTCCTTTTTTTGTTTTTCGCAAAACTGAATCAAGAGTTGATCTTACGCCATTTTTATTCGAATAATTTATCCCACTTGCGAAGTGCTTAACATTCGGCAACTCTCTTTCAAGTTCCAGCCAAGCGGCATTCCAAATGTTTGGTGAATCTGTCGAATGAGGATGTTGTAGTATAATATTCGGATTAAATTCTTTACACAGTTTCTTAAACCTGTCCGCTGTTCTCTTTTTCCAGCCATCGGGACTTGCCGTAGCCTGTCCACGGGGACTAAACACATTAAGGTCATGGCAGCCGAGGATCAAAACGTTTTGTTCGTTAAGATTAATGAAATGGTTATTAAGGTCATTGATCTTTATCAGGTCTTTCTTTTGTTGCCCTGTTGGATAAAACTTTCCTGTCCACCGTACAACCAGTCCTTGCTTTAAATCATAAACAGCCACGAGTTCTATATGCTGTTTATTTATTGGATTTTTACCATCAATCCCGATAGTTAAATAATCAGCAATTTTCTTTAAATTAACGATAATGTCTGTCGATAAGCCTTTAAAAAAACTATTGATTGTTCTATCCGCTTCCTGCTGCAAACTGGTTATCAGGTGCTTCTCGGCATAAGAAATTGAAATGCCATGTCGGATATTCGGTGGGAATATGAACGTTAAGAAGCCACCGGGAGTAACCAAAAATTCGAATTGTTGTTTCCCGTGATATTTGGAAACGAATTGTTCAATTAATACAATCAACCTGCTGATAAAGGGATTACCATGTTCATCATAATCTTTTCCGGTGACAATCAACCGTGCAATTTTATGTTTACCAGCCGGGGTATCATTTATTGTCGATTTGATTGATAACAAGTTTTTAAGATATAATTCTGCTTCCTGTTCTTCCCAGTCATAATCACCATGTTTGATGCGCAATAAGGTATACCCGTTTCTTTGTGCTTCAATATCCCTTACGGTATCATAAAATGCCCGTCTTTCATCCCTGTCAATCGGATCATTATCTATTGAATTAATCCTGTCACAGGCTTCCAGCCAAATTTCTTTTGAATAATGTAGATTAATGTTTTCCGGGTAATGTTCTAATGTTATTCTCCTTGCTTTTGAAAAATGCTGCCTCTCATCATATTCAATAATGAGTTTTTGCTTTTCAATCACTATATCACTTGAAAGCGGGTAATTAGATTTCTTAAAACCTTCGTGTTGCCGATAATTGGATAATGCTGAAACAATATCCACATATTCTGATGGCAAATTGTTTTTATCGGGAGTCCTGAGCCAGTCAAACTTCTTTTCAGTTTCAATATGTCCATAATGTTTCTGTAATAACCTCTGCAATGCGTTTTTTTGACTCACAGCACTCAATGACCTTCCGGGGAGACTTCTATCCGGCTTGGTATCGATCCTTCTTTCTGGAGCAGCATTATGGCTTGATTTTGGATTTATGGTGTTCTTATGGTACTCAACCTGAAAACCAAGTTTTGTAAAGAACTTGACAGTTTGTTCTCCACCTTCGTATTCCTGTTTTGAAATCTCTTGCTTGTTGGCTACGTAATAAGCCATACCACGGATGTGTTTCGCTGGGTACTTTTTATCGTTATAAATCAAAAATGTATTTCGTGGTTCAGGATATGTCTTATGTGATGCATCGAAGAGTTCGATTGCTTTAATGACATCCTCTGTTGTTATGTTATTCCAAAGTGTACTCATCACTGACATGCTTTTTAAGGAATTTCAATCTTTCTCCTTGCCGAAGTCCTTTTAATGGTTGCTCGATATGCTTTATGTGCTTTATTATTGGCTTAATATATTCCAGTCCCGCCAAGATTATATACCTGTCATTTTTGAGATCAGATTTTTCGGATAACTGTTGTATGACTTTCTTACCCCATTCATCTTTCTCTTCGTTATCCAACACTTTCAATCCCGGCTTCCTCTTATTTTTTGGCACATTACTTAACGTTACATCATAGGGTTCAATTTCTTTTTCAAGATCAAGAAGATGGTGAAGTGCCGATAGAATGAAAATTTTATCAGGCTTGAGTGAATATGCATAAGCGAGACTGTATTTAAAGAGAGAACTTGTATAAAGGTCTTTTGCTTTCGCTTTACTTCTTCCTTTTTTTGATACACAGGCAATCAGTACAATCTTATTCATAGCGTTGTTGCGGTGCTTTTACTAAAAATGACTAACATGTATATGCGTGTTTTTAGAATTCCATAAATAGTTAAAATTCTCTAAGAACGCTTTGGTAACAGATTCATCTTTAATTATTAAGAATTGTCCAACCTCTGAAAAGATGCCCTCATAACTAAGACCAGTTATTCGCCTAAACCTCGGAATATTTACATATTTTAAATATATAAATTGAGTTGGAGTAAAGTTGCATGAAGTAATAATAACTGTATCATCACAAATAATGTACTTGCTATGCAAATTTGAGTTAGATGAATATTCAGCCGAGGGATGGGATTCATATTTTAGCATAAATTCTTTAAAACTTGTTGTATTTGCAGGTTTCCTTGCACCCATATTATCTCCA
>JAKPZU010000084.1 GCA_029559915.1 Bacillota bacterium
GGTGAATGATATGAGCAAAACCAGAGCCTTATATAAAGGCAAGTTTGAAGCTAAAAATCTACAAAAATTTGACGAGATACATAAATATTTTGCAGATGTTTGTTTGGAAAATAGAGGAATACAAAAAGAATTTACAGACGAGATCCTCTCCTTATCACCTGATTTAAAAATAGGCGGACAAATATGTGATTTTGAATGTAAGTTAAGTACCTTTGGATGCTTTTCCGGCTCGACCGAGGTTTGGACGGAAACAGGAAGGAAAGAGATACAAACCATCAATAAGGGAGACAAAGTGTGGTCGTATAATTTTGCAAAGAAAATAAAGGAATTAAAGCCAATAGCAGGAATAAAAAATTATATTGTTGCTGCGCTATTTTCATTAGTCATGAGCTCCGGTGACACCCTGTGGGCGACACCCAGTCATCCGATATACACCACCTCAGGATATAAGGAAGTAGCAGCTCTGACTGTCGGAGACACCTTGTGGAGTTATTCCGGGGATTATGAGAGAGTCATCGGCAAGACGCTCATCGACACCACCCTACAAGTATATGATCTGACAATTGGAGACAATCACAATTATTACGTGGGCGGAGCGGGAGTTTTGGTACACAATAACGGCGAGTGTTTTTTAAAAAACCTCGGCAATAAATACAACAGCCTTGCGACCAGAATTGATGCCTTAGATGAAGCCGGGAAAAGCCAGTTTTTATTAGACTTTTTTGATGCATCGGATGATATGCTGAGAATGCTTGATGGGAATCCGGGGATGGTGAAGGCGTGGGAGAAGTTTGTAGACGATGGACTGCCACCTGCATTTAGAAGAAATATTTCCAATCTTAATCAGCGGACAATTCTTGATGAATGGGCTGAGAATATTGCAAATGCCACGAACAAACAAAAGGGAAATTTTGGTGAAATAGGAGCTGATTTAGATTTGAATGCAAAGGGCTATACTTCCCTTCAACCACGAATTGACAATATCGATTCTCCTGGACATAATGGGATAGATATTGTTGTCAAGAAAGACGGTCAGTATTTTATTGTAGAGGGGAAATATAAGGGTTCTGCTTCGTTGAATCCTGCAGACCCGACAACCGGCTTACCTAGACAAATGAGCGATGAATGGATTACACAGAATAACGGTCAAAGATTATTAGAGGCAGTTGGCGGTGATCAGAATTTAGTTGATGAGATTTTAGATGCTGGTTATTCTAGAATATTGGCGAAAGTTAGTCCTGATGGAAGTGTTACTTATAAATATGTTAGTGAAACTGGATACTTAAATCAAGGTGGTGGACCACTTGGTGATTGGTTACCTTAACTTAATCTAATGGTACGAGACATACATAGAAATAAAGAACACTTTCTATCTTATATAAAGTCAAGAACTGAATCATATGAAGAAAGAGCTAGGAAGCTGAATCAGGGTGAAATAAAACCTGATAGGATTATTCCAGTTAAGCAAAACATGGCTGCCAACCTAATTCATATATTAGTATCTAAATATTCTCTAGGGATACCAATTGATGAATTAGTTGATGATTTTAATCCAATTCTTAATCTTATAGAAGAATCATGGGTTCATGGCTCAAGAAAATTAATTGGTCCTAAACATAAAGTTTTGAACCAATATAACATAGATGCTCATGTACAACTTCTAACAATTCTTTCGATAGGATTTTTATGCGTAATTTCTAAAGATTTTTTTATTCGTTTGGGAAAAATTATCAATGATGACAATGTTATAGATATTTTGTTTGAGTGTATCCTTGCATCAAAGTTAAACTCTTGGAAAATGAGACAGGAAGATGATGATTATACCTTTAAGCTTTACTCCAATTTGAAAAAAGCAATACTTCAATCGGAAAAGGAGGAAGCTGAAAAGTTGGTGAAAATCTTTTTGGAGAGGGATTGGATTAAAGAACAGAAAAAAGCGCAAATGTTAATAGAACCAAATAAAAGTTGGTATCATGGTGCTTGGTCATTTGAATCAGCGGCGATAGTAGCAATATTAGATTTAGATGACAGTAGCTTTAGAGATAACCAATACTATCCTAAGGATTTAGTTGATTATTATAGATCAACCTTGAAAGGATCACCCCGCTAATTGTTGAATTTTCTTTTTAGTGATAAAAGCATCGATAAGTTCCTTGACGATGCTTTTGTCTTTAAAGAGCCGCCACATTTTTCTGAAAGAAGTCTTTGAATTTAGATTTGGTGAGCAAACCGTCAATAATGCGGAAGATGGCTTTTTTATCTTCATCATCAAGTTGATCAATAAGTCGTAGTTTTTCATTGATAGGGAGTATCCTCAATGTTAACCTCATTTGGTAAGTTATCTTCGTAGTGAATAATTTCACCCCAATAAAAACGCTCCCGGCCACCTTAAACTGACTCAGGAAAATTTTGACCGGATACTCTCAAAATATCCCGGAAAAAAGCACCACATAGAAGCATTATTTGTTAATATTGCTCCTGAGAATGCTAAAAAGTTAGCTGCCGACCTGGAGGATGTGGCCTTCGGGACTAATTTGGTGGATAAGGTGGAGAGGGTGAAGGCGTGGGAGAAAATCGCTGGGCATATTCAATTACGAGTTGATTTAGATGTATTAGAAAGTCTTTCAAAAGCTCTCGCAGATGATTATTTGAAGACTTTGAACCTTGATCAGGTAATTAGTAATAAGTGGATTAAAGATGGTTTTGGTTGCCCATCGTGCAAAAATGGAGGAAAGCCTTGGATAAATGAATTGATTGACCAATTAGATCATTTTAAGCAGTTTAAAGAAATTGAAGGCTATCAAACTGTATTGAATCAACTTTTACAACAAGGAAAGAATCAGGCAATTGGGTCTCATTGGGTGATGAAGTTTGTTAAAAAGAAGAATTTATCTCCTACTAAGTTTGAAGATTTTATAGACGAAGCTACGGGTGATTTTTCTGCTGATATTATCGTTAATGGAAAGTTTATTGAATGTAAAAGCTGGGGAGGCAAAGCACCCGGTATGAGCAATGTTCCTAACCAATTGATTAACTACTTCAATACTCAAAACAGCTTATCCAAATTTGAGTTTCAATTTGATCCTGACAGATGGATACCTACACCGGAAGATCTGAATCAGGCATTAAAGTCTAAATCTGATTTATTTAATACAACTGATGAGGTTGTGTGGGCTAAATATGTTTCTATGGTTGAAAGCAATGTTGATGATATTCCAATAGGAAATGTGGATGCTCTGATTGACCAAATAACTAGTTCTTCAATTTTTTCTAAAATTATAAATCCATAATGAATTATTCTACTTTAATATTTAATTCAATGCCGTATAACCGTACCGGTATATTAAATAACCAGGTGTATTATGTAGGAGTTGGGGGAAGTCATCAAGGATGGATAAAATGTTTATCAAAAAATGATTATCATGAGCTAAAACACATCGATTTATGGTATAATGTCAGTTCAAATTTTGAAGAATGTAAATACTTTTATCATACAAGAGATAATATAATTAAGAAATTGGATATCAATACATTTCAAATATCCACT
>JAKPZU010000085.1 GCA_029559915.1 Bacillota bacterium
AATAATCCAAAGGCGCATCAACGATATAAACTTACTAGGAAAAGCAATAATCGAGGAAGAAATACCAGAACTCAAGTTGGTTTGGGAGTACCAGATCAACTTAAATTTCGAAATCATCGATGCGTTGATGCGCAATGATAACGATATCGCTAACAAGTATATAGAAGAGATAATTCGCTCAACTACGTTGAGCGAATCATATAGGAGGCAAATACAATGTCAGAATTCATTTTCATAATGCGAAAAGCATTCTCAAATAACTACAACGACTACAAATTCATAGACAAAAAAACACTAACTGATATTCTAAAATCACCAACACACACAATCAACGAGTACCAATATGGATTCATAAATCCAGAAAACGACAAATTATGCATACATGAACTAGACACTGAAACACTACGTATAATGTTCGAGTGTGACTGACCATGTTCAAAATTTTTAAAAACGGAGAACCGACGGGACTATACACTCACGAAACAGAAGAAAAAGCAATGCAAATAATTCATTTAATGTTGATAAGAGGAGAATGTCATCCAATACAATTAATGGAAGGCGAAGCGATTTTAGAAGTGATTAAAAACCTAAACACATTTGAATATAACATATGGGAGATAAAAAAATGCAACTAAAAAAACAACCAATCCTAAACATCGATGAAGTTGAAAAAGAACTAAATAAAGCAGAACAATATGAAGACATCGAAAATCAGGGACAATTCATTCAAACCATCTATCTAGGATCAATTTTGTCACTTACACCGAGTGGCAAAATCTATACACCATGGGCGAACAGCAACCTAGACCTTTGCACGAGGTGCGAAGGCAAAGGAAACATCAGAAACAAGCACAAATCAATCAAAAAAGTAGACGCAATAGATAAAAAAATCTTCCAAGTAGCACGTGGTTGGGCTAAACCGTATGCAACTTTAACTAAACACCAACAAGAACTCATCGACAAACTTCGAAAAATCCGAGAACACTACAACGAATGGAAAACATGTCCAGAATGCTATGGAATGGGTTCCTTGGAGGCCAGATTAGACGAAGATTGGTGGAAACAATTAGAAAGTGAACTAGAACCAATCGATGCATGGTATCATGGT
>JAKPZU010000349.1 GCA_029559915.1 Bacillota bacterium
CACATCAAGATGAGGATCCTGCTCTGCCAGCATATTCATGACATCCATAATCTTGAGTTGAGGGTCATCCAGAAGCAGTATCATAAGCCGGCGTTTTGCATCATAAATGCGCTTAGAAAAAATAACCAGCAACTTATAAGCCAATTGAGGATTCCCCTGCAGCAGGGCATCAAAATTTTCTCTTCTGAATCGCAGTAATTTTACATGTTCTATGGCGATAGCGGATGCGGAGCGAGGCTCTTCCTCTAAAATAGCCATTTCGCCAAATACATCACCCGCGCCCAGAATATCAAGAGTCTTTTCTCTGTTATTAATAATTTTGACAATTTCGACTCTGCCAGATTGGATGAAGTAAAAATCATTGCCCGGCTCAAATTCGCAAAAAATTATATCGTTGGGTTCATACTCAACGCCAAATTTATCAAATAGCTTATCATCAAGTAACATAGCATACCTTTAACGCGATTCAAGATTTTTTAAACGTCGTTGTGCCTGTTTCCCAATTTCTTCTTTAGCTGCCAGAGATATAACCTTTTGATAATAGGCTTTTGATTTATCAAACTGTTTTTTTACCTCATAAACCATAGCTAAATGATATAATGCATTAACATTCAAAGCTGATTGCGGGAATTTCTTCATTAGTAAGGAAAATGCTTCAATAGCATCATTATATTGACCCATCTTAAAATATGTTCTTCCTATTTCAAAGTGGGCTTTTTGAAACAGTATTTTCTCTGCATCATTTTTTAAGGATTTTTGATTCACAATCTGTTTGTACAGCTTTAAAGCGCCTTCATATTCAGATTGTGAATACATACTCATTGCACTGTAGAACATCGATGATATATCTTCACTTTTTTCATCGTCGGGGAATATGTCAAAATCAGGATTGTTAGCGTCCTCTGTTCCAAAAAAGTCGTCCATTTCATTCGATACTGGTCCTTTTGTGGGGACTGTGTTAATATCATCATCCAGAGTAAAATCTTTCAATTCTTCAGTATGCGACACTACTTCTTTTCGCATGACTGGTTGAGGTGCGATATTTGATTCAGCCTGTCCTGAATCAATTTCTCTAATTCTCTTTGTTGCTAAATCTGAATATTTAGCATTAGGATAATAATCAAGATACTTATTATAAGCATATCGTGCCTGGTTAAAACGACCCGCTCGGTAATAATACTCACCAATCTTAAATAATTCC
>JAKPZU010000087.1 GCA_029559915.1 Bacillota bacterium
TTCTGACCGCAATTTGATTTGCAACGAATCAGCTCGTTTTGTTGGAAATCCCAGGAGGTCTCGCGGGAGTCCCAGTCGGTTTTGGAAATTTTTATACAGTTTGAGGATATATTATTGATAATGTCAACATTATTCTCAACATATGGAATTTGTTTTATATCACCTACTTGAAAACTTAATGTAGGATTGAAAATTCTTAATGCTTCAGCAGAAATTTTGGAACATAACAATGACAATTTATAATATAAATTTACGTCTGAAAAACCAGAAGACCCCACAACATCAAAAACAAAGCCTTTAGGAGAATATCGTGGAGAAAAAGATTTACTACTAATTAACCCCCATGTTATTGATTCCTTAAAATAATAATTCCTTGAAGGTAAGTGATTCCCTACACTTAAAAGTGTATCATAGTTAACTAAATCAAATGATATTAAATATTCCTGATAACCATACCATTTTCTAAAGCCACCACCTTTATTATAAGGGAACCATTTTTTCCCTGAAATGTGTGCATGCTTAATCGACTCAAATTTGAGGCCAATCTTTGATAATTCAATTTCGTTCCAAACCCTTAAAAATCTTAAATTATTCCCAGTTGCTAATCCTTGTTTAATATCCAATTTTTTGTTCAATTGTTCATTCTTGTCAAAAATATTAATAAATGAGTCACTTACCCAATACCCAATCGGACTTCCCGGAATTTTCTCGAAATCTTTTTGGTTGACAGTATATGATATTTGAAGCCCATTCTCATCGATAAGTTCATCGACAGTAGCTAATCCCTCTCCTTCACGATATCTGTCAAAATCAATTTTAGTTTTATCGTCATTTTTTGCTTTCAAAAATATTTGCCTGATATCATCAGCGTAAATATGCTGGAAATTTCTTTTATGAAGCTTGAAATAATAAGCTTTATGATCCTCACTTTTGTTTTTAATTACGAATGCAGTAGATCCCCAGTCGATACCAAATATACCTCTCCCCATATGTAAGAGCGAGTCTATCAGTTTTGTTTTAACTACTTTCAATCTTAATTTTTCAAATGAAGATAAAAAAAGCCAAGAAGGGAGATTGATCATTCCCAAATATCCAGCTTCATGTAGAATTGCAAAACCAGTCTCCATGAAACAAGTCATCAGATCGGCCTTCCCATCCGGGTAATTCTTCTTGACAAAAGTGGAGAGCTCCTTGTTCATATTTCCACCTCCCATATAGGGAGGATTGTCAACAACACAGTGATATTTCTTACTCAATGGGATAAGCTGTGAGATTGCTCTCAGCACTTCCTGAATATTGGACCGGATAAAAAGATCGGATGATTCTATTGCACCAGTAAGTTTGTCATAGATGGCTTCAAGCGTTTCAAGTGCAGTTTGTGGTTGAATCAATGAACCCAGGTTGGTTGCCTGCCTGCAAAGATCGAGATCCTCTTCCAGACTTTTGGGGAGTGAGATGTGAAGCTCCTTGAAAATTTCTGTAATCTCATCCGCCCCCAACGTTAGGTCTGTGAAGCAAGTAATATTAGGTTTTATCTCTTTCCGGAAGAAACGACGGTGATA
>JAKPZU010000381.1 GCA_029559915.1 Bacillota bacterium
GATGTTCCGTCTATGAAATTAAGGATCATCTGAATTATCATACTCGAAACACCGCTTCCTTTCCGGTGAATTTTCAAACTCTCAAATCTCGAAAGCTCTTCACAAAGCCAGTCCTGATGCTCAAGATAACGGCTCACAAAGGGCAGACCGCCTCTTCCCGTCAGCTTCTCATTGCTTTCTTCAATTCCTTTGATTTTTCCCTTGAATTCTTTCTTCCGCTGTGCTACCATGACCTCACCTCTTTGGTGGTTTGTTTTTTAGTCAATTCAATACACCAAAGAGGTTGTTTTTATTAAAGTTTTTTCTTAACTTTCTGTTCTTTTTATTTTGAAATCGAACGGGTTAGGTTTCTATTAAAATGGTATGCGGGTTTTATGATGATTCAAAATATGTTCAGCCAGCTTGCGAAGTGAAACAAAGTGGTGAAGTTGATGAAGGAGGTTTTGTCGGGATAATAAATATTATTCCTATAGGTAAAAACTACATTTTAAATGATTTATGGATAGAGTTGAATTTGTTGAATAATTTTGGAGAGATTTGCCGTGAAAGTGACATATCCGGAAAAATATTTCCAGAAAATGAAAAAACGAACGAAGAATAGGAAAATTTGAAATTATTCAGAGCCGGATAGTTGCTGTCCGGCTCATTTTTCTGGAGGATTTCATGAAGTTGAAATTATTTCTCATATTGTTTGCAAACCTTGTTTTTACAAGTTGTTATAACAAGAGTGATCCTGAAACAGATATGGATAATTTAAAAAGCGATGATGCTGTCATTGATGATCATCGAGATGATGATGAAAAATTAGATAATGACGAAGAAGAAACTGGGTGTAGGTTTATAAACACAGCCATTGCGTCAAATGATTCTGGTGACATTTATGTTGTTGGATATACAAGGGATAATGGAAATAATGGATGCGATTATCTTGGATTTGTTAAAAAACTTGAAAACAATAATTGGAAAACTGTTTATGAGTGCGGTGGTCCGGGAGTTGAATGTGCGTCTGCTTCTCCTGATATCTGGTTAGGGAATAAAGGAGAGATCTCGGTGGCTGGAATGAATGGTTTGTTGTTGTTCGAAGAAAGTGGGTGGAATAATGTGTATTTTGGAGACAACGATAGTATTGCAGACGATGTATGGGGAGTGTCATTGACAGACCTTTTCGCTGCGGGACAATCAGGATATCCGAGTGAAGGTGCAATCTTCCATTTTGATGGCAAGGAATTGATAAAAATGGAAATTCCAATCTCAAATGATTTGAATGGAATATGGGGGACAGGGCCGGACAATGTTTATGCGGTCGGAGAAAAAGGCACGATTCTTCATTACGATGGTGAAGAATGGACAGAAATGGAAAGTGGTACAGCTGAGTATTTAAGTTCTATATGGGGAATTAATAAACAGGATATTTATGTGGCAGGGGAAAATGTTATTGTTCATTTTAATGGTGAGAAATGGATTGAAACACTGAAAGATGAGGAATCATTTTTTCTTGGTATTCACGGATTAGTTTCCGATAGTATTTTAGCCGTAGGGAGGACTATTTCTGAAACACCTGAAGCAGTAGCATTTCACTATAATGGACAGAAATGGAAAAAGATTGAAATGAACATTAAAAGCATACTTTATGATGTACTTGCTCTGCCTGACGGTTCGTTTTATGTCGTCGGGGATAACAACACGATTGAGAGGATAGCGCTATGAAACTATTTGTAATTATTCTGCTTTCTGTTTTATTGGTTTTCGGTTGCGGGGACAGTGAAAGTAGTGACGGGACAGATCATGATGCTGTTGAAACGGGTGATGCTGATGTAGTTGATGTTGAAATACCTGATATCACATCCGCAATAGTTTTTATGGATAACTTTAAAGCCGAAAATGGCGGTTACGGGCAGAGATTTGACAAAGGCAAACTCATAGGAGCCGGTTTTTATTTTTGGAACGGAGAGAACAATTCAGACACATGTAACAGTGATTTTATTTCACCGGAGCCATATAATTCATATATGAGGGTTGAAGGGTTGATGCAGCTTTATGTGCTGATAAACGGGCATGAAAAAGGAGAGTACAAGATTGTTAAACATGCGGAATCGGATTTTTATGCTACTGCTGAGAAACTTGCTACAATACGAGCATGTGTGTGGCATGAGGAAGAGCTTCAGCCAGGTTTTGAAGATTGTTATGTTCCCTATACCGGAATAGTTACAATTGATAAAGATGTACCTTCGACAATGAAAGAGAGCAAAAATGTCAAAATAGCCGTGGAAATTGATGCCGATTTTCCTGAGAAAAGTATAAGGCTTATTAATTGTGAGGGGGTTGGAGAAGAAATAGATGGTGAGTATGTTGAGCATGAAATATGCAACTGTAGAGCCGATGACGGTTTGAACAGTCAATGTACTCCGAGTTATCAAGGAGAAAGATGCTGTTATAATTTAGATAGCAACATGAAAAATTATAAGTTGAATTATGAAACATATGGCTGTTATTTTTATTGTTTTGTAACAACAGACAGTGTCTCAGATATGGAAAAGTGTCAGCCGTAAAAAAACATAGAAAGTTTGCAGTCTGGTTGAAAGAAGGGTTAATTTCTTTATGTTAAAGAATATTTTGGGAATGGACTTCTTTTTTTAATGATGAACTGGAAGCAAAAATTGACATAATGAAAAAGAACGGTTTGCAGGAAGGGAAAGATTATGATGTTGTTGATGGTAAAATTGTAAAAAAGGACGATGCGTTATGATGTCTGAACTTAAATTGATGTTTTTCTCAGTTTTCATTTTGTCAATGGTTATTATTCCGGTATCCTGCAATAAAAACTCATCAAAGGAAACAACAGATATTGATGCTGACGGTCAAAAAAGTTTTTGTGAAACCCTTGATGTTGAAGTATTTGAGAATGGAAACGAGGAGTGCCCGAGTTATAAAGAAAACACATCTTTTCGCACAATTGTTGCTGGTCCGCATTTTGATTCAGTTAAATTTAAAGGTGACGAAGGGCTATCTTTTTTTATCAAAGGAATTAAAACATACAACGAAAGCGAAACTCATCTTGGACAAAAAGCGGTTTTTGTGTTTGGAAGATGTGTTGAAGAAAACAAAACTGAAAACGAAGATGATTGTTCCGTCACATTTTATGGATACGATTTTTCAATTTTTGACTCGAATTCTCTAATTGGCAGAAAATGGCGGCTGTTTTATGTTGAGGGATTTTACGGTTCTGTTCATGCTGATGGAATTAGCAGGGAGCTTATTGTAATAAAAGAGGATTCAGTCCGGTTTGTTGCTGCTTATGCAAAAGGTGTGGTTAATGAAGATCATGAAAATGATTGGGATGTGAAGGTCTGGCCCTCCAAACTGATTCCTGACATAACATCTGAAGTTCTTCATCCTGAAAACTGTGTTCCGTTCCAATGCAGAGAAATAAGGCAGGCAATGTATGATATTGTTTATACTGATGTTATGGTCGCTCCACCAGTAAAGTTTAATAGAAATGGAAAGAGTGTGACTGTAAAGAATGATGGAAAAGAAAAAGAACTGGATGGATATATCTACACCATTTCCGCTAACATGAAAGTTCATGAAAAAGATCCTGACAAAATGATATTTGATACAGGAAAACAGTATCAGTATGATTTTCAGATTCTTAACACCGAAGCTCTGAAATAGTTTGTTTGAAACACTTGAATTAAGTGCGACGGTTGAGACGAAGGAATAATCACAATAAGTTTTGTGTTCAGGCCTAAGATCAATAGAGTTAAACTTCCACCATCAATCCGTCGAAAGCGGGAAAGATGTTTTCAGGAAGATGATTTTTTATCTCAAAATAGTCAAAATTGTGGCTCATGTGTGTCAGATATGCTTTTTTGGGTGAGATGATCTTTATCAGTTCGATTATTTCATTTAGGTCCATATGTTTTCTGTGAGGGTGGTTGACTGTCGTGCAGACTGCAAGAACTTTCACCCCTTTCATTTTTGCAAGTTCGCTTTCAGATATTGAGCTGATGTCTGCAAGAAGCCCGAAATCTTTCATCCTGAAGCTGTGG
>JAKPZU010000387.1 GCA_029559915.1 Bacillota bacterium
TAATTGTCCGTGATATCCTCCATCATCCTCTACACCTTCGATTAGCTCATAGTTCTTATTCAAAATATCAAAAATATTAGTCATTTTGAAACATTCATGTTTTTGAAAATTCATCAAATTATAAATAAGGGCACCTCTAAAAACTTCTCAAAAAACCTATAAAATGAGATAATAGAAATACAAGTATAAAACTCGATAAACGAGGTTAAACACGATGCATTTATTTACTGATGATGAAAAAATCTTGTCAAAACTCACTGAAAAAGGTAATCCATTGGAACGTCTAGACGCTGTCATGGATTGGCAACTCTTTCTCCCCTTGTTATCAGAATTGTTTTCTCGCAAGAATAAAGTTATTGGTCGTGGAGGTCGTCCTCACCTTGATTACCTCATGATGTTCAAAGTCCTTTTACTTCAACGATTACATAACTTGTCTGACGATGCTATGGAATATCAATTGCTTGATCGCTTATCCTTTCGTCGTTTCGTTGGTTGCCACGAAGATAATGTCCCAGATTCAAAAACTATCTGGCTTTATCGAGATCGCTTGACTCAATCAGGTCGCGAAAAGGAATTATTCGACTTGTTCTATACTCAACTCTCGGACGAAGGTTTGATTGCCCACACAGGTCAAATAGTTGATGCTTCATTTGTGGAATGTCCTAAGCAACGCAATTCCCGTGAGGAAAATGAGAAAATCAAAGCGCATGAAACTGTAGAAGGTTGGAACAAAGCCAAACGATGCCAAAAAGATATCGATGGGAGCTGGACTCAAAAAGGGGGTGTTCGTTACTTTGGCTATAAAAATCACGTCTGTGTTGATAGAAAATCAAAGCTAATCAAAGATTATGGCGTCACAACAGCTAGTATACATGACTCCAATGTTCTAGCTTCTCTTTGTGATGCCAACGAACCTGTATTTGATGATAGTGCCTATGTGGGGAAAAGTGTTCCTGACAACTGCCAACACCATACCGTCCGTCGTGCTTTCCGAAATAAACCATTGACCGATACTGACAAGAACATTAACCGTCATATTGCCAAAGTCCGTTGTCGAGTTGAGCATGTTTTTGGTTTTATTGAAAATAGCATGAAGGGAAGTACCTTTAGAGGGATTGGAATAGATAGGGCAAAGACAAATGTGACCTTAACCAACCTCCTCTATAACATCTTTCGATTTGAACAGATTAAACGACTAGGGTTGAAATCATGGGCTTAGTGCGCCCAAAAATTGGGAAATAGCCTTGAGTAAGACTCACAAACAAAAATTTACAAGAAATAAACTGTAGATTAAAGATAAATTTGACGCTCTAGATGCTCTACTGGTGTTTTTAGAGGTTCCCATTAATATTTCTTATTACGTCGACATGATCAATTTGATCAGTTAAATAGATTAAATTACCAATTTTTTTATCTAGTGAGTAATCAATTAAAGAAAAACTGTGAGTAGTAAAAAAAATCTGTATTTTATAATCTTTTGAGAAATTTGTAAACATATTTAAAAGTTTAATTTGAAATTCAGGATGTAAAGATGCATCTAATTCATCAATAAGTAAAATACTTTCTACATTTTTCTCTAACTCAGGTG
>JAKPZU010000389.1 GCA_029559915.1 Bacillota bacterium
ACATATGTCCGTCAGCGGTTATGCCCTGATTTCAGTGAAAGTAAGTAATTTAGTTGATTGATTATTGGAATTTTGGAGAAAAAATGGCCATCTCGGATGAGAAAAAACTCGCAATAACTGAATTTATCAGAAACTCTGATGATTTCGTTAATCAAGAACAGATTTTTGAGAAGTTTGGAGTTCTGCCAAGAGAATATGAAAAAAGTTTGGGATTCATCAACTTTCGCCAAACAAAAAGTTTCCTTGAGGTATTGCAGACCAATCAAATTCTTGTATTTTCCTTCATTCCACAGTCAAGATTTTTTGATCCGCAATCGGAATTTTTTGCGGAGGATTGGGCATTCGGCATTACTGAGACACCAGTGCACGATCAAATTTACCTCATAGCGTCAGCAAATTATCAAAAATTGATTGAGGGTATGCTCGAAATCTACCTTATGAGCAATGACAATGCAGCACCATTTGGTGATGCAGTATCATATTTAAACTCAACTTTAATCCAAATCTTAGCATTGGAGGATGCAACTGAAGTTTTTAGTGTCAATATTATTGATGATGACACTCTTTCAGGGGTAATTAACAATTCAAATTTGTTCAAGTTACTGGTTGAATATAAGCACGCTCCGATTGCTAAAAGCAAAATAGTAATGGCTTCGGACCCTTCTAAAACATCGAACTTGACAAATCTTTTTGAATCCCTTTATAGAGTGTTCTACAAATTGAAGGTTAAGTCATTGGAGATAGAAAAATTATGCCTTGCCTTAAGCATGGACAAAGACTTTAATGCGATGCCCAAACCCGTAAAGGTTGATGAGTTACTACCCATTCTATCGATAATGGCGGGATTCAAGGTTGAAGGGGCTGTGGTATCGATCTTGGATATCAAAGAAAGGCTCTCGGAACTTGATAACTTTGGGATGCGCAATATAAGTAGTTATGGCAAATCAAAGCTTGGCTCCGGACTTCTTGTTATTAAGTTTATTGGTGATGACTTCCCAATCACAGAAGCGATCGAATATGTCAATTTGAGACCGATTGTATACATTTCTCTAGAATCAGGCTTTTCCGGTGATAAATTATCAAATTTTCAAGAGAATTTTCCTGAGATGACAAAAATTTTGACAGCTTTAATAAAAGATGTAGATATCCAAACATGGGTTGATGAGAACTTTAATTTTGGATTTATGGGTGATGTCTTTCAAAAACTTAAAGCCGAGTATGATACAATTTTGAAGGACTTTTCACCCATTTTCAACCTTGAAAAAAACCCCGGTAACCTGTTCAGAGGGATAATTGAAGAAAAAATAAGGGAATACGAGAGTGGAAAGCAGCAATGATCCCCGGATAAAGGAGCTGGAAAGAGAGATCACCCTACTCAGAATTGAACTTCAGAACGCAAGACTAAGAGAAATAGAGAAGGAAAAAAATCTTAATAATTATGTCCGGGAATTGGATGCAGCGAAGCAACTCAATGTAGGATCACTGCTT
>JAKPZU010000092.1 GCA_029559915.1 Bacillota bacterium
TTGACATTTACTTAATTATTGTTATTCGCTTCTAAACGCATTTTTCAGTAAATAAACTGTGGACAAATTTCATTACTGATCTGCCTCATTAAAATTTTTCCGGAAACTAATGCCAAACCTGCACCAATAATTATTTCCACCGCCAAACATAGCCAATTTAATGATCATGCTTTTCTTTGTCCACGTTTTTGACACGCTTTCTTTGTCAGATGTATTTTCATAATCTCTTCCATACATACTAACTAAATAAACTAACATTTTTTCATACAGAACATTCTGTAGTTTTGTGAATTCTTTCAAGGCTGTCTTTTGAGACATGTACAAAGAAAAATTTATAGAAAAAAGTCGGTTTTCTCCATTAAAACATAAAACCACATCGTCGAAACGAATATCACCAATCTTGCACATCGATGTATCATTACCGCAATATTTATATCTGATAATATTCTCTACGGGATCCCAAATACAAATATCTGATCCGTATTGTTCAACAGAATCGCCAAAATTGAATATACGAAAGCCATTGTCAGAAATTGGGGTATTTGTGCTTTGCGCAGTAAGCAATGCCGGACATGCAATCAAAACAACAATTAGAAAAATTATCAACTGTCTTAATGAATTCTCTCTCATAATTCTGTGTTTTCGTTTATTCAGACCAACTCATCGTGACAATATTTCATAGCCTGTCACAATTGATCCCATTTCTTTCAATTTCTGCTTTGCAACATCGGTTGCCGTTTCATTCGAAAAAGCAGGTATAAGTTCCCACACATTTTCAAACCAGAATGAATCGAAATTTCTCCACTGCCAAATCATTTTATTCTGCATAACATCAATGTCCTGCAAAAACACAGATTTCCTATTGCTGTTGATTTTCCTTTTTCCCGAATCGCTCAATTGAAACACGACCAAGGAGTCGCCAACTGAAAACACCGTATGGCAACCATACACCTGCGTGGAATCGAACCTGTAATTATCAACAATCCCAGCGTATTCTCTTGCATCAAGTCGTCCGGCCAATATTTCGCCGATAAAGAAATCATTGTATTTCAAGTACTTTTTTTTGTCAAAAAAATTATGGATTAAAATAATTTCATATCCTGAAAAACCGCCTCCAAACAGTCTATATGTAAGAAATTTCCCATAATCGGAGTAAAGTTTCATAAGTTTACGCATATTCCTTGAATCAATTTTCTTTCTTTGCCTCAGTTCAGCTTTCGAAAATGATGATTCTCCCCGAAAAAGCTGGTCATCCTTTCCCATGCTTTCCAGTTTCTCAATAAGTTCTTGATAATCTATATTGTCCACTGAATTTTGCTTTTTTATGTTCTCTAATTCCGTCCGAAGATGTTCTACTCCTTCATCAGATAAAAAAGAGGATACCCACGATATAAACTGAGAGATTGTAACTGTATCGTTCGTTTGAGAATATCTTGTCTTGAATAAAGATATTTTCACATCGTCATTGTCACTTCTGGAAAGACAGACAGAAATATTTCTTATGTCAATCATCATCCGAATATTCATAGATTCAGCTATATTATAACACATCAATGCCGAATCAACTTCGTTTTGCATTATATGATTTTCAGCCTTAAAAACATTTTCATAATATGCGCGTACTTCCGTTTTTGGGGGATCAGAGAATATCGCCACATTTATTGCCATAACATCCACACAAAAGTACATGGATGAAAATGTCGAAATAAAAAAAACAAATCGTTTCATATCAGTTTTATTATTTAAATCAGGCATCTGACAAACTTCCAGATGCCTGATTTCAAAAGATCCTTTTAATTTTTCAATTGGGAACTGTATTTGGATCATCACCCGGATCAAGATGGTAGCATCCATTTCCATTTGACCAATATCCTCCACCAAATCCATCATTTACATAGATTTGAGTAACTCTATCAGTTGATGGGTTACCAAAATCACTCGCTCCTCCTCCAGAATATGTAAGTCTGGTATCACCATATTTTAAACCGCCAACAATATTTGACATCATGTCATTTGTCAAAGCAATTCTGTCCTCATTTAATTTTTTCAGTTTCATATTGTTTTTTTTCAACCGCCTACGCTCTCTCAGCTTTTCCGCCCGAGGCGGACAGGTCGGAACCGCTGTTTCCGCCAAACGGCGGAGTTAATTTACTTTCTCCCACTTTCGCAGTATTTCCAATATTCAACATTTCGATTCAATAGTAAACTTTTTCCATTGAATAAACAATGGGTTTGATAAAAGACCAAAATTGTAATTTGAAAAGCTAACTATCGGATGCCAGACGCCGGTGAATAATGACCTTTTAACAGTGATTTTCAACGGTTTTGCGGTGTTTCTTCGTATCTTTGCACGGCATTCAGTTTAATTATTGAATGTAACTATGAAAGCCGGGGCGGGGAGTGCAAAACCCTTAACCGGTTTTTTTTAAGACGTTCTGAAAACCAATGACAAGTTTTAAGTCTTATCTGTTTGTTTTCAGAGCACGTCTTTATACCTTTTAGTGATGTAAACAGGAAAATAGTCTACAATGCAAATCACTTCAGGCATAATTGAAAAAATGTTTCTCTCTGCAAGAACTATCACCCTCTGAAAGCAGTGAAATTTGAGATTAAATTCTTTTAACGCAACAAATGTAAAAATATTTTAGAAGATATTAACCACCCCCCCCGAATATTAACACATGCTTAACGCTATTGTATTCGTGCGGCCAAAAACAACACTTGAATTATTATTTAAACTGCTTATCAGCAAATAATTCCGTCCATAGTGCTTTGCAACCATGCGCAGGCAGGTGGGACCGCAATCGCGGGAGTCGGGTTGTTTATAGTGGGGAAATTGTTAAATGATTAAATGGTTAAACGATTAAATGGCTAAATGATTAAACGACTAAATGGTTAAACGACTAAATGGTTAAACGATTAAATGATTAAATGAATGATTAGATGCAACTCCGCGTTTATCCGCGCAAACCTGTCTGCAACAGGCAGATTCGCGTCGAATAATGGCATTAACAGCGTTTATCCGCGCAAACCTGCCCGTCCGGCAGGCGGGTCCGCGTCCAATATCACTCATCGCCCCAGATTTGTTTGTTCAACTTTTTAATCTTTTTCTTATCCGGTACAAATCCCGTTTCCCGACTATAAGTACCACATTCTTCAACAGGAACATATCCATCTTCTCCTTCCCACTTACAGATGTATGGATTGTAAGTGCATTTTGCGGGCTGCGAATAAATATTATCTGGATCTTTTATAAATGCCCTGCAATCTGTACACATGTGTCGGAACTCACAGTCCTTGCAAACATCAATCTCGTCTTTTTTTATGTGCCACCATTTTTGAAATTCAGGAAGTTTTACCACATCCTCAATTTTCGTATTGCTGATGTGCCCATAATGCTGCTCCATATATGGGCAGTTTTTGATGTAACCGTCTTTATCGATGCAGAGTTTGCGATTGAGGCAGGTGTTGTATTTTTGTGATTCACAAAAATGTTCTGCGTTTTCATTCAAAGTAAATGTCCCACACTGCAATTCTGAAATTTCGCAATCCGTTTTTATCACATTCATTTTATCATACATAAACATCTTTTTCTCAACAGAATTGAAAATTTTTACAACAATATTACTTATCCCCCTGTCAGTTGAAAGCAAACTATTCAAGACAGATTCCTCGTGTTTTGAATCAAA
>JAKPZU010000044.1 GCA_029559915.1 Bacillota bacterium
GTTGAGAGAGATAATAAAAAAAATGGAAAACAAATAAAAGCAGCACTCCGCGTATTCGCCACTAAGGGTTTGGCTCTACTGATTTTACCTTCGGTAATTTTAATTCAATTAGCTCCGCCGGTTTTCAATTTCAAGCCAATAATAGTTTGTAATTGTTTGTATTAATGTCAGTTAGTGGTGAACTTAAAAACACAGTAATCTCAAATGAATAAAATAAATCATGAAGAATAACATTAGAATTGGCTTGGGGTTGTCGGGCGGAGGATACCGGGCTACGGCTTATCATATCGGCACATTAAAAAAACTGAATGAATTGGGTATTTTAGACAATGTTGATGTAATGTCGTGTGTGTCTGGTGGTTCAATTACTGGCGCATTTTATGGATTAACCAAAGATGATTTCGAGACCTTTGAAAGAGAAGCAAAACTAGCTGTTAAAAAGAATGTTATCGTAGCTGTTCTAACTTCTTCTTGGTTTTATTTTGCATTATTGATTATCATTTTTACCTCATATATCACACTCAAACTTCATACATTTTTTTTTATTCTGTGGATTATCCTCTTTTTGTTTATCCAGTTTAAAGTTTTTCCCGTTAGCAATTTAATTATCAAAGCGTATGACAAATTCTTTTTTAAACATCGCACGTTAAACGATTTGCCTGATAAGCCTGTAATTGCAATAAATTCAACAAATCTTGAATCGGGAAGGCCTTTTACCTTCTCCCGCAATAAAATGAGCGATTCATTTTATGATTACCCTGATGATGAAAGTGAACCAATACGTTTTAAATCAAAAATATACCCGATTTCTAATGCGGTTATGGCTTCAACATGTGTTCCCTATGCATTCTCTCCAATTAAGATTCAGAAAAGATATTTTGAAATGGGGGCAAATTATTCAAAGGCTCACCCGCTCTTGATTGATGGCGGGGTTTATGATAATCAGGGGATTCATAAATTAACACAAAAGGGAAATCGCTATGAGTGTGATTATGTCATTGTTAGTGATGCCGGTGTAAAGCAAATGAGTTCCAGGAATGTTAGGAATCAATTTATTCTTTTGTCGAAAACTGTTGACGTGTTAATGAACAGGATTAAGAATTTCCAGATGAGTAATGGAATATACAATGGGGATAACACCGATAAAAGAATTGTATATCAATCGTTAAAATGGAGAGTTGAAAAAAGTATAGGTAGTTTTTACGACAACTTAATTGAAGGAAATATCTCAAGTTCGATTTGGCAGTACCATAAAATTACCGAAGAGGACATTGACAAAAAGGACGAAAATTCGATTGTGCAGAAGCTTAAAGAAAGTATTAATTATGAGGATATTATGAGTCATTCACCCACCGAGGATGAATATAAAATTGCAAGAAGTGTTTCTACTAGCCTGTGGACATTAAAAGACCGGCAAATTAATGCGCTCATAAAATGTGCCTCTGCTATTACCGAAATTCAGGTTAAACTTTATTGCCCTGAATTAATAAATAAAGTGTCAGGACTGTATGATTAACGATTAACAATCAATGATTTGCGATTGAAAAGGAATTCGTTCAACCTTAGCGCATAAAGAGACCCGGAACTTACGAACAGTCAGTTGTTAATAATCAAATATTTAGATGTGGCTGACGGTATTATTCACGTTCAACTATTTATCACACAACATGTGTTAGAATTGAAAAAATGTTGTGTGTATTATTCGTGATTTGTGTTACTTTTTAATATTTATTATTAAGTTTGATTGACCTTAAAAGTCTTGTATTTATTCACTCTAAAATCATTATTGAAGTGTGCCATTTATGGATAAAACACTGAAGTTAAAATCACAAAACCATCTATGGAAAGAAGAAATTTTCTAAGGATGCTTGGAGTCACAGCTGTTGCTACAACCGTTGTTCCGGGCATCATAGATCCATTTAACGCAGCCAGAGCTGCCATCACCCCCGGCGAAAAGGGCATTTATATCACCAAAATATCCGTGGCATCGTTCAGTGGATTGAATACTACTGCCCGGATTGTCAGGATCGATACGAACAAAGGTATTTCGGGGTATGGAGAATGTCGGGTTGAAGACACCAATGCCGGTAACGAGCTGAAGACCTGCAGTCCTGTCATTATGGGCATGAACCCGACCCAGGTCGACAAAGTTTTCAATGCGATTACCGCAGCGCTGAATCCAACAAAGGACTGGAAGCAGATCACCTACGCTTCAGGAGCCATTGCCGCTATTGAATGTGCTTGTTGGGACATTACTGGCAAGGTGTATAATGTCCCCATTTGGAAGCTCCTTGGTCCTAAGGTGAATGACCGTATGCGAATGTATTGCGACACGCCGACCAGAACTAATTTATCACAAAGGAAGGCTGAAATTCAGACTAGAATAAACCAAGGATTCACCTGGTTTAAAACTGATTTAAACGGTATTTTATCCAATTCCGATTATACAACTTCACCCGATCCCAACCCCTACGCCGAGTCGGGTGGCTCAGCAAAGAAAATATTAGAATCGGGATATACTAAATTTCTTGATTACGTTGCCTCATTTCGACAGATGATAGGTGATGCACCGCTCTCTGCCGATCACTTTTTTGATTGGTCTCCACGCGGCGGTGGAAATCAGCTCGATGTGGCCTCGGCAATCCAACTTTCCAATTATCTGGGGGAGCCAGAATATCTTGATAAATCAAAGGGCGGATGGATGGAAGACATTATACCTTGGCACTATTACTCCGAAATGGCGCAGATCAATGCCGGTACCGATATGCATATTTTAACTGGTGAAGACATGTTTGGTTTCGACGAGCTAAAGAATCTAGTCAATGCGGGTGCAACAAATTATTTTCATCCGGATCCTACCACCTTCGGCGGGATACATCAGAGTAGACAAGCTGCAATATGGGCGCATGAAAAAGGGGTCAAGACGGCACTACACCAGTCGAACTCGCCGATTGCCATGATGATGTGTGCTCACATT
>JAKPZU010000064.1 GCA_029559915.1 Bacillota bacterium
ATAATGAATATGAAGTTTTGGTAAAGGGTGAGAAGCTATTGGTTCACACCTACGAAAGTTATGAGGTAGGTCAACCAATCGGTTTGACGATTGACCCTTACGAAATTCACATGATGAAGGTTGAAACCGGTGAATAAGGAATTTAAAGTCTTAGCCGTTCCATATAAGATCTGGCTGAGCATCTTAGTTTTTATACCTATTTTAGCGATGCTGTTCATCAGTTTTTCCAATTTGAGTTCTTCGGTTTCAGTGGGAGAATTGACACTATCTTTTGCTCATTTCAAACTTTTGTGGGAAAGTTCAACTTTGATAGCTTTTAGAAATTCGTTGATTTTTGCCGTCGCAACGACCCTGATTAGTTTTGTCTTGGGTTATTTCATCGCTTATGAAATCAAATTATCAAAATTCAAGAACAAATTTATTCTGTTGACGTTTGTAATTTTGCCAATGTGGTCCAACTTGATTTTAAGAACTGAAAGTTTGGCCAACATCATGTCCGAGAATAACATATTGAAGAATATTCTTGGCTTTAACTTATTTGGTAATATTTCGGGTACTTGGATGGCAGTGTTATTCGGATTGGTATTTACATACATGCCATTCATGATTCTATCGGTTTATACCGCTTTGGAAAAGATTGATTTTGCTTTGGAAGAAGCTGCCCTTGACTTGGGGCTTAGACCAATCAAGAAATTTTGGAAAGTCGTATTTCCCCTATCTTTCAAGGGCGTAGTGACCGGATCTATCATGGTTTTTTTACCAACTCTCGCTGGATTTGCGATACCAAAAATCTTATCTCGCGGAAGAATAGTTTTCATCGGTAATATCATCGAACAGAAATTTATCTATACCAATTACAATCATGGCGCATTACTTTCAGTAGTCATTCTTTTCTTCATTTTGGGTTCAATTCTCTTGATCACTAAATTTGACAAGGAAGGAGAGACTTTATTATAATGGAAAATCAAAAAGCAACTTTAAGAGATTATGGTTACAAAGATTTTACAACCCTAAATAAAATCTACAAGATATTGAAAAAAGTTTTTGTAGTCGCTATTGTACTGGGTCTTTATATTTCCATCATTGTAATTGCGATTCAATCGATTAATGAAAGCAGAAACTTGAGCGAATTCACCAGGATATCTTTCCAGTGGTATGCAAACATCATTAATGAGGAAGAATTGATGCAAGCTATCAGAAATACCTTCTTGGTATCAGCGATTGCGACAGTTCTGGCAACTTTCCTTGGTACATTCTTTGCCATCGGACTTTATGCTTTGAGCAAGAAGACTAGGGTTTTATGGATGCTATTGAACAACGTACCGATTCTCAACGCTGACATCGTCACTGGTTTTAGCTTGATGTTGATGTTCAGGCTGTTGATGGTGGTGTTCCCTAATATATTTGGTTTGTTCACATTGGTTATGGCGCATTTATTCTTTACGATTCCTTATGTAATCTTGAGCGTGATGCCAAAATTAAAGGAAACTGATCCTAATTTGATGGATGCCGCAATGGATCTTGGCGTCAGACCTTATAAAGCTCTAATCAAAGTCGTCATTCCGGCTATCAAGGCCGGTATCTTCAGCGGTATGTTGTTGGCTCTAACCATGAGTATCGACGATTTTGCTATTTCATATTTTACGACAGGAGCCGGTTTTGATAATTTGTCTATCTGGATTTACGCCGTAATCGGTCGAAGAAATCTGACACCTTCTGTCTATGCGTTTTCAACATTACTGACAATCTTTACTTTAGTGGGGTTGTTGACATATCAATTTTTGCAAAGGCAAAAGAAAGGAAAAAAGAATGAAAAAAATCATTTTAGTGACATTGCTTCTTAGTTTGACTATTGTTTTATCAGCATGCGACTCCCGTCCAAAGTTGAGACTTTTAAACTGGGGCGAGTATATTAACGATGAGGTTGTTGAAAAATTTGAGGCGGAAACAGGAATTGACTTGATTATTTCCGTTGCCGATTCAAATGAATTA
>JAKPZU010000093.1 GCA_029559915.1 Bacillota bacterium
AATCATCCAGCCCGTCCCAAGGTAAATATACCATAACCATTCCCAAAAAAGGCGCCCACATCAAATCAAATTTGGAGATCGAATACCAGGTTGAATACAGCACGACAGACAAGAGGATTTATTTCATAAAAGGGGACTTAAGCTTAGTGTCCGGCGATGTAACAGCTCCGGATTGAGATTCGTTGCGCTTTAAAAGGAGGTCTAGCCTAATGTCAAGTTACGGGGTTTATAAAGTGACCGATAAGAAATGCGCGACATGTTCTTTCTGGTCGGGAGACAGAGTCATTGAATTCCGAGCGAATAAGCCTTTTTATATTAAGGCAGATTCTGGTCATGCCGTTTGCATAGCTCAGAAAGGCAAGAAATCCACAGCGGCAACCACATGTTTGAAGTGGCAGCAGTGGGAAAAATTATAAGGTATTTTCTGTTATCCGATTTACTTACGAAAAGGAGATTGTATTATGATAGATCCAGATGTCATAACAGAAACAGTAATACGTTTATGGAATGCAATTCCGCAGGAGTTGCGCGATTGGTCTAAAAGCGAAGTTTTGAACTTTATTGAAAAACATGCCCCTAACTTTTTCAACTTTTGTAAAAATAAATTAAGTGCATTCTGGGCAAGGATTACAAACAGGGAAGTAAAGTCTAATGTTGATACAGCAACTGCAAATGTTCTCTCTTTAAATAATGACATACCTGATGATGTCAAAAAAACTCTTTTTGAACGAATAACCGGCTCTGAATACCTTCCCGATTTAAACCTAAAAACCCAAAGACTTACTGAAATAGTCCAAACCGATGAAGAGAAAAAAGCCGCAGCAATGCAAATGGCTTATATAATAGCGGTCTTCGGAAAAATTAATCAAAAACAAGAGGCGATGATTTCGGAATACATGACATCTCTTAAAATTTCTGAAGAACTGACAAAGGACATAAAAAACGAACTTCAGGAGGCAGAAAAGGAGTTCGCAAAATTTGCCGAAAAGTTGAGAAGCCTCGATGAAGAATTTAAGCGAATATCCACTGAAACGCAGAAGGCTAAAAAAGAAGCAAATGATATTATTGATCTAATCTGATCCAAGGGAAAGGAAATAAGGACATGGGAAATTTTGATACGACAAGCACACAATATGATGGCGCAATCAATGAATATCTCGATGCAAATAAAGATAATCAGTTCAATCTTGAAACAACTGCTATTGCCGCTTCACGGGTGTTTGCAATTCCCCAAAATTCAGAGGCCCTCGCGTTGGCCAAAAATAACCCTTCTATTATAAAGATGTGGGAACTATTTCAGAAAAACAATGAATTGCAGAAGGCAAACATCGACCAGATTATTGAAGTTCAGAAGGCGTCACACGCTTTCATTCAACTTATCAACAAAAGAGATATGCTACAGGCCGCTGCTATTATAACTGTTAAAAACCAGCTAAACACTCTCAATATCGAAAATCAGGAAATCTACAATACCATTAAAAAACTTGCCGGTAATGTCCTAGCCAGATTTAGTCAACTTGAACGACATATTGAGCATGTAGAAGCTGTTGCCAGTCTTACGCAGTGGATACAGAACTTGAAGTGGCGTAAATACAATGAAGATCCACATACAAAGCGCTTTTTTAGAATTATTGAAGACTTTTATTTTAAATCAGGTAAAAATTTTACGATGCAGAACCTGGAATCACTAAAGACAGCCCTTGACCAATCAGAAATAAACCCTTTCGATACAATTACTATAAGTGATTTTACGACAACCCTGGTTGATGAACTTATAGAACATGATTTCAATGAAAGCATGAAACACAGTGCCTATAACAGCAAATATAGTTTTGACGACATCAATGAAAAAATATCACTACCATTTCTTTCATCATTGTATTTATTGTCTGAAGAATACAATCATCTTACAAAGAGACGTTACCCAGTTGATAAAATCCGCGATGATATTAAACAGGCGGCACTTTGTTACCTGAAAAAGGATTGCGGCATCGATGTGTCAGCCCAGCTTGAATATTACCATCTTGGAATTGAGCTATTAAATGGCAGACGACTGATAGAATTTCTGGATT
>JAKPZU010000101.1 GCA_029559915.1 Bacillota bacterium
TTAATAAAAGAACTTTCCCTTTCCGCCCAATGTAGGGTTGGATATTGGATATTGGCTATTTCCATGTCGGGTAAATTCCTCATTCCTTGTTTCTTATTTATTATTTCTTGTTGAAACCCACCGACACACCCATTCCGCCCGATCAACATTACCGCAATTGCCAATAACCTACCGCGGCCATGTTGAATTGACAATGGAAAATGGACAATTGACAATGTGAAAGCTGTTGAAAGCAATAGAAGGCAATTGAAAACCGTTAATCACTATTCGTTAATCATAGATTATAAATACCATTGTCGGCCTGAAGCTTGCAGCCTATGACTCAAAGCCTTATGAACTAAAACCACCGCCCTCCGCATCCGAACAAAATAATAAATAGAAAATTATAAATCACTGGGGCCAGTCCGGCGAGGACAAAAAAAATAAGAATGCAGCTCCTTCGCATAAAAGTACCCATGTTGGTTCTGATTTGCAATCGGAACCTCTTTAATAACAATGGATTTGCAATTTTACTGTCACAAATCTAGTTGATTCTTCCTTGTTCGAATTGGCTACGCCGATTTACGATTCAATTGTCAATCCGCAGCATCAAAAGCGATCATCCTGTGCTGCTAGGATTTCTGTATTTTCAAAAGCACTGAGAAAAATATATATTTAACGATTGATTTTAAAAATCGGCTGATTTTTTTAGATTTCCAAGACAAAATAGGGGAGAGACAAAATACCGGTTTTGAGAAGAAAATTTTACAAAAAAAAATGAATTTCAAATAAATACTGACGGAATTTATATTTTAAACAATGAAACGAACATGATTGCAGAAAAACGCAAACACGGATAAAAAAAACACATGTGAGTTCCATCCGGTCGAAATCTCGCTCAATGAACAACCTTTCGTTCCGAATGATATCCAGTACGTTAAAAGTTTTATACAGATGAAAGAGCAACTTAAAATAATACTGCCCGAAAATAGAATTGATGAGTTTCTTTCCATCGGGAAAATTAAATCAATTCAAGCTTCTGAATACTTTATCAGGGCTGGAGAAATCCCTTACAAAGTTGCATTTATCTTCTCAGGGCTCTTTCGGTATGTTTATACTAACGACAAAGGAGATGAATTCACAAAGGCAATTATGAGAGAAAATTTCTTTCTGAGTTCATATTCAGCTATGATTATGGAAAGGCCATCCTATTTCTCAATCGAAGCATTAGAAGATTCTGAAGTGTTGGAAATGTCGTGGAAAGACTTTTTACAATTGGTT
Source organism: Bacillota bacterium (assembly GCA_029559915.1). Classification (GTDB taxonomy): domain Bacteria; phylum Bacillota_I; class Bacilli_A; order Izemoplasmatales; family Hujiaoplasmataceae; genus UBA2289. The sequence continues at coordinate 1,261 of JAKPZU010000101.1, forward strand.
GAGAGTGATGTTTTTTGGGTTAAGTTTCTCTATAAATTTATTGAAAAAGGGTATATGAATAAAGAAAAAAGAGAAAGGGACTTACTACTGCTCAATGCCGAAACAAGATATAAAGATTTCCTCACAGAATTCCCGGGTATGGAACAAAGAGTTAAGCAGGGAATAATTGCATCCTACCTGGGGATTAAACCGGAAACATTAAGCCGCATAAGAAGAAGAATCGTTTTTTGATATAGGTCAATGCTTAGCTATTAGCGGCGTTGTAGTTTCGCAGTATTCTTGAGCTAAATATTTTATACTGTGAAGCTAATAAACAATACTGTTTTTAAGGTTACAATAGTTGTTGTAAGCTTTTGTTTTCCAATTTTGGCAACTGCACAATACAGCCAAACAATTAAAGGAAGCGTCCGCGACCAGGCAAGCCAGACAACATTACCCGGAGTAAATATTATATTATTATCGACCAATCCGGTATTGGGAGCAGTAACCGATAGTAATGGAGAATTTAAAATCAAAAACGTTCCGGTTGGACGCTATGATATTCAGATGTCATTTATTGGTTATGAAACAACTGTCATTTCATCGGTATTAGTTACTTCTGGTAAAGAGGTAATTATAAATGCAGCCATAAAAGAAATGGTTGCCTTATTTGATGAAGTAACGGTTAGGTCTCGCAGCAAGAATAAGGCCTTAAACACGATGACCACCCTGAGTGCACGTACATTTACCGTAGAAGAAACGAGTCGTTATGCCGGCGGACTAGACGATCCGGGCAGGTTGGTATCTGTGTTTGCAGGGGTTTCTGATGGCAATTTGCAATCGAATGGTATCGTTGTAAGGGGAAATGCTCCGTTTGGTACCGGGTACCGTATCGAAGGATTGTCGGTCGATAACCCAAACCACTTTGCAGGAGAAGACTTTTTGGGCGGTGGTTTTGTTTCAATATTGAGTAAGCAAATTTTAACCAATTCCGATTTCCTTACCGGGGCGTTTCCTGCTGAATATGGCAATGCCCTTTCATCGGTTTTCGACATGAACCTCAAGACGGGGAATACAGAAAGCTACGAACATACGTTTCAGGCTGGTATTATGGGAATTGACTTTGCCTCCGAAGGTCCTTTGGCAAAAAACAAGAATGCTTCATATCTCTTCAACTACCGTTATTCTACGTTTGGTATCATTAAAAACATTTTGCCTGACCAAACCGGATTGCCAGTTTATCAGGATTTAGGTTTCAAATTGAATTTTAAAACAAAAGCCGGTACTTTTTCTCTATGGGGCGCTGGCGGGTTAGAAAGTTACAAATCGGGCAATGAAGATAAAAAGGACAAAGAAATCATCATTGATGATAAATCGGGTATAGGCATCGTGGGGTTAAAACATAAAATTTTGCTTGGCAATACGGCATATCTTACTACATCTGTCGGAGTAAATGTATCCACCAAATCGAATGTATTAAAAAAGATGTGGACAGATTCAAACTATTACTGGGACGAAAAAATGGAGGATGTTTCGGGGAGATACATGTTTACGACTAATTTTAACAAAAAAATATCGTCTCGCTGGAGTTTAAGAACGGGAATTGAAATGGATAATTTATTTTGTAACATCGATAATAAAAAATCGAACTCGATACCTGATCCGATGGGGCAAATCGTAAATCATAAAGGAACGGGTAACTTGTGGCAATTGTATTTTCAGGTAAAATACAACCTTCTTAAAAATTTAAGTATTAATGCAGGCTTGCATGAACAATATTTTTCACTGAACAACTCGAATAGCACCGAACCCCGTGTTGGTATTCAATGGTCGGTAAACGAAAAAAACATGCTTAGTTTTGCTTATGGCAGACACAGCCAGGTACAACAAATGAATGTGTATTTTGTAGAACAAACAACTCCTTCAGGGATTAATCTGCCAAATAAAAACCTGGGCTTTATGAAGGCCGACCATTTCATTCTTGGATACGACTTGTTGATTAACAAAAACATTCATTTGAAAATCGAACCTTATTATCAATCCTTGTTTAATGTTCCGGTTGAAGCAAACACAGCCTTCTCAATTATTAATTTAATTGATTTAAACACATTCAATAAGGCTCTGGTTAATAAAGGGACCGGAAGAAACATCGGTTTAGACTTCACTCTTGAGCGTTTCTTCAATCATGGTTTCTACTATTTGTTTACAGCATCTGTTTTCGATTCAAAATTCAAAGGGGGCGACGGGATTGAACGCAATACCACTTACAATAAACGTTTCATTGCCAATCTGCTTGGGGGTAAGGAGTTTAAAATCAACAACAATATGTTGAGTCTGAATGGCAGGTTGTATATCAATCGTGGTAACTGGATTAGTCCTTTAGATTACCTCGATCAAACCAATCAGTCTGCTTTCTTTGTAAGCCAGCAACCAACAAACTATCGTTTTGATATTAGCGCCAGTTATACCAAAAACAAAGAGAATTATAATACCATCTGGTCAATTCAGGTATTGAATGTCTTAAATTCAAAATGCCCTATGGAGCCTACAGAGAATTTATCGACCAATGAATTTTATTATAAATACGGCAAAATTGTACTTCCCTCAATAAGTTGGAAAATTGAATTTTAATAACGTTTCTTCTTAACTTTTTCTGAATTCAAAAAACCGTTTTTGACTTAGGTCAATGCACAGGGAAATTCCGGGTCTTAGTTTTGCAGTATTGTTTAACAAAATTAAGTATTAATATGAAAATCAAAAACAATACTGTATTAATCACAGGCGGCAGTTCAGGTATCGGATTTGAATTAAGCAAGGTCATGATTCAAAACGGCAACAAAGTGATTATTTGCGGAAAATCAAATGAGAAACTTTTGGCAGCAAAGAAAGCTGAGCCAAAGCTTATCACGTATCAATGCGATTTAGCTAAAACTTCAGAATGCGAAGAGTTGGTTGATAAAATAAAAATAAATCACCCAAAACTGAACATCATTGTTAATAATGCGGCAATTGTAAACAAGATTGATTTTCTGAATGATGAGAAAGCTTTAGAATTAGCAGAAAATGAATATCAGACCAATCTCCTTGCTCCAATTCGTTTAATCAAACTACTTTACAATACAATCAGCGCTAATGAATCGCCTGCCATAATTAACATTACATCGGGTTTGATTTTTGCACCGAGGGTAATATATCCGTTCTATAACTCATCAAAATCTGCATTGCATTCTTTTACCCAAACACTACGTATTTATTTAAAAAATGAGAAAACGGAAGTATTTGAAGTAATGTTCCCGGCTGTAAATACTCCCTGGCACAAGGGAACTCCTCCCAAAATTGCAATAAGGGTTGAAGAAGCTGTCAGCCAAATGATTAAAGGGCTTGAGAAAGGTGAGTCTGAAATAAGAGTTGGTGGTGCAAAAATTCTGTACCTAATGTCGAGAGTTGCACCGGGTTTTGCGCTCAGAAAAGTAAATTCTATTAAATGAAATTGAAAATGAACACATCACAAAAGAAAAGCAAGTTGCTAAACCTTGCATGGGTGCCATATGTTTTAATTCTTTTTGAAATGCTTTATATGGCAACACCTTTTGCAGCGTTTTTTTATGGCGTTTACGAAATCCCGTTGAAATTTCTAAACGAAAATGCAGTTACAGCATGGTTAATCCAAACCATATTGCCTCACTTTGTAGAGACGAACAGTAAATTCCTCCATTTTATGATAGATGCCGGGTGGATAATGATGGCTATAGGTTTAGTGGTTTTTATTATTGGATTTATTCAAATCTATTATTCCAAATTTGCAAAAAAAGGAGCGGTAACCGGAGGCATCTATAATGTAATACGCCATCCGCAATATGCTGCATGGATACTTTTTGGATTAGGAATGTCGCTTTTATGGTCAAGAATGATTGTATGGATAATGTATGTTTCTATGATATTCATATATTATTACTTAGCAAGGGCAGAAGAACGGGAGTGTATGGAAAAATATCCCGAAACGTATCCTCCATATTTTAATAAAACCGGCATGTTCTTTCCTAAAATATTGAGCTTGGGTAAAACCAAAGTTGCCAATCCTCAAAATAAGCTCAACTATGCGGCAAAAGTCTTTTTAATCTATATATGCGTAGTAGGTGTTACAATTGTTTCAGCTATCGCTTTGAGAAATTACACAATATCAAAAATGTCAACTTCTTATGGGAAAGATTATATGGCAGTTTCGGTATCTTATATTTCTCCTGAAATAACAAAAAAGACCATTGATATCATGCTTAAAGACAGTGTAGTACAGGAAGAAATGTCGAAATTGAATATTGACAGTGATTCAAAAATATTCTACGTAATGCCACAAAAGTGGATACTCACTGAATTGGGGATGGCCGAAGAGGCATCATCGGAATACAGTCCGGAAGTGCGAACAACATCTCATGGAAATACTGACGATACAGAACCAATGAAAAAGAGGGTTTTGATATCTAGCGCAGTATTAATTCGCGAAACAGAACCATCAGGGATTATGAAATATATGAAACAACAGATACCAAAACTATATGTTGATATTGACATGGTTCTCGGTAAAGTAATAAATATAACAATGCCTCCTCTAAAAGGAATTTATTCAGATATCCCTGTCCCGATGTTCTGATTTAGAATAGAGAAAGGAGTAGTTGAGAATATACTGAACAGACAATTGATCAGCATGAAAAAGATATGTCTTGTTGAGACGTAGCCACCTAATACCCTCAGGAAAGATCCGTATCTGAATAAATAATAAATCGTCAATCATAAATAA
>JAKPZU010000109.1 GCA_029559915.1 Bacillota bacterium
GTATAACCTACTGGATCATTATTATAAGAAAATGCAAATTCCTTATCAATATTAACAATTTTCCAGTTTTCGATTTCAAGGGCGATATGGCTCATGATTGTGAGATTAATGGAATTAGTATAATTTTAATGCGTACGGCTATTTTCGATATACAATAAAAGTAGACAAAAAAGGGGGTTTTTAAAACAGGATTAAGAAAGGATGGTGTATTTATTCAGATTATTAGAATTCTATTATATACGCTTTTCTTGACCGAATGCTTAAATTACTTAATGCCAAACATCCATTAAATTTTCTGTTATGGAAACTACTGATGATCAAAAAAATGAACTCCAAGTAGTCCATGAGTTTCAAAATGTATATTCACCCACCACTATTTTAGGGGTCTTTGCAAATGCCCTTAAATCACCGGTTGATGGCAGGATGATACTTGCCAAGGGTGAATACCAAGCAGCACAAAACAGCAAAGAGTACGGGGGATATTATTATGATGACATCAAGAGTCCAAATGATAGCAAATATATCAAAGCCAGAATCCCTTCATTGATCAGGAGCAAACTGGAAAATCATAACATTTATGTCTTTAAAGGGTATATTGAGAAGAAAATAAGTTTTTCAACAATTGAGTTGGTGTTTGTTGTTGATGAGATTATGCAGAAAGAAACAAATCCCTTCTCTGAAGATGATATTAAACGGTTTGAAGTTTTACAAAAAAAAGCAACCAAAGGGTATAAAGACGTTGAAGCACTTATTAAAGATCGGATTTATAACAACATACCCATCCAGATTATTAATATTTACGGTTCGACAGGGATAGTCAATAAAGATTTTGAGGCTGGACTTGCAGAATCAAAAGTCCGTTTTAAAATCGATGAGTACCGTTGTAATCTTACATCCAAGAGTGAAATAATTAATCTGTTACGGAAAATCAATACCTCAGCCGTTGATGCCATTGCACTTATCCGTGGTGGTGGTGATAAATCTGTGATGGAAGTATTCAATGATCCTGATCTTGGCGAGGAAATAGTGAAATTAAAGCCGTTATTTATAACTGCATTAGGACATGTTGTTGACGACAGTTTGGCTGACAAAATTGCTGACAAGAAATTCCACCTGCCCCATGATTATGGAAATAGTCTTAAAGTATGGGTTGATGAAGCAGTTGCTGAACAAGCAAAATCAAAAAGCCTTTTCATTGAACAAGTGAAAAAAGACCTGACTAAAACCTTTGAAGATCAGATCAAGACCAAGGACGAAGCATTAAAGACCCTTCAGAAAACATATGAAGAAAACAGCAAACAGTTGGTCAAAATGGCTACTGCCGAAGTCCAGACAAAATTTGATGCATTGAAAATTGAAAATACCAGATTAAACGAGCAACTTATACAGGCTTCCAAATCCGGCAGTAATTTGATTATTTATATTATCATCGCAGCCATTATTGGCTTAGTGATTGGACTGCTAATCTAACTTCGCAAACCCACTAATCAACCATTTCGAACAGTTCCTTTATTTCGATATCCAAAGCATCGGCTAACTCAAATGCCGTAAGGATTGAAATATTTTTTCCGGCTTCGGCTCGGATTATCGTGTTTCGATGAGGCGGTGTACTCAGGTTTTTGCGAAGTTCGATCTGTGTTAGACCTTGGTTTCGCCTGAGTTCACGCATATACATTCCGAAAATTTCCAGCCTTCTTTGATTTTCTGGCGTTATCTTTTTTGCTTTCATCAACGAGGTTTTATAATAAATACTCTGCAAGAAAAGAACAACATATTAGACATTGACCTGTCCTGTAATTGTGTTTATGCGTTCTTTGCACGTAAATAACCTTGAGAATATGCACCCAAATTGAGATAATAACACCCGGAAAAAGCGGAAAAAACCCTGATTACGTCATTTTATGGCTTAAAAAATGCCAAAAACCCGCCTACACACATCGGTGATCCATCAATTTTATATTCTGCAGATGTAATTTCGATACGGGATTACCGGAAGCCGTTCAAATATCTTTAAAAAAATCGGCAAGTGATTTTACATCAGGATGTGCTTCAATGATTGCCAGTAATGTTGTCATCTGAAAATTCTTCCCGGCTTCAAGGTTTGAATAACTTATTCGGGGAAGTTTATTTTCCATACAAAATTTTTCAATCGGTATCTTTTTCCCTATTCGGAGTTCACGGATTCGCTTGCCTATGGCTAACAGTATTTCCTGATGATTTTTCGGTATGCTCTTTTTCCTTTCGTGTGCCATGACTAATTGTTGTATTAACAAAGGTAGGTAACCAATGTCTACAAAATTACACGTTTTGTCCAAATTATTACCACATTTATAAAGCCATATAATATTTACCATATAATAATGACATTTTTTATTATCTTTACCACATGGGAAAGCAAAAAAGATACCGGCACGAAGTGCATATTACAGACACAGAGTCTTTTGAATGGTATTTCATAATTTACGAGGTAGATGAACGTAATGTGCCAATGCCAGCATCAGTAATCATCGTAAAAGTTCCGCCAACTAACCCACGGTATAAGATTTACCCATACCTGTTCAACTAATTTATGTTTTATGAATAATAACATCCAAGGACATAATAACCAGTCTTCCGCATGTATCACTTTTGCACAAAGTGATACTAATATGGGTTTTGTAAAATGCAGATATATAAAGACATATGTGGCTCATTGAAATTTGAGAAGAAAAAGTGGTGTCACTATTAAACCAAAAACGGCATAAGTGACACCAAAAACCAGTAAACCAATAATAGTTACAACATATGAAAAAGACAGACAAAAGAAGCAATCAAGAGAAACCTGATTCCCGCAACGAGAATATAAAGGAGTGGGAAGAGAAATGCAATTCTGCACTTGTTGGAAAGTGCATCAGGTATGTTGGCTATTTAAACGAGGACGAGCAGAAAGAACTTGGCTGGTACAAACGGTCATTGATAATCTTCTTCACTGACGGCACAGCAATTTATCCTTCGGTTGATGAGGAAGGGAATGGTGCTGGGGTCTACTTCACTACAATTAGTGGTCTGGAAGTTATTCCACGACTGTAATACGCAGATATTGAATACCTTAAAATAAGAACATATGAGTTTAAAAGGACAGATGACTACCGCAACCTACATGCCTTGGGATACGATGGTGCTCTTGCTTCACCGCCTTGAAAGAGACCATGAGTACAAATTCCAATTATTGATTGCCGTTGGATGCTATACTGCTCTGAGGATTGGAGATATCCTGAAACTTCGATGGAGTGATTTTCTGGGGCATGAATTTCTCGTGGTTTCTGAAGGAAAGACAAAAAAAATACGCAGGATTGATTTGAATCCGGCATTGGTGGATATTATTGAAAGGCTATACCGTTTAATGGGAATAATCGATCCGAATGAATTGCTGTTCATAAACAAGACAAAAACCAAGGCTATCAACGTGCAGTATGTTAACAGGAAACTGAAACAAATCGTAAAGAATTATAATATACCAGTCCCTGCGAATTCAACGTCCAGCCATCTTTTCCGGAAAACGATGGCAAGGCACTGCTGGGAAAGGAGCAATTATTCAGAGAAATCACTTATTCTGGTCGGTGAAGCCTTTAACCATAGCAGCGTCAGGGTTACGAAACGTTATCTGGGAATAAAAAGTGAAGAGATCAGTGATATCTATAGGAATTTATAAGTTTGCGTTATATTAAAGATTCCACCGCATCCGTGTATATTGCAATTGCTATTAATAATCCATAATAAATGACACACCTTGATCTGTTAAAACCTGTGAAATTCAAAAATCCGACCCCGGATGAGGAAGGATTAGTCTTCTTGGTAACTAACTATAATGAAGTAACCAACAGGTGTTACATTGAAGTCCAAAACCTTCCCAATTGGGGAGAATCATTGAAGCCACAACAATTAGTGTCAGCAGATGATTTGATTAATGTGGATGAGTGAGATTTTGATAATATTCCGGAATATACGTTAATACTTTTTTTATTATACTATTGCTCTCTTTCTCTTCTTCTTATGATAAATGTAGTTGACGAATTTTATTTAGTGAATAAGTATATTTACATAACATTTACAGCATAAAAAAAAGAATTATGAAAATAATATCAGCCAGAATTACAGATTACCCGAAAGGTTTGTTTGATCCAATGCCTATGGTCTATGTTACAATGGAAAACAATAAAGAAGAATTTCTTTTTGAGTTTTATCCAGATGAGATCAATTTTACTGAAGAAGAATTTCTTGGACTAACAATAGATGAAGCCAAG
>JAKPZU010000117.1 GCA_029559915.1 Bacillota bacterium
ATAATCATGACATTTATCATAGATTTTGAATAATAACAGCTATAAATTAGCGTTGTATTTAAAACTGAACATCATGACAACGTTTGAAAAAATCGCAAAGTTCCAAGACAGAGCAAAAGAATTGTATGAGCAGAAGTTCAACAAAGCCGATTGGGAAGCAAAGAAACCAGAAGCAATAAAGTATTACAACAAGTGCAAGAAACAGGCAATGTCAGAAATCTTTGAAACAAGGTAATTATGCACCGGTTTCCTTATAAGTGGACATTAAAGGATGCTGTCTTTACAAAAGACAAAGGAACTGTATTTAGTTGTTTTGCCTGTGGTGGTGGTTCTTCAATGGGATATAAACTTGCCGGTTTTGATGTGATAGGATGCAATGAGATTGATCCTAAGATGATGGCAGCATATAAGGCAAATCTTAATCCTAAGTATGCTTACCTGGAACCGATCCAGACTTTTAAACTGAGAGATGACTTGCCTGATGAACTTTATCATCTTGACATATTAGATGGTTCACCGCCATGCAGTAACTTTTCAATGGCTGGTAATCGTGAAAAAGATTGGGGCAAAGAAAAGAAATTTCGTGAAGGTCAGGCGAACCAGGTTCTTGACACATTGTTTTTTGACTTCATTGATCTGGCTAAAAAGTTACAGCCGAAAGTTGTTATTGCTGAAAATGTTAAAGGATTATTATTAGGTGAAGCTATCAGTTATGTTCGTGAAATCTATAAGCAGTTAGATGAATCTGGATATTATTGTCAGCACTGGGTGTTAGATGCTTCAAGGATGGGTGTACCACAACGGAGAGAAAGAGTATTTTTCATAGCATTAAGAAAAGATTTGGCTGACCCGTTTTTATACCAGGCTGATATGTTTACTGTTTTGCCTAAATTGAAATTAGAATTTAATGAAATGGAGATACCATTTGAGAATATTGCAGAAAAAGAAGATATAAGCATAAAAGATGATACAGAAGTAAGTAAATATTATGATTTAGTGGAATGTGGTCAATCCTTTTCAACGAAGCATCCTAAAGGACATTTTTTTGGAGACTATAAAGCGAACCCCAAAGAACCTTTAAATACAATTTGTGCAGACCCAAATCACGGAGCTTGGCATCCAACTATAAAAAGAATGATTAATTTCAATGAAGCTATTTTAGGTGGCAGTTATGCAATGGATTATAATTTTGTATCTAATAATCCAAAATATTTAATTGGAATGTCTGTTCCTCCGGTGATGATGGCACAAATAGCAACTGAAATTTATAATCAATGGCTTAAATATATTTAACAAACAATCATCATGAAAAACGTCAAAATCATCAACAGAGAAAGCCCGTTTTACGGAAAGACAGGGCTTGCAACAAAGCACTACGACACTGCCGGAGGTGATCCGATTCTTGCGGTTTACATCAACGGCAATCCTGAACCG
>JAKPZU010000128.1 GCA_029559915.1 Bacillota bacterium
AGATTTGAAAGACTCAGGTGTATTAACACCTGAGGAGTTCGAAAGGCAAAAAGCAAAGCTACTCAATACATAGCATGATTTATGGGCAACCTTTTCATTCTTTATCGGATACTGTAGGATCATAATAAAATCAACGGAAAAGCCCGAAAGGAGAACTTCATGAGTACATTAAAGTATGCAAAACCAGAACGCATCATACTCAAAGGACACCAAGAATTGAACGAAAGATGGGTACAAAAGCTAATCGCAGAAGATCCATCTCTTCTTGGCCTTGGTGATCTAATCTTGAAAGACAAAGAACGAATTCATCCTCAAGGAGGACGTCTAGATATTTTATGTCAAGACGCTGAATCAAATAGACGTTATGAAATAGAAATCCAGCTTGGGAAATCGGATGAATCACACATTATTCGGACGATAGAGTATTGGGACATCGAAAGAAAGCTTTATCCGCAATATGAACATACTGCCGTGCTTGTGGCGGAGGAAATTACGGGTAGGTTTTTAAATGTTATAAGCTTGTTTAATGGCTTTATTCCACTTGTTGCTATTCAAATGCAAGCATTCAGGTTAGATGATAAAGTATCACTTGTCTTCACAACAGTTTTAAATGAAATGCGTCTAGGTCTAGTTGATGAAGATGAAGAGGGCCAAGAGGTAACAGATAGATCGTACTGGGAAAAGCGCGGCACAAAAGGTACATTGGAAATTACAGATTTTCTGATGAAATTAGTAAATGAGATCGCGCCAGACTTGGTACTCAAATACAATAAATTCTATATCGGTATTGCTACAAAAAGTGGCCAACCAAAAAATTTTGCTATTTTCCGTCCAAAAAAAGATTGGGTGCGTTTTGAACCACGGATTGAACGTACTGATGAAATCCAAGCAAAATTGGAGGAGGCCGGTATTGATATTATGGAATATGATAGCAGATGGGGGCGTTACAGAATTCGTCTTGGGAAAGGTGACATAAAAAAACATGAATCACTTCTTAGAGAGCTTATGAAAATGGCTTATGGAGAAGTCAATGAATAATTTTGTAACCCGTTACTACACCGGAGCAGCGCTTACGGCGCTGCGTTCAACCCCGTTTTTTTATCACGGTTTTTACCAATATTTTACCATTACCAATTTACACTTAATTAAATCTTATAGTTACATGGTGGAACGCGGGTTCAATTCCCGCCGCCTCCACCAGAAAATCAATATTATTTGTAGGTTGGCTTGCTTTAGTTCGGTGCAAATCTGGTGCAAAGGGAATGACCTCTGCACCCTTTTTGTATGGCGGAAGAAGTATCCCGGATTTTGAAAAAAGAATCAATTCTATCGGCGGTATGCATGGCGGGAGGCTGCAATGTCCATCATTGAACTGGTTGCACCAAAACAAAAGGCAGGCGCATGGATTGTTTTGTCGATTTGCATCCTGCTTTCGGCTGCATCGATCATCA
>JAKPZU010000133.1 GCA_029559915.1 Bacillota bacterium
GACGAAAAAAGGAAGCAACGCAAGACCGAGAATATTGGTTGCCGTATAAGTGGAATAGAATTTGAAAAATTCAATAATGACGCCTCGGCCTTTGACCGTTGACTTAAAGGTGATATGCTTGTGAAAAAGGAACGCGCTGATTGTGGCGATGATGTTGGATAAAACAGCCGCTGTCATATATGCTACATAGCGTTTTTGAAAAATCATAGCAAACAGGTGATCAAGGCTGATATAAGTTAGATAACCAAAAATTGTATTCCAAACACCGATTAAGAAGAAGCGTATTTTGACCTGATGGTCTTGCCACAGTTGCTGCCATGATATGTTCAAAAGAGATGCTCCAATAGCTAATTAAAATTTATTTTCATTTTTTAAATCAAACACTTCTGAACCTTCCAGTCCTTTAATATTTGCCAATATACCTAAAGGTGTATCAGTAATGATATCAGCATTTGCTTCTTTCAGTTCCTGCCATGTTCCATAACCATAAGTAATTCCTATTGATCTCATATTATTTTGTTTTGCTGCTATGATATCATCTGCTTTGTCTCCTATCATTAGACATTCTTCAGAATTACAACGGTTTTCTTTCATCATTTCCTCAATTAATTTCGCCTTATGTTTTGGAATCAGCTCAAATCCTGATCCGTAGATACCTTTGAGAAAAGATTCAATGTCCAAGTATTTAATTAATTTCAGGATAAAATCTTTTGGCTTCGAGGATACAATATAGAGATTATTTTTTTTATCGAGTGTCTGTAGCATTTCTCTTACGCCATCGTAAAGTTCAACCTGATATAAACCACTATGACTGTAATGTTGCCTGTAATTAACGGCAATCCTATCAACCATTTCATCAGCAACTCTTTCACCGAGCAACTTCCTTATCATCAACGTTAACGGCGGTCCAATTACTTTACATATTTCGTTGTCAGTGAAGTTAATATTAATGCCGCTTTCTTCAAGGGCACATTTCATGGAAGATATAATTCCAGTGCTGCTGTCTGCTAAGGTACCGTCAAAATCAAACAATAGATATTTTATTTCTATAGATCTCAATCTCATGTTTTCGAATTTTAAGAATATGAGCACTAAGGAAAAAGGTTAAGAAATTAAAAATTTCAGTATGCTGATTTTTTTTTAATTTGTCTGAAGGGGATTCCCCATTGAGGAACATTTTAACCTCTTATAATCCTCTTTCATATATTCTCTTCTTCAAAGTTTCGCTTTTTGCATATGGGCTATCGATCATATCAATCATGATAGGTTCATCCTTTTTTACATCTCGTAATAAAACTTCGCCTGACATTAATTCCCGGCAAGATAACTGACCTTTTTGTAGAGGGATCGCCATATAAACATCACTATCAACGGTTTCATGTTGAATGACATGACCCTTTTTTAAGTCGGTTTTTGCATAAACCCCTCTGAGAAGCGCATCGAGATATTTTATTTCTGCTTCCGGAGGTATACGTTTATAAATTCCGGGTGCGCCACACATTTCAACTGCTTTCTGATAACTCTTAAACCATATATCTATCTGCTCAGGTCTGGAACAATATGGAGATACCTGAAACTCACCGTCATCTATATCTATATGTCTTTCAAATATTCTGCCGCCTTTAGCGTAGGCAATCATAATAGAGGAAGACCAATCAGTAAATTCATGCGAAGATAAGCCTATTACATTATCAGGGTACCTATTTTTTAAAAAATCAATCTGATTAAGTTCCAGGTCCCGGTCATTGGTCGGATAAAGCGATACGCAGTGCATGACCGCGAGAGGAATGTTTCTGCTGTTGAAAAATTTTACGACATCATCAACATCTTTAAGCGACGATCCTCCGGTAGACAACACTACAGGTTTCCTTGTCTTGGCAATTTTTTCAATCAAAAACCAGTCGTTTATATCAGAACTTGCTATTTTAATTATTTCAATCCCGACGTTGACGCACAAATCAACCGATTTTTCATCAAATGGTGTTGATATCGCGATGCAGTTTGATTTTTTTATGGATTCCACCATTGTTGCGTAGTGTTCGACATCCATCTTTGTGTCTATGGTCTTTTTTATGTATCTGATATTCTTATTATCTTTAAAATCTTTGTGGATGAAAGAATCTACATCGCGAAACTGCAGTTTGATAGCGGCCTTAATGTTGTTGAATCTAACGATAGTAGAAAACTCTTTTATTATTTTCAGCCCACGCTCCAATTTGCCCCAGTGATTATTTGCAAGCTCAAGAATAAACAAATCTTCAAAAATTGTTTTATCCATGTTCATTCTCCTTTACATATTAATATTAGTTCCAATAAATCATTTGACAGCAAGAAGTACAAGATCAAATGAATTGAATCCGAATGCACGTAAAAAAAACTTGTAGCCTAGATTCCAACTTTTAATCAAACCCGGGATCTGCCAGATATCTTGGGGTTTGTGATAAAGACATATGGCCAAATTTGGTATAAATTTATTTATTATAAATTCCGCACCCTTTAATGCCTGCATCTCTGCCCCTTCTATATCCATTTTTATCAGATCAGGGCAATACCCTTTTAATGCGTCATCTAAAGATACCGTCTGAATGATTGTTTCTCCTTTTGTACTGATATAACTGGCTTCGCCCAAGTTTGTTAAAAATCTGAGCTGTTCTGTCTCTGAATACACGCCACAAGGGTATAAAATGACTTCACTCGCCAAGTCCAAGCTGTTTACGGTTCTTTTCAGTTTTGCAAAATTCACAATGTCGGGTTCAAAAGCAACAATACTGCTAATTTTACCGAATTTATTGAATAAAGTTTTTAATGTGTCACCGTCATATGCTCCACAATCTATGAAATTCGATGGACAATTCCAGCCAGGTACATCGTCAGGCAAATATTGATTTTCAAACTTGTCCGGAACTGGACAATGTTTCAAGTCTCCGGTATATCTGAAGAGAATTGTCTGCTCATAAATATTCTTACTTTTTTCATCTTCCCAAAGTTTCAAGCCGTTTATTACATCTGATTTGTTTTTGTTGAATGATTCTTTTGTCTGCAAAAAATATCTTTCTCCTAATTCCTCTGGGAAAATGTGATAAAATTCATAAAAATTGATTATATGATTAAATCCCATAGCCTTCAGATTATCTGCTATTGACTTGATATCATGGTAAGCATTCATCATTCCAATAATTACACAAATATTTTCTTTTTCCATTGATGAAGCTTCTGCCAGTGTGATTACAGGCGTTTTATTATAAACATCTTTTTCTTTTGCATCAATATCAATGAAACATAAAATTGATACTTTTATATCTTTTAAAATTTTCCAGACATCCTTTCCAACATTTCCGGCGCCGTAAATAATAAAATCATTAAATTTATTTTTTAAAATTTCTCTGTTTAAATCCTGTTTGTATTCAAAAACATCATTAAGCTTCATGTTTATGTCCACTTTTATTCCACTATCATTTGTTTGTTAAGTCTATCAACATGTTATTATTTAGTTCTGCTTCGCTTAAAAAAGGTGCCATATCTTCCAATGGCCTGGAAACCATTCTGCCATCAGGTAGTTTTTTTGAAGATGCTCTGGGTGCAAAAGGCTGTTCCGGATCTACTACCACTTCGCAGATTATCGTATCTTTGTTTTTTAATGTTTGATCGATGGTTTCAACAAGTTGGCTGTTTCTGTTGCATTTTAAATATTTGATACCATAAGCTTTTGCGATTTTTCCCATGGGAGGAAAACTAACACCATTTTCCGGCTCACAACCCACCAGCGGCTTCCCGAAGAAATTCGTTTGAGTCTGTCTTATGGAATGGTAGCCATTATTATTAATCAGAAATATTTTGAGAGGTATTTTATTGTGCACGATGGTTTGCATTTCCTGCAAATTCATTTGTATACTACCATCACCTGCAAGGCATATTATCTGCTTGTCAGGGGCTGCATAATAAGCGCCAATTGCCGCGGGAAGGTCGTAACCCATTGATGCTGCCCCGGAATTGCTGTATAGCCTTTGTTCTTTTTTTATCTTTAAAGCCTGAAAAGAACAAATACAGGCCGATGCATTAGCAGTTACGACAACTGTTTTATTGTTAAGTTTTTTGCTAAGGACATTCATGAAACAATAAGGATTGACAGGTTTGTCTTTTTTCCAGTATTCAGACAAGATAACAGGATATTTTTTTTTGCGTTTTTTGCACCACTTTATCCATTCGGCGTTTTTATTGAAAGAATATTTACCCATGACTTCTATCATTTTGTTAATGAAATCCGTTGCGTCAGCGTGTATGCCAAGATCAGGTTTGATTCTTCTCTTTTTTAATTCAACAGGATCTATATCAATCATTATTTTAAACGCTTCTCTGGCAAACTGGTCGTTGGCATAACCCGTCTGTCTAATGTTGAGTCTGGCCCCGATCACCAGCAATAGATCGGAATTTTGCACAGCAAAATTTCCCGCTCTGTCACCTATAGCGCCAGGTCTTCCAATAAAAAGCCGATGTGCAGAAGGTATGCAGTCATGCGCGTTAAATCCCGTGACGACTGGAATGTTGAGCATCTCCGCCATTTTTACGAATTTTTCACTGAGCTCATTTTGGCTGACTGTTGAACCGGCGAAAAGTACCGGCCGTTTTGCAGACGCTATTTTCATAAGCACTTTATTGATTATTGAAACTTTAAGTTTTGAAGGAACTTCATTTTTATCTTCAACCCTATCGTAAGGTTTTAATTTATCTGTTTCTATGATTGCTCCTTGAACATCGAGAGGAATATCGAGCCAGCAGGGGCCAGGCCTGCCGTTGACGGCAAGATAGAAAGCCTTCTCCAGATGATAAAGTATCTCGTAAGGATCAATAACCATTTCGGCGTACTTGGTCATTGATACGACAACTCTGGCAATGTCATATTCCTGATCGCCCAGTTGACGAAGCTTTAATCCAGTGCTTCTGACTGTTGTGCTGAAACGAACCTGCCCCGAAATGATCAGCATAGGGATAGAGTCGAGCCAGCCACCCAGCACGCCGGTGATGGCGTTTGTACCACCCGGGCCGCTGGTGACGCATACGAGAGCAATCTTTTTGCATAATCTGGCATAGCTTTCTGCAGCCATGGCCGAAGCCTGTTCGTGATGATTGTAAATACATTTCAGCTTTGGATGTTTTCCGAAAGCGTCGTTCAGATGCATTGCACCGCCGCCAGTTACGGTAAATACATGTTTTATGCTCTTTTTTGTAAGCCAATCAGCGATGTAATCTGCTACTCGTATCTGCATCTGAATACGCTCCTAATTATTTATATTTCGGACCAGCAATGTACATGACTGTAAATTACGGTAACACATATATCACAGTAATAAGCAGAAATATAATACCGAACTGACATATTCTTTTAAAACCTTCTGAGACTTACAGCTCATAACATTAACAAATCTGCCCGGTTAAAATATATGGGTTAGAAGATAATTCTAATTATCTTTATTTGTCTTTATTTTATAAATCATGATTTCATCTTATGTGTGTGATCCTTTGAAAAACTATTTATAATGACAAATAATAAAATTAACATAATCAAAGGATCGATTAATACTCCGGAATAAAAATCATATTTTATGATGAAGCGAAGATTTTTAGGCATCAACAACAGAGAAAATAAAATGACATATAAAATATCATATTTTTCTTTTTTATCGGTGTTTATGAACAGGTAAAGGGGAATAAAGAAATGGATTAATTTATAGTTATTAGAAACATATGGAAAAAGACACATTGTAATAGTTAAAATAGTCACTTTTTTCCAAACTTCTTTTTCGTAAAAAACAATATAAACTACAAAAAACAGGAAAAAAACAAAAACA